>CAZQPP010000084.1:0-12067 GCA_964594295.1 uncultured Myxococcales bacterium | reverse complement strand
GACGGGCACGGGCCCGACGATTCCACGTTCACACCCGCGACCGCGGCGTAGCAGAGGTTCGAGTAAGTCGAGCCGTCGCAGCCGCAGACCGGCGCCCACACGTCCGCGCAGGCCTCGGGAGGCTCCGTGCACGTGCCTTCGCCGTCGCAATCGCCGGACGCCAGGGCGCAGTACTCCTCCTCGCCGCAGTCCGCGTTGCTCGTGCAGCTCACCGGCACGCACTCGTAGTCGTACTCCAGGGCCACGCCGGCCATGGCGGCCTCGCAGGAGTTGGAGTAGGTCGTCCCGTCGCAGCCGCAGACCGGATCCCAGACCGCGGGGCAGGCGCTCGGCTCGACGCTGCAAAGGCCGCTGCCATCGCAGTCGCCGACGGCCAGCGCACAATACTGACCGGAGCTGCAGTCCGCGTTGCTCGTGCACACCGACGGGCACGGGCCCGACGATTCCACGTTCACACCCGCGACCGCGGCGTAGCAGACGTTGGAGTAGGTCGTGCCGTCGCAGCCGCAGACCGGCGCCCACACGTCCGCGCAGGCCTCGGGAGGCTCGGTGCACGCGCCCTCGCCGTCGCAGACACCGGACTCCATGGCGCAGTACTCGTCCTCGCCGCAGTCCGCGTTGCTCGTGCAGCTCACCGGCACACACTCGTAGTCGTGCTCTAGACCGACGCCCGCCTGAGCGGCCTCGCAGGAGTTGGAGTAGGTCGTGCCGTCGCAGCCGCAGACTGGATCCCAGACCTCGGGACAGGCGCTGGGCTGGGCGGAGCAGACGCCGCTGCCGTCACAGTCTCCCACGGCGAGGGCGCAGTACTGGCCGCCGACGCAGTCGCTGTTCTGGCTGCAAGAGCTGGGGATCGTAGGAGCAGGCGGCGCGGCTTCGCAGGCCACGAGCGAGAGCATCAGCGCCACGAGCGAGGCGAGGCTCGAGACGGAGATGACAGAGCGAGACATCGGCTTCTCCTGTTCCGGGGCGCGATCGGGCGCGTAGGCTATTTGCGCGCCACGCTGCTGTCGAGGACCCGCTGGAGCCAACGACAGAGTCCTTCTGCAGGCGCGGATTCGGCGACCCGCCGACAAGCCGCTCTACCGGCTGTGCTGGGATCGGGACATGGCGATCTCGATCCTGGAAGCCGCTCGAGGAGTGGACGACTTCACGGCGAAACGAGATCCCGTGCACCACGCGATGCGGCGCATCGCGGAGGCACAGGCCTCAGGCGATCCTGACGTCCTGCGCCTCCAGGCGCTTCTGGACCTCCGAGACGTCGACCTCGCGCGGCGTCACGCCCTGCTCGATCGACACCGCGGCCGCCACCCCGGTGCCCTGACCCGTCACGGCGCAGCAGGCCATCGACCGCGTCGCCGTGAACGAGATTCGGTCGCCGGCCACCGAGCGCCCCGCGACCAGGAGGTTCTCCACACCCTGGGGCAGCGTGACGCCATAGGGCACGTGGAAGTAGCGGCCGGTGGTGGGCAGGATCATCAGGCCGTAGCCGTCCAAGAACTCCGGGCAGATGCCGATGGAGTCGTCGAAACGCGCCTCGTTGCGCACGTCCTGCTCGGTGAGCTCGTAGGCGCCGTTGATCTTGCGCGTCTCGCGGATGCCGATGACCGGCGAGAAGGTGCGCATTCGGGCCTTCTGGAAGCCTGGGGTGTACTTCTTGAGGGCGTCGATCGCCCAGAGCACGCGCTCTCGGGCCCTAATCTCGGCCTCGGTCAAGGACCACACGTCGGTCCCGTCGACGCCGTGCAGGTGCACGGAGTTCATGTCGGGCACTTCGCCGAGCTCGGTATATGCGCCGACGTAGGTCGTGTACTCGACCCCCTCCTCCTCGGGGATCTCATCTGCCTTCTTCGCCTTGTGGTAGGCCGCGACGATGCGCGGCGACATGAGGCTCGAGGTCCCGGAGCCGGTCTCGGACCACTCGCCGAGATCCTCCTCCTCGCCGCTCATTATGTACTTCAGGAGCTCTTCTAAGTTCACACCGCTCATGCCGAAGTTGAGCGTGGACTCCATGAGGTCCTTCGCCGCGGGCTTGGAGAAGGGGGCGCCGGCGAGGGCGGCTATGTCGGCGTCTCCGGTGCAGTCGATGACGCGCTTGGCCAGGATGGCCTGCCGGCCGGACTTGCTCTCTGTGACGACGCCCTTGAGCACGTCGCCCTCCATGATGGCGTCGACGGCCCAGCAGTGCAGGACCGGGCGCACGCCGGCGTCTTTGAGCATCACGTCGGCCACGTGCTTGAAGATCTCGGTCTCCAGGATCTCGTAGGTGGGCTTGCCGTCCTTTCGCAGGCCGATGCTGTCGAGGTAGGCGTGGACCGCCAGCATGAGCGACTCGCCCACGATCTCACGGGCCACGTCACCGAAGATGTCGATGGTCGAGCCCATCTCCTTCGCGCGGCGCTCGTACTCGTGGAGGATGCCGCCCGCGTCCACCGTCTCGGCGAAGCGGTACCAGGAGATGGAGCCCATGGTCTGCTGGGTGATGACGCCGCCGAACGCGCCGTAACGCTCCACGATGGTCGTGTCGACGCCCTCGCGCGCCGCGCCTAGGGCCGCGGAGAGGCCGGCCGGGCCGCCGCCGAGCACCAAGACGTCGGTCTCCAGCATTACGGGGATCGCCGCCGCGGGGACGAGGATCTCTCCCGCCGAGGCTTTCGGCTCTCCGTGCTCCTCCTCGCAGCCACCCACGACGGCGGCGCCCATCGACGCCAGGCTCAGCCCGATGAAGCTCCGCCGCGACACCTTGTTCTCAGGCATGCTCACCTCGTTGCTCGACAGCGCGGACGAGCTTTCGCAGATAACCGTCCGGCTCTTCAAGTGCCGTCGCCACGATCTCGCCCGCGCGCGCCGCGCTGTCGGCGACCGCGTAGATGCGCAGCTGGGGCGCGTTCCCCGACGGTCGGACGTGGGCGATGTCGCCGTTGTCGAAGTACAGGCGCGCACCGTCGAGGGTGTTCACGCGCGACAGATCGCCGAAGCCGCGCTCGGGCCCGAGATAGCGCGAGACCAGCTCCCGATCCGCCGAAGAGAGCATCTCCACAACCGCCCTGCCCCTCTCGGGCGGCACTCCGTCGAGGAGCCCGGCACAGCCGAAACGCGCCGGCAGCCGGGCGAAGAGCTCCACGACCGAGATGCCTCCCCTCGCGGCGGCGTGCAGCGCGGCGACGAGCGGCAGGACCGCGTCCCGCGTCGCCAGCGGCGCGAGGCGCCTCCCCTCGACGACTATCTCCGAGGCGGTCATGAAGCCGCCGTTGGGCTCCCAGCCCACCACTCGCTCGCCCCTCATCCCGGCCATGGCGGAGATGATCCACGGCGAGCCTATCCTTGTCCGCGTGGGCTTGATGCCCTTGGGCTCGAAGTGGAGGTCGACCACGTCGGTGGCGCTGACGGACAGGGCGACGGCGTCGGCGCCGAGGTAGTCCGCGACCGCCACTCCGAGCAGGTCGCCCGGCACGAACTGCACCCGCCCCCGCTCGTCGGGCGCGAGGAGCATGGGCCTGTCGCTGTCACCGTCGGTGGAGACGAGCGCGTCGATCGGGCCGAAGCGTGCGCGGGCTTCGTCGGCCAGGTCCTGGACCTCCTCCAGGGTCGACTCCGAGATCGCCTCGGTGTCGATCGCCACGAAGCCCTCCACGCGGCCCATCGGGAAGACCTCGGCGCCGAGCCGACGCAAGATCTCGGCGAGCAGCTCCCGGCCCACCGCCGAGTGCTCGTAGAGCACGACGCGCGTGCCGCGCAGGGCGCCGTCAGGGAAGAAGTCGAGGTAACGCCGAACGAAGGAATCCCGCGCCTCGCGGTCGGCCTCGGGCACCTCCGGAGCCTGCCCCGACCTGAGCATGCCCTCGTCGTCGAAGGGAGACTCGGCCGGCGCCCGCAGGTACTCCCGCCGCCTCACCGCCTCGACCGCCCTGAGGATCGGGGCCTCGTCAGCCTTCAGCACCTCTCCCGTGCTCCTGTTGAACTTGATGCCGTTTCGGTCGAAGGGGATGTGGCTGCCCGTGACCATGATGCTCGGCCACCCCTTCGCTGCGGCGAAGCTCATCAGGGCGGGCGTGGGTATCCTCCCGCAGTATCGCACCGCCATGCCCTCGTCGGCGACGCCACGGGCGACGGCGCGCAGGATGCTCCTGTCGGGGCTGTGAGTGCTGGGGCGCAGGTCCCCCGCGAGGGCGACCGGAGCGCCCGGCCGCAGGTCTCCGTCTTCGACGAGGAAGCGCAAGAAGCCCCTCGTGTTGATGTAGGCCTCGAGGTCGGTGATGTCCGTGACGAGGCCGCGGAGCCCGCTGGTGCCGAAGGCGAGACGCACCGGCTCCCTGCCCCGGAACGTGGCGAGGGCGGGGGGAGCCGCGACCGGCCGGCGCGGAACCGTGGCCCGGAAGACCAGCGCACCGGCGCCGGCGTCAACCGAGTATCGGAGACCATCGGGCACGAGGCACGCCTCTCCGCGAGCGAGCACGAGCGAGTCCTCCCGCCCGCCGACAGAGACCTCGACCGAGGCCTGCTCGGAGAGGTTCAAGATGGTGTCCGCGCCGCTCGCGACGCCCTCGAACGAGGCATCGCCGGCGCCGACGACGCCCAGCTCGAACTCGGCCGCCGGGGTCTCGTAGCCCCTCGCGCCCCGCGCACCTGAAGCCACCGCCTCCAACACCCGAGGTCTGGTCGCCTCGAAGGAGACCACGCGCATCATCTCGCCCGGATCCACGTGCTTGGGAGTGAGCCCGCAACGGATGACGTTGTCGGAGCCGGCCATGATCTCGACGCCCGCCCCGCGCAGGTAGGCGTGGGGGACCCCGTGCGGGATGTAGAGCCCCTGTCCGGGCGCCAGGCGCACCAGCTCGAGGGCGAAGACGAAGAGCAGCCCGCGGTCGGCTTCGCCGAGGGTGTCCTCCGCGGCGTCGAGCAGCCAGCAGGCCGGGCGCCGCTCGTCCGGATGGCTGTCAACGGATTCGCGCCTCAGCCTCTCGAGGAGCGCACGCGAGGCCGCGCCAAGCTCCCTGACGGGGACCTCGAACCAGGCCTCGACGAGCTCCCGAAGAGAAGACGCGGCGCGCCTGCCCTCCGGAAGCAGATCCCGGATCTCGGGCACGTCGTCGAGCAGCTCCAGAATCTGCTCCAGCGGGCGGAAGCCGCAGAGCGCGTGCACCTCGGTCAGGGCGACGATGAGCTCGGGCTTGTGGCTGCGGTCGCGATAACACCGGTTGGGCGCGTCGACCTGGATCCCGGCGGCGTCCTCACGCTCGAAGCCTCCTCGCGCCTGCTCGGTGTCCGGGTGGACCTGGATCGACAGGGGACGCCCGGCCGCTAGCACCTTCATGAGGTAGGGCAAGCCACCGAAGCGCCGGGCCACGTCCTCGCCGAGGAGCTGCTCCGGCCGCTGCGCGACGAGCTGGTCGAGGGGGACCTCGGCCCCAGCCGCCAACGCGGTCGCCGGCCCCGCCGGGTGTGCCCCGAGCCAGGCCTCCGCTCCCCCTGCTTCGGCCCCGCCCCCGAGGCCCAGCAGCTCCGCCAGGAGCGACCTGTCACCCCAAGCGTAGGGCTGGATGCCGGGCCGGAGCTTGATGGGTTTCCTGGCTGCTGCTGCGTCCACCGTCGCCCTCCTTCGGGTCGTTCGAGCGTCTCTACCAGATGGAGGCTTGGCAATAGCCGAAAAGAGCCTATCTTGGCGGACCATTCACAGCGAGCCGTTCACCCACACCAACAATGGGGAGGTATTCCGTTGGCACAGACCTGGGCCGAGCTCTTGATGCGAGATCACGAAACCAACGAGAAGGTCTTCGAGGCCGGCGCGAACGCTTTTGCGTCGTCGGAGGCACCCAGCCGGGAGATGGTGGGGGCGCTGATCACCTACCTCACCGAGTACGTCGACGGCTGCCACAACAAGAAAGAGGAGAACCACCTCTTCCCGCTCGTCGAGGAGCGCGGCATCCCGCGTGAGGGCGGCCCCCTCGCCGTGATGCTCCAGGAGCACGAGCAGAGCAAGGCGCTGCTCGCCAAGCTCAAGCCCCTCGCAGAGGCCTACGCCAGCGGCGCGAGTGACGACGTCAGCGAGCTCAAGTCGGTCTTCCTCGACTACACCGAGCTGCTCAAGAACCACTTCTGGAAAGAGAACGACATCCTCTACCCCATGGCTCAGCGGGTCATGAGCGAGGACGACGGTGCGGCCGTCGTCGCGGGCATCGAGGAGACCGAGGCCGCCCTCGGCGAAGGGACGCGGGAGAAGTACTACGCGCTCGCCGAGAAGATCTGCGAGTGGGGCAAGATCAAGAACCTCGTCTACGGCCTCGACTACGAGACCCTCGGCGCGATGCTGGACACGCTGCCCGTCGAGCTCTCCTTCGTCGACGCGAACGACACGGTCCGTTACTTCAGCCACGAGAACGACGAGAAGATCTTCGCGCGCACCCGCGGCGCCATCGGGATGAAGGTGCAGAGCTGCCATCCCCAGAAGAGCGTCCACATGGTCAACCGCATCCTCGAGGACTTCAAGGCGGGCAAGCGCGAGGTGGCCGAGTTCTGGATCCCCTTCGGCGAGAAGTTCGTGCACATCCGCTACTGGCCGGTGCACAACCCAAAGGGCGAGTACCTCGGCTGCGTAGAGACCGTGCAGGACGTCTCGGGAATCCGGGCGCTGGAGGGGCAGAAGCGGCTCCTCGATGACTAGGTAGTGTGCATCCTGAAACTCGCGTTTCAGGATGCAGCGATTAGCGGTTAGCGATTAGCGGTTAGCCGGAATGCAGTGATCTCAGGTGCCTGGCTAACGGCTAACAGCTAACGGCTAACAGCCCCCGTCCTGAAACGGGAGTTTCAGGACGGGAACTAGGTAGCCTTCACCCCTTCCAGGTAAAGATCCAGCAGGGAGCGCCCGTCGCGGCGGGCGCTCTCGATCTGCTCGCGCGCCCACTCTCTGGCGATCCGGCCGTCGTAGAGCAGGGCCACGCGGTCCGGGATGCGCTCGGCGAGGCCGAGGTCGTGCGAGACGATCAGGGTCGCGGTGCCGCCGGAGGCCAGCTCGCGAAGCAGCACCTCCGCCTCGACGAGCACAGCCGGGTCGAGGGCGCTCAGGACCTCGTCGAGGAGGAGCACGCGGGGCCTGGCGATCTCCGCCAGCGCCAGCAGTGCGCGGCGCAGCTCGCCCGGGGATGCGAGACGAATCGGGCGGTCCATTCGCCCGCCGAGACCCCAGCGCGCGAGCCCGGCCTCGGCTTCGGCCGCCGGGTCCGCGCCCGGACGCCACGCGCGCGCACCGAGCGCCACCATCTCCATGAGGCTGAGAAAGGGCGGCAGGTCCGGCTCCTGCGGCAAGCGCAGCAAGCCCGGCGCGCCGTCCTCGCCTGGAGGCGGCAGGAGCATCTCCCCGCCGGAGGGGCGCAGCTCGTTGCAGAGCACGCGCAGGAGAGTGCTCTTTCCAACTCCGTTCGGCCCCACGAGGCCCGCGACCTCACCGGCGCGCAGCTCGAGGTCCACGCCGCGCAGCACCTCCATGCGTCCGTAGCCGGCCGACAGGCCCGAGAGTCTCAGCGCGGTGGCGGGATCGTTCATGGCCCAAGCGCTCCCAGCAAGACGAAGGCGCCGAGGGTCGCGCCGCGAATCCTCGTCCACCCGCCCTCGCGAGCGGCACCGCGCGACCTGCCGGCCGCCGCGGCGGTGACAAACACGACCCCACCCACCAACAGAGCACGCTCCGGTCGCCCGGTCGCCAGCCCGGCAGCGACCGCCAACACCAGCGCGGCGACGAGCTGGAGCATCAGGGCCGGGCGCAGAAGGCCGGCGGTGACGCTGGAGGCGCGCCACCCCAAGATCCCCGCGAGGTGCGGGGTGACCAGGCGGTCGCGCCGCCAGGATGCCGGCGCGTCGAGGAGCAGGCCCAGCGCCGCTCCGGCCGCGCAGGCACCGGCGAGCGAGCTCTGGGCCCGAGCAACGCAGAGCAGAGCTAGCAGGCCCAGCGCCGCCGGAAGCAGCGGCGCTCTCCGGAGCACCTGGGCCGCGACCACGGACGACGGCGACGGCGGCCCGGCGCGGCGGACGAGGCGCGCGGAGGTCGGCTGGTGCAGGGAGGCCAGGACGAGGCCCTGGCGGTCCAGGTAGGCGAGCCTCGGTGCCGCGTCACGCAACCTCGCAGGCCCCCGGCGGTCCAGCCACGCCAACGCGACGAGGGCCGCCACCGCGCCTGCGCCGGCCGCGACCGAGAACAGGGTGAAGGAGCCGGTCTCGCGCACCAGCCTCAAGGAGAGGTGGAGCAGCACGAGCCAGCTGCCCGCGACGCCGAAGGTGACGGCGGCCCCGTAGACCAGCGGCGTCGTGTCGGCCGGGAGCAGGCCTCCACCCAGCTTGCCGGCCAGGCCTTCTTCGGCGTCGGGGGTCGCCACGGAGCGCAACAGACGGCAGGCCGCGGCCGCGTAGACCGGCGCCGCGAGGGCCGTGGGCAGCACCCAGTACACAATGGGTGACAGGGCCGCGCTCCCAACGGCAGCGAAGGCCAGGTGCGCGCCGATGAAGGCCGTCGCGCAACCCGCCGCCAGGACCAGGGCCACGCGACGCAACGCCAGTCGCACGGCCCAGGTCGGCACGGGGAGAGCTGCCAGCACCCGCACGAGCGGGCCGCGCACGAGCAGGTCGCTCACCAGCGCGCCTTCGAGGAGCAGCGCCAGCAGCCCCAGGACCAGGAGCGAGTCCGGCCCGAGGTCCCGCCCGAGCAGCACAGCGCCGGCTCCGGCCGCGGCCGAGCCCAGGAGCCAGGCCGCCCAGGCGACGGGCCCGCGCAAGACTCCTCGGGTGCCGAGGGCGGCCCATGGATCGCTGGTAGATGTGCTCACGCCACGGCGGGTATGGCATCGGGACACACCCGTCAATCGCACGCCCTCAGGGCACGTTCCTTGCACATTCTTAACCCTTCGTTGACACCGCACCCCAGCGGCGAAACACTGACGCGATCTGTCAGGGGGCTCCTATGGCCGGCCAGTACCTGAATCGTTCGACGAACCTCGCGAAGGGCATGGGCTCCAAGGGCGCCACACCGATGGCGGGGAAGAAGAGCCCGGCCGAGCTCGCAGGCGCCAGCTTCGACAAGGGCAGCGCCATGCTCAAGCCCAAGGGCGACGCCAAGAGCGCCAAGAAGGACAAACCCTTCGAGGTGGCGGGCTCGGGTGAGCGCAAGGTCTTCACGCCCAAGAAAGACGCCAACGGCAAGACGCTCTACTTCTTCTACGGCTACACCGGCTCGAAGAAGGACCAGAAGATGCGCGACAGCGAGACCGCGGACATCGAGGACGACGTCCTCTACGCGGCCGCGGCCGGGTTCAAGGTGGTCTACGACAAGGCCGGCACGCGCGAGGACTTCTTCAACGCCATCTACGACTCGACCTGCACCGGCATCTACTGGAGCGGCCACGGCTACATGAACGGCAACGTGCAGACCTCCGACGGGCGCACGGTCCGCCCCGAGGACGTGGACACCAGCCGTCGCTCCCCCAACATCAAGTACCTGATCCTCGCCGCCTGCGGGTCGGGCAAGGGCCAGGAGCGCTGGAAGTCGGTCCTCGGTGAGCAGTGCGAGTTTGAAGGCTGGGTGGAGATCACCACCACCTCCGAGACCCGCGACTTCACGTCAGGAGGCTTGCTCGACTCCTGGGCCTCCCACAAGGGCATCAACCCCGACAAGGAGATGCGGGACTACGTCCAGCAAGCGCAGAAGTAGGCGATCCCCATCCTGTGAGCGCCCCTTGCCCTCATAGGCCATGCCCGGCATACCTGTTCGTCCTGGTGTCGCTGCTCTCGCTCCTCCTCGCCTGCGAAGGGGCCTGCGGAGGTGGGGCATCGCACGCGACGAAGCCCAAACCAACCAAGGAGCCCGCGGTGACCTCTCCTATCCCAGCTTCAGAGGTGCGCTCTCAGGCCGTGGACGCTGACGGCGTCTTGTGGATGGTGACCGGTGAGGGGGAGCTCCTCAAGCAGGTCCGCGGACAGACCGCAGAGAAGGTCGAGGTGAGCGCCGGAGGAGCGGCCGCGAAGCTCCGCGCCGTGGCGGCGGGGGAGAAAGGCCGGCTCTGGCTGGTGGCGGACGGCCCGGGAGGCAAGGCGGTCGCGGGCGTCTGGCTGCCGGGGGACTCGGCCCTGTCCGTGGTGGACCTCGGCGTCGAGCCCCGAATGCTCGCGTGGGCGCGGGAGACCAAGGCGCTGTGGATCGTCGCGACCGACACCAGCTTGCACTTCCGCGCCGGCGGCAACATGCAGGCCTTCGCGGACCTGCGCTGCAACGCCCTGGCCACCTCGGCCGACGGGCGGAACGTGGCCTTTCGCCTCGTCGGCTCCGACGACGTCATGAGCGGCAGCACGGCGGGAGGCGAGATCGAGGTCGCCCGAGAGGCCTTCGGAGGTGAGCTCGTGGGCTTCGCGCCGGACGGCTCACTGCTCCTGCTCGAGCTCAAGCCCTGGGTGAAAGGCGCGGACGCTCCCGGGAGCCGGCTCTTCAGGTCGGGCGCAGACGGCGCCGAGGAGGCCGTCGCCACCGGGCCCATCATGGCGGCAGCCGTGCACGGCGCGACCGTGGCGCTCATCGAGACGGACGGAGAAGGCAAGCTCCAGGCTCGCTTCGAGACGCTGAGATGAGGCGCACAGTCGCCGCCCTCCTCGTGTGGGCGGCCCTCGCGGGGTGCACGTCAGAGAAGGCAGAGGAGAAGAGCGCGCGCGACGCCGCCGCGGCCCCGGCAGACGCTGTCGCGGAAACCGTGGACACGGTCACCGGCACGACCCCCGCGGGCGAGCTTGACGTGCCTGGCTCCGACCACGAGGTGGCCGAGAGCTTCACGGTGATCCCGCTCGCCGCCTCGGCCTCGGGCAGGCGGATAACTACGAGAGCTTCTCGGCCTCCTTCCTGGCGACGAGCAGGAGCTACTTCACGCCGCCCCTGCTCGAGGCCCTCGCCGAGAAGACCCGCGAGCGCCACGAGCACCGCCAGCGGGACAGCTTCGACGTCGTGGAGGGGCCGGACTACGGGGTGGGCTACGAGCACCCCGACGACATCGTGATCTGGTCCGGCCTCGCCGCCCTGGCCGCTCCCGAGGTCATCGACGGCACGCTCGCGATGGTGGAGCAGTACGACCTGTGGGAGGGCTTCCTCATCGGCGACCTGCCGGGCTCCGTGAAGACGATGCTCAAGAACGGCATGGGCTCCGACTGGCCTCACCAGCTGGCCGCCGAGGCCGAGCTCGTCTCCCGGGGCATCGCCCTCGAGTCCATGAGCACCTACACCTGGCGCACGCCCCACTACCAGCTCTCGGGCGCCCAGGACTACAACCCCGGCTACTGGGGTACCCAAACCCACATGTGGCAGGCCACCCTCGACGGCGAGGCCTACGTCTTCACCACCCTGCCCTCGACCATCGAGGGCCTCGGCCTCTCGGTCTCGGCCGCGGGCGAGTGGATAGGCAGCTGGCTGCCCCGCGTGACCCTGCACCGCAACGTAGGCGTCATCCAGTACCGGGCCGGCGAGCTCGAAGGCCTCGTCTCCAACTTCATCAAGCCCGGCAAGGCCCACGCATACTTTCACAAGGACAGGTTCGACGAGCTGAGGCAGGAGGGCAACAACACCGTCGGGCGCAAAGGCGATGCCTACCTCGCCCTGCTCTCGGAGGAGCCGGTGGCCTGGAGCGCCGAGGGCGAGCACGCTGCCTACGACCTGCGCACGGAGGCCTCGGAGAACACCTGGGTCGTGGAGCTCGGCAGCGCCGAGGAGCACGGCAGCTTCAGCGCCTTCGCCGACGCGGTGCTCGGCGCCGAGATCTCCTTCGGCGACGGGGTCAGCTACGACTCGCCCTCGGTTGGTCTCGTCGAGGTTGGCTGGGAGAGCCCCTTCGTCGTGGCCGGCGAGGAGGTGGACCTCGGCCCCTACCCGCGGTGGCAGAACGACTTCTGCCAGACCGAGCACGGGGCGCTGCGGACCAGGATCGAGCACGAGGGGCGGATCCTGGAGCTCGACTTCGAGGAGGGACGGCGGAGGCTCCTGGCGCGGTAGAGGGGCAAGGGCAAGGGCAAGGGCAAGGGCAAGGGCAAGGGAGGAGCGCTTGGGGCT
>CAZQPP010000083.1:0-20136 GCA_964594295.1 uncultured Myxococcales bacterium | reverse complement strand
GTAGATCAGCTAGTTGTGCGATTGGATCGGATCCCAGCAGAGCATCCGCCTCATGCGACGAGCCAATCTCGCGGCTGCTTGGCGAGCCCTGGAAAGGAGGAGAGGAGCAAGCAAGGCAAAACCAGAGAGCCGCGCCTGCATGCACGCCAGCGTGCCCCCTACGGACACCACGCGGCAAAGCGCGGTTCGTGGTCCGGATCGAGCCGCAGCTCCTGCAACGCCAGCGGCCCGTCGTGCGCTGCCGCCATCGCCCGGGCGAGACGCTCGAAGTACGGGTAGTACTGCGCGCGACCCGCGTGCAGCAGCGATGCGTAGTGCCGCGCCTGCGCAAGGGCGTCGCGCCCCTCGCGGTCACGCTCGGAGAGCTTGGCACGGGAGCCCTTGAGCTCGATGACGACCAGCTCTGCGCGCTCGGCGTCGACGGCGAGGAGGTCGAGCTTTCCTCCGCCGTCGCCGGTGGCGAAGCGCCACTCCTGGTGCACGAAGTGCCATCCGCCCCGCGGCAGCTGCAGGCCGTGCTCCAACGCGTGGCGGATGCATCGCAAGGCGAAGCGCTCTTCCTCCGAGCGCCGCCGCAAGGTGTCGCGCTTCCGGCGGTAGCCCTCGCAAGCATGCGCGACGTGCTCCGAGCTCGGCGGCAGGTGGGCGAGGTACTCGTCGCCGGTGTCGCGGTCGCCGACCCCGATCATCGAAGCGCAGCGAGCGTGGTCGAGGCTGATCACGGTGAGGCCCTTCTCGGTCGGTCGCAGGTACACGCCGGCCGGACCGAGCTCCTTCTCGTACATCTTGAGGGTCCGGAGGTAGGAGTCGCGCTCCTCGACCTGGCGCAGCGAGGCGAGGTGCCCGGCTCGCACGGCGTCCGCGGGCGGCGCGGCGGCCGATCGCCGCAGCGTTGGTCGCTCGACACTGTCGTCCCCCGGCGCGAGGTACCGCGCAGCGAATGCGTCGAGCCACTCGGCGGCCTCGCCGTCGACGACCTCGCGCCAGCACCTGACGAGGCGGTCGATCGGCAGGTCGAAGAAGGAGTCGTCGCCGTCTCGCAACAACCGCTGGTAGCCGGCCACGACCGCGGCGCAGTCGGCGTCCTCCGGGTGCCGGACGAGTGCGAGGCGCCCGGCGGCATAGGGGCTTCGGGCATGATCCCGCAGCGCCACCGCCAGCAGGTGGTCCCTCCAGAGCTGGTTGTGCACCACCGCGTCGACCTCGCGCGAAGCCTCCGGCCGCCAGGGCGCGCGCGGCCCGCGCATCCACCGCCTGTACGCCTCCGAGTCGTAGTGCTTCGCCGAGAAAGGCTCGGTGAGCTTGGTCTCCACGGCCAGGAAGGCCCTCCCGCCATCGGGGCGCTCGTAGTCGACGAAGGCGTCGAAGGCCGTGCGGTCGTTCAGGTACTCCGCCGCCGGCTCGGGCGCCCACTCGATGCGCACGTCGCGAACGCGCTCAACCTCCCCGGGAAGGAGCGCGCGAATCAGCCTGGTCGCCAGCCCGAGGTCGAGCACCAGCGGCCCGAAGAGGTTGAAGCACATAGGCTGGCTCGAGAGCATGTTGTGCAGCAGCCGGAAGGGCTCGACGGCCCCCTTGCCTTCGGCGAGCCGCTCCTGCACGACGCGGAAGACGCCCGGGGTCAGGAAGTTCCTGCCCTGCATCGCGTCCTCGTGTCGCAGCATGTTGCCGTAGCGCGAGGTGCTGTTCGGGTTGGGCCCGGTCCCGCAGGGTACGCCGAGCACGTTGGCGCGATAGCGGCTCTGGAGCAGCCGCATCCTCGCCCCGAAGGGGGTGTCGCCGCCGTACTGGGGCCCGACGTCCACTGCCGAGGCGCTGCCCGGGAGGTCGGGCCGAGCGACGGCTTCCCGCCTCGCAGGCCACTGCTCCTCCGGGTGCGCGCCTCCCCCGCCCTTCCGCCACTCCGAGCCCCGCGCCGTCCCCTTCCGGAGCTCGACGAGCTTCGGCGCCACCCGCGAGTCGCGGATCTCGCCCAGCCGCCGGCCGACGAAGGCGTGGTAATGCTTGTGCAGTTGCACGTCCGGGTGGGTCGCGAGCATGTCGGGGTGCTCCGAGACGTCGCGGGTGTAGAAGAGCTCACCCATCTTCTCGATGGTGGCCAGCAATACGTCGCTGCGGATGGAGCTCGGACCGTGCTTCGTGGCCATGTTCATCCTCCGTCATGGATGTCGTGAAGCGTGACCGCACACCTAGCCCACGCCCGCGACAGATTATGTCGCATCGCTGTCATAGCCCTCCAACGCTTCGCGAAGGCGCTTCACCACCTTGCTCCGAAGCTCCGCCGGCTCGAGCACCTCAACGTGCTCACCCATGCCCAGGATCCAGTCTTGCAGCTCCCAGCCCGGCGCGACCTCCAATTCGACCAACAGATCGCCCTCCATCGACTCCTCCATCAGTTGGCTGGGGTGCCAAGCCCGCTCCCGCACGTAGGTCGCGTAGCCACTCGCCACCTTCAGCCGCACTCGCGCCGCTTCCTGCGACGTGAACAGACCAAACGAAGAGGCGAAGTAGGCCGACGGCTCGTAGTCGTGCACCGCCTCCATCATCTCCGCTTCCCTGTCGCAGGACGCCCCCTCGATCCTGTCCAGCGCGAGCAGGATGCGGCGGCCGACCTTCGAAGGGTCCCCGCCGAGCACGTCGACCACGAAGTACGCCGCCTGCCGGAACACCACCAGTGTCAGCGGCCGCACGCGCAACGCGCGCGGAGCCTCTCCTTTCTCCGCCCTGCTCGGCGACAGGTAGCGAAGCTCGACCGGCCTGTCCGACAGCAAGCCCTCAACCATCTCGTCGAGCTGCCGCTGCGCGCGCTCGTTCTTCCGGTACTCTTTCCACCCGGGGGAGATGACGTGGATCTTCTTCTCGAGCCGCCGCACGTCCAGCCGCCGCCCCGGCAGCATCGACTCCCGGAGCTGCTCGATCACCCCAGCCACCTCCGTATCGAAGCGCCGGCCCGACAGAAACCTCGCCATGCGCGCCCCGAGTGCCAGCGCCAGCACCTGCCAGCGCGTGGTCTTCCACGACGCCCGTGGCCGGTCGAGCAGCCACCTCATCCCGACCCCCGGGGTGTCCTTGCGCACCAGCCGCCCGCCAAGCACCTCCTCGAGCACCCGCACGTCTCTCTCGATCGTCCGCCGGCTCACCCCGCGCTCCGCCGCGATCGAGGCGGCATGGATGCGTCCCCCACGGTGGAGCAGGTCGTAGAGCTCCACCAGCCTGTGCGCCTGCGAGTACGCCTTCGCCGGCCGCCCCGGCCTCTTCGCACGCTTGCCCATGAGCCATGCCTCCTCGCGCAACGCCACTCGACCCGCTCCGAGCACTACTCCAAACGGCGCACTCGCCCATCTTCAACGCTGCAGCGACCTCTCGCGGCGAGGACTTCGATCCCGGCCTGCATTGCCTCGCGCACCTTCTTGCCTAGCCGTCGAATGCCGAACACGGCAGCCATCTCGCGGTGCAGATCCTCCACCGAGATTGACAGCGCCCGCTCGACCACCCAGGTGGCGGCGTTGGCGACCTCCTCAGGTGGGATGTGGTGGGCGTCCCGCCTGGTTCGCGGGTTGTCGCCTGGTACCCGAATACTATCCCAGGTGTCCGCATCGACGCCGGCGGGCCAAAGGAAACTCCCTCGCGGCACCGGACGGTCCTGCACAGGCGTGGCGCGGCGCGCGGCGTCGACCTTCTCTCTGATGCGTCGACCTAGCGTGCGAAGCGACCAACACTCGATCACGAGACGGGCGGCTTCATCCTTGTGGATGGGTCCGAGGGCTCTGACAACCTCGACCAGCCGCTGCGAGATGTGAGCCAACTCGCCAGCCTCGTAGAAGGACTCCTTGGTGCCAAGGTCGGCCACGTCGACCGTGGGGTAAGTCGCCGAGTTGGACGGCAGAGGTCTCGAGCTTGGCGCCTCTGCGAGTAGTGCGTCAATGGCCGCGCGTCCAGAGGCGACAGGCGGCGTGGTACTGGCGCGAATCTGGGGCTGCAGAGGAGGAGGAGCGGGGGACGAGCTTTGGCGGTGAGGCCGTCTGCCAGCTTCCGCATCGCGCAGGGCCTTCGTCAGCCGTTCCATCTCCCGTTCCCGATCGAGCCACCACTCTGTCGACCACACACGGTGAATACGCCACCCCAGACTTTCGAGGCAGTGTTGGCGCAGACGGTCACGTTCCCTGGCACAGCGCGACGAGTGGTAGGTAGCCCCGTCGCACTCGACCCCAAGGAGGTAGACGCCCGGGCGCTTTGGATCGGCAACCGCGAGGTCGATCCTGTACCCGGAGCACCCAACCTGACAGTCAACCCGCCACCCCTCCGCCCGGAGCGCGCGCATGACGTCCTCCTCGAAGGGCGACTCGGTCTCGCCGTTGCCACCGTCAGTAGATGCGCTCAGCGCAGAGATGCCGTGCGCCGCGTAACTCAAGTACTCCTTCAGATGAGCCGCGCCCTCCGCCCGCGTGCGCCGGAGGTCGATGTCCTCGGCGGTGAGAGTCGAGAACAAGACAGTTCGACGCCGCGCCCTTGTGATGGCCACGTTGAGGCGCCGCTCACCGCCGAGCCTGTTCAGGGGACCGAAGTTCATCAGCACCTTGCCGGCACGATCCGGTCCGTAGCAGACGCTGAAGAGGATCACGTCCCGCTCGTCCCCCTGCACGTTCTCCAGGTTCTTCACGAAGACCGGCTCGACTACCCCGTCGCTGAAGTGGGGTAGAAGCTCGGGCCGGTCGAGGCAGAGCTGGTCGGTGAGATCCTCGATGAGGCGCTGCTGAGGCAACGAGAAGGTCACCACGCCGACTGACGGCGGCACTGATCCGTCTGCCGGTGAGAGCAGCCGTGTGAGCTCGGCCAGCAAGACCTCGGCTTCCCGCCGGTTCGTGCGCGAGCCTCCACGGTCGTAGACGCCACCCTCGACCCGAACCAGCTCTACTCCCAGACCGTGCTCACGATGCCGGGCCGACGGGAAGGTGTGCAGGCGCCCGCCATAGTACTGATGATTCGAGAATGCGATGAGCGACTCGTGCTGGCTGCGGTAGTGCCAGCGCAGGTCGAGCGGCGGCATCCCAGAGGCCCTGGCCTCGTCCAGGATGCTCTCGACCTCGAGAAGGTCGTCGTCGTCTATCTGTTCCCCCTCGTCGTCGTAGCTGCGATCGAAGAAGGTGGTCGGCGGGAGCTGCTTTGTGTCCCCCACCACGATGACCCGCTGCCCGCGCGCGATGGCGCCCACCGCATCCCACGGAGGAATCTGCGATGCCTCGTCGAAGACAACCACGTCGAAGCCCTCGAGCTCGGGCGACAGGTACTGGGCCACCGACAGCGGACTCATCAGCAGACATGGCTTCAATCGACGCAAGACCGTCGGCATTCGCGCAAACTGGCGGCGCAACGGCATGTGCCGGCTCTTGAGCTGAAGCTGCCGCCGGAGAAGAGCCAGCTCGTCGCCGGGGCCATGGACATCGGGCACACGTGCGGCGAGCCGCGCGCGCACCACCTCACGGGCCGCTCGATGGATTCGCTCGTCCAGGGAACGGAACTCGGCGATCAGGCGTTCGTGCTCTTCGGCCCTGAAGCGCTGAAGTACGGGCTCCGACTCGCGCACCCCCTCCCACCACCATTGGTAGACAGAGCGCACGAAGACGTCCTCGAGCATGGCCGGCGTGATGTCCCCGCTCCGAAGCGCATCAACAATGGGACCGAGCCCGATCTCACGGCCCCGGTGACTCGCCTCGGCCACATAGCACCAGTCGTGCAGGCGACTCGCCTCTCGAATCCACAGATCGACCACCTCCGACACACGTGCCAATGGCTTCCCTTGACCGAAGGCGAGATCCTCGTCCGGCTCCAAGGCGGCTGCGACAGTCTTGCGCGCGTCGCGGTACCCGCGCCACCGGGAGAGCAGCAGGTTCAGCGTGCGCCCGGCCTCGGTGTCCGGGGCAACGTGCTCCGCCTGGTCGGTCGCAAGCACGATCAGGCGCTCGATCACCTCCGGATCGAGCGCACCTGCGGTCTGCGCGTGAATCGAGCTTCGTGTCCGCCGCGCCCAATCCATCAGCGCCTCAATGGAGACCACATCGGTGTCCAGCCCCTTCCAAGCACTGCCCAGCATGGCCTGCGCGGCGGGCTGTTCCTCGAAAAGCTTGCGGTCGAGGAGCTGCACCCGCTGAGCGCGCATGAGCTGCTCGGCCACGGTCCCGTTGCTGGGAAGACGCCCGCGGGCGTGGCGGCGAAGCCTCCAGCGCGAAACGAAGAGCGCGAAGAAAGCGATCAGGAAGAATGCACCCGCCCATCGCTCAAAGCGTTGCCTGAGAGGCGCCAGGTCGAGCTCCAGAACAGAGTCGTCAAAGTGCTCGCCAAGGCAGGCGGCCAACTCGGTCCGCTGCGTCACGTCGCCGCACCACTTCGCGACCCGTTCCTGTGCCTCACGTTGGCGTCCGCGCAGCAGCGCCTGGGGCGGACCGTCGGAGTCAAGCAGGCACTGCGCCAGTCTCGCCTGGCTCTCGAGGCGCGAATCGTCCATCTCGACATCGGGAAGACGCAGCAGCCTCCGAACCTGGCCGGTGCTGTCCTGCAGCTCGGAGCAAGTGGTCTTCAGGCTCACAAACGCGGACTCCGTGTCTCGCTGCCAAGAGGGACTCCAACGCGCGTGGCGACACGCGGCGAACGGATGTCCTGCCATGGGCTCCGCGCGTTCGGCCGCCGACCTCAGCCTGCGGGTCTCGTCGACGAGCTTGTCGTAGCGATCGCGATCCATCGGCCCGTGCTCACCGTGGTCCACGACCAGGTGCGGCGTGTCGCGCAGCCCGATGAGCCGGCTGCACACGTCGAAGAGGCTTGGACCGAAAGGAGCACGCTCTCGTAGCACTTGGGCAAAGCGGTTGAGCGCCTCGCGGCGCCCCTCCAACTCCCCAACTCGCCGCTCCCAGTCGGCGGGCTCCGCGCTGCCGCGAGCCGCGAAAGCTGCCGCGAGCTCCTCCATCACTGCCTTCTTGCTCGCCTTGTGAGAGTGAAGCTCGAGGCAGAATGGCCCGAGCCCAACCTGGTCCAGTCTCCGCTTGACCACCTCCAGAGCGGCCATCTTCTCGGAGACGAACAGGACGGTGCCACTGCGAGCCAGCACCGAGGCAATGATGTTGGCAATGGTCTGGGACTTCCCGGTGCCGGGCGGCCCCTCGACAACGAAGCTGTTCCCATCCTCGGCGGCGAACACGGCCGCGAGCTGTGAAGGGTCCGCGTCGAGGACGGTCAGCACATCGGCCGCGGGCCGCTCGTCGACTGCGCCCGCGTCCACGAAAGGAGCCGCCACGTCCAGCGCCTTCCCGCCACCCTCGAAGATGTGGCGTACCACGGGGTTCTCCAACAAGTGCTCCGACTTCGCCTCTAAGTCGAGCCACATCAGGAACTTGGTAAAGGCGAACCTGCCGAGCCAGCACTCGTCGAGAACCTCCCACCGGTCCTGGTTGAGCACGAGCCGGCGAAAGCGCCGAAGGATGCGCGGCACGTCGGCGCCGGACTCGTCGGTGGGTACGTCGGCGAGCCCGCGCGCGTCCAAGCCGAAGTCGAGCTCGAACTTGCGAAGCAGGGTGACGTTCACTCGCGTCTCGTCCTCGGCAACCCGCAGTCGAAAAGGCTGCTTCCCGGTCCCACGCTCCAGCCACACGGGCACCAGCAGCACCGGAGCAAGGCGCGGAGTCTCGCTAGCCTCCGCCTCGTACCAGCGCACCATCCCGATGGTGAGGTAGAGCGTGATTGCGCCCGTCTCCCGGAAGCTCGAACGCGACTGGCGGTACAGCTCCAAGAGCCTTTTGGCGAGGTCCGCGGGAGCCAGATCGGCGTGAACCCGGCGCGCCGTTTGCTCGGCGCGCAGGTGCGCTTGGACGGCCTCCTCGACGGTGCTTCCATCAGCCAACTCCGGCCGGCGCGGATCACCAGCCCCATAGAGCGCCGGACGCGGCATCACGTCGAAGACCTGGTCCCCGGCGAGCGCGTCCTCCAACCCGGCAGGGGCTGGCACCGTCAACGGCACGGTGGTGCGCCCGGCCTTGAAGTTGATGAGCCGGTTTCGCAGCGACAGGTCCAGCAGGCGCCTCTTCCATCGGTCGAGCCGGGTGTCGGTGGTGGACGTTGTTCGCTCGAGCTCGTCGTCCATGGGTGCGAGCTCGATCGCTTCGAGGCTGCGCTTCTGACCGTCGCCCGAGATCGTCGGCGCCTCGTGATGCGACGCAGCTTCCTCGTCCAACCGCAGCGGTAGAGGCCGGATGCCGTGCTTCCGGGCCATGGTCACGTCGACGGCGAAGTGGAACTTTTCGGAGTCGCCCAGGTAGCGTTCCGCGACACGCTGCGCATCCGCCAAGGAGGCGCCTTGCGCCAACGACGACGAGTCGAAGAACATCACCTCCCCTAACTCGAGTCTCTTCCGCAGCGGCAACGCGTCGTAGAGGTTTGGCTCGTGAAGCGTGAAGTCGGTCAGCCACACACCGCCGAAGGCGTGCCCTTCCACGAGAACCAGAAGCGGGTGCAGCCCTGCCTGCTCCAGCAAAGCCGACTGCAGGACGGCGATGTCAATGCAGGTACCGAGGCCGCCGCGCAGCACCTGCTCTGGGGTTCGCACCTTCTGCCCGGTGATCTCGAAGCTCGCCGGCGGGCTGATGTAGCGCAGTCCAGCGTCCTGCATCGCGAGGCAGACCGCCTGCGCAAGCTGCACAACTCGCTCCCGACCGCCGCTCTGGTAGCCCCCGAGCGAGCCGTCACCGGTCTCCTCGCTTAACCGGTCGCTCGCGGCCCTGAGCACAGGCTCCAGCGCTGGGTCGTTGGGCATCACCCAGGCCGCAAGCAGCTCAGGCAGAGATGCCACCCCTGGCCACTGGTTGGGCGCCAACACCTCGATGTCCCGAGTCTCGCGCGCAAGTACCTGGCCAGCGCTCCGCACCTCTAGCTTGAGCCGACCCGCCTCGCGCTCCGCCTGCCGGCTGAGCAAGCCCGGATCGAGCCGGAGATCCACGACCTGCTCGAGGTGCGCCGCCTCCGCCTGCAAGAGCTCCAACCGCCGAACCCAAGGGTCTGAGACCGGAGGATCAGTCTCGATGCGAATCTCGACATCTCCGACGGGCGCCGCCCCGGTGTTCTCGATCTCCAGCCACCCAACCACCGGCACGCCGTTCTGCTGCCCCGCCAAGGTGATCCTGGCATCCAGGTCCATCCGAACCGCGAGAGCCATTGGCAATCCTCCCAACTCCGAGCACTTCGGCAGCGCTGACATTATCACATGACGCGAGCAAACCGCCCGGCGCCACCATGAGCCAGGCTCCTCACAGGCGGCCCAGTCACCCCCGAGCGAACCCAACCCAACGGGCGAGGCGCTTCCAGAACGCGCGAAGCCACGTCGAATCCCGCCGCCCCGGCGCGCGCCGCCGCAGCAAGACCGCCACATGCCCATATTCCGCACCCTCGAGCGCTCTCAGCTCATGCTCGATATCTTGCGCCGGTCCAAGCTTGCTGGTCCACCGCCCATTGGGCAGCTGGCGCGCCGCATGCGTCGGCTCTCCGGCGGGCGTGGCGAAGATGGCGACCTTCTCCCATCCACGCTCAAAGCGCTCCCTTCCACAGGCTCCGTAGCCAAGGGAACGGAATGCCGCTGTCCACGATTCGATGTCCGACTCCCGCGGCGCTTCCTGCGGCCAGTGGCACTGTGCAAGGGGGTGTGGCTCCCACCACTGGCTGTCGTCGCCTGCCGCCCAGGCGATGCAGTTGTAGTCCATGCTTGCGTGGCTCGTGACCGCGAATTGGGTCCCCTCAAGCCCGGGGAAGTCCTCCGCGAGCAAACACCTCAGCGCAGCAAGCCGTTGCTCTTTCCCCACCGCAGCCATGCCTCGGTCATCTTGCGGACTTGCCCGTAGTCACCGGGCGGCACAGGGCGCTCACCGGTTATCGCCGCCAGCGCCCAGAACCAGTGATGCGGCCTCCGTTCGAGCTCCCGAAGGATCAAGGGCACGGCGCGACGACCCATGCCGATGATGCGTTGGTATGCCGGGTGCATCGCCATCTCGGCCACGCTCGACGACAGGCGCGTGTCGGTCTGCCATCGCTCCGTGAGCTCGGCGAAGAGCGCCATGTCGTCTGAGCGAGCACCGGTTTGAGATTGGAGAGCGTGGCGCCGCACATCGACGACAGCTTCAAGCAGCGCCGTATCGTGGCCGCCTGACCCCACGCCCAGTGAACCAAGCTCGATCCAGGCGGGACTCAATTCGGCGCCGAAAGCGAGGGTCATCGATACACCTCCAGCGCACGATGCGTCAGGCTTTGGAAGAACGCCCGGTTCTTCAGGTCCCTCAAAGACTCGAGCTTCGACCAGATCGTCGGATCGCCAGGTGCATATGAACGATCGTGAACCGCGTCCAGATCCAAGGTGATCGGAATGCTCGCAGCCTCCGGTGCCACCGGCTGCATCGACTCCGTCAGGAAGAGCACGTTACCGTTGCCTGGGTCCGGGACTACGCAGCGCATCAAAAAGGTGGCGACGTCGCCAATGCCATCGGCCACAATCGGCAGCGACCTGAAGTAGTCCGTTAGAGCACCGGCCTCTACCGGGATCTCGATTCTGTTGATGTACCTTAGGGCAAGGCGCGTAACCCTCACTGGCTGCGCGATCTCCGCGTACATCCTCCACAGCCGCTGGCCCTCGCCTCGCAAATCCTCCCAATTCGTATAGGGCTTGAGCCAGTTGAGCGTGAACCCGTCCACCCTCGTCTGCACGATGCGCGTTCTTTCGTCGTTGGCCCACAGGTGGCCCAACACGTTCGCGGAGGCCTCGAGCTCACCCCCGGGAGCCCCGGCCGTCAGCGACACCTTGAGCGTCTGCTCCTTCCGCTCGGTGCGGTTTGGGTAGGTCGTCGCGATTGGCGGCCCGAAGCTCTCCAGGTGCCGGGCGTCGATATCGGGCGGAAGCTCAACACGAATGTCCAGGAGCGCCTCTTGGATCGGCGCCTTGGCGAGCGTGGTCCACTCTTGGTTGGCAACTCTATCTTCCACGGCACAATCGTACTGCTAATAGCGTGGTTGCCCAAGCGCAGGGTTCGGGCGCAACCGTGGCACCTGACTTCACTGCGCGAGTCTACCGTTGGCGATGGGCCTTCATGGATGGACAACAACTTGGCAACGGCAACGATGCCGCTGTTGTGGGCCAGCATCGTCTCCGCTAACTTCGCAACCTCGGATTGCGTGTGGAGGTGCAGGCGAAGTGCTCTCGATCCCCCGATGCGACGGACCACAACGCGAGGCCGCCGTCTACGTCGCCGCCCTCCTCCACAGCCTCGCACGCGAGGAGGCGTCGGGGCGCATGGCTCCGCGCCTCACCGAGCCAGGACACGCAACGTGGGAGCGATTCCGCGGCCGTCTCGGAGCGGCCGACCTGCTTGAGCTGCTCTTCGAAGACGCTGCGGTGCTTCACCCAGTGCCCTTCGACCCTGCAGAGCTTCTCGGGCAGGAGCACCCGGGGCTCAAGGTCCTTCCCAGGGGTGTCGCCGAGCGTTGGCTGGAGGAGCTCGGAGAGATGGATCTACGGGCCGACAGCTCCACCTACGTCATGGAGCAGGCCCGGCGGCTCGGCATCCCGACGCGGCTCGGGCGCTCCGACCTCCACCGGGTGAAGCCACACCAGCGAGTGCTGGAGCTCCCGGGCTCGGGCGGGCAGCTCTCCCACTACCTCGTGACAAGCCAGAACGACCTCTATCTGCAGGACAACTTCCTCATCGCTTGCGGTTCGTGGCGAGAGCGGGTGCTCGCGGGGCTGGCAGCCATGGACGCAGGGGCGCCCCACGCCGACTTCGCAATCCTCGACCCTGCGCTGGAGTACGCCCGCGAAGGCACACGGCGCGCGCGCTTCGACTTCGTCGTGGGCCTCCACCCAGACAAGGGAGGAGCCTTCGCGGCGCCGCGCCTGCGCGAGACCTTCCCCAATGCCACCGTGCTCCTGGTGTAACCATGGCGACCTTCGTAAAGGTGGGCGAAGCTGCGCATGACGCTGAGCGGGCTGCTCTGCGCTTTCTCCAGGAGGGGTTGCCGGGCGACTACTTCATCTTCGGGAACGCGTGGATCACCGAAGCCTCGGGGTCGGTCTACGAGCTCGACGCCGTCGTGGCGGCGCCACATGCCTTCTTCGTCGTGGAGGTGAAGTCCTACCGCGCGCGCGTCACCGGGAACGACAACGACTGGTACGTGCCGCACCCCATCCCCAGCCCGCTCAAGCTCAACCGGAAGACCGCGCAGATCCTCAAGTCGGCGCTCAAGCGCGAGAGCTACGATGCGGGCCGCGTTTGGGTGCAGGGGCTGGTCTTCCTGTCGGCCGCAAGCTCCGTCGAGATTCGCGGGCCGGCCAGCCGCGACCGGGTGCACACGAGGAAGACGATCCTGCAAGCCATCAAGGAGCCGGAGCTGGTCCGGCGCTTGAGTGGGCGCGGCGTGCCCGTGCAGGCCTCCACCTCCGTGCAGAACGAGCTCTTCCGGCTGCTCAAGGGGAGCAAGCGCGGCCCGGCGCCGGTGCGCCGCATCCGCGAGTACGAGCTGCTCGACACGCTCGAGAGGGGCGAACGCTTCGTGGAGCACCACGCCCGCAACACCCTGCTCCGCGACGATCCAAGACAGCAGCGCGTCCTCCGCGTCTACAGCATCCCCGCGCTCGCCAGCGACGAGCAGCGCGGCCGCGTCGTCGAGCGTGCCCGCTGGGAGGCCCAGGTGCTCGGCCGGCTCGGCCGCTGCCCGCAGATCCTGAAGGCCGATCCACCCTTCGAGGACGAGGCCGGCATCGTGCTGCCGCTCGAACGCTTCGAGGGCGTCACGCTCGAAACCTGGCTCGAGCAGCACGACAAGCAGCTCTCGAAGCTCCGCAACCAGGAGAACCTGCGCTCGCGCGTGGAGCTGTGGACGAAGCTCGCCGGCGCCATGGAGCAAGCCCACAAGCACGGAGTCGTTCACCGCTTGCTCCGCCCCGACGTGGTGCTTGTTGGAGGCACGCCCACCGACCCCGACGTGCGAATCACCGGCTTCGACCTCGCCAAGCAGACCGACGCGACCGCCACCGTCTCCTGGACGGCCCTCGACGACGAGCGCCTCCGCTTCGCCGCGCCCGAGGTGGTGCGCTCCTTCAGCGACGCGGGCCCCTGGTCGGATCAGTTCAGCCTCGGGGCGCTGCTCGCGCACATCCTCTGCGGGCGCCCGCTCTTCGAGAGCACGCGCTCGTTGATGGAGCAGGGAAGGCTCATCACGCGCCCGCAGGATCTCTACGCCCGCCTCCCCCAGACCATGGGCCTTGCCGTCGAGCGCATGCTGTCGCTCCGCGCCTCCGACCGCTTCGGTGAGCTCAGCGAGGCCGTCAAAGCCGTGCGCGCCGCACTGCGCCCCGACGCCGAGGCGACGCTCCCGCTGGTCGACCCGTCCGAGGCGATCGACCCCGACAACCTCCGGCCTGGAACGCGCATCGAGCCGGACTACGAGATAACCGACCGCCTTGGCGAGGGCGGCATGGCGGTGGTCTACGCGGCCCGCCACCTCGTCAGCGGACGCACCCGCGCGCTGAAGGTGGCCCGCGACACCGCGCCCGCCACCGACGCCCTCCAAGGCGAGTTCCGCACCCTCGACCGCCTGCGCCACGACCGCATCGTCTCGGTCGTCGACCTCTCGCGCATGGTCGCCGGCCGCCTCACGCTGGTCATGGACCGCGTGGGTGGCACCACCCTTCGCCGCTGGCTGCAGAAGAACCCCGAGGCCGACGTCGCCACGCGTAGGCGATACGCCGAGGACCTTCTCTCCGCCCTCGCCTTCCTCGAGCAGGAAGGCATGGTCCACAAGGACATCAAGCCCGACAACCTCCTCGTAGGAGACGGCGGCCTCACCCTCATCGACTTCAGCCTCGCCGAGGTGCCCGACGACGCCGTCTTCGGCGGCACCGCCCTCTACCGCGACCCGGCCGATTTTGCCTGGACCCCATCCTCAGACCGGTACGCAGCCGCGCTCTGCCTCTTCGAGCTCTTCGTGGGCCGCCACGCCTTTGACGGCCGCGCGCCCGAGCCGGGCGAGGAGCCCATCCTGCAGCCCGACGAGGTCGAGCCGACTGGGCTCTCCGACTTCTTCGCTTCGGCTCTCTCCCCTCGTCCCGATGACCGTCCCCCCTCGGTGCCGGGGCTCCGCCAGTCTCTGCTCGAAGCCCTCGGCGGTGTTGCACCTACGCCCCTGCCGGAGCAGGTCGACACATCCGCCGAGGCCATCGACGCAACCACCGACCTGCGGCGCTGCGGCCTCTCCCGGCGGGCGGTCAACCAGCTTCACCGGGCAGGCCACAGATCGGCCGGGGATCTCGTCGCCCTCTCCGAGGTCGCAGTGCGCCGCATGCCCGGCGTCGGAAGCAAGACCGCCTCTGAGATCCTCGAGCTCCAGCGCTCCCTGCGCGAGCGCGGCGTCGAGCCCACCCGCAAGCCCATCCCCGGCGAGCCACCGATTCTTCCAGCCCTGACGAGCAGCCAGGCACCGACCAGCGACCTTGATCTGTCGCCGGGGCTGGCCACCGCCATCTCCGACGCCGGCTTCTCCTCCGTCGCCGATCTCGCCGGCGCCACCCGCTCGGAGCTCCTCCGGGTGCCGGGCCTCGGAGAGGGGCGCTTCGCCGCGCTCGTAGAGGCGCTGCACGCATATGCCGACCGACTGTCCGCGGGCCCACCGTCCGGCCCGCCCACGCTCGACGCCGTCTGGCGCCTCGCCGCCGCTCCCTTGTCCGCCCAGCAGAAGGCCGCGGCCGAGGGGTGCCTGGGCTTGAGGGAAGCCCCCAAGACGCAGGCCGAGGTAGCCGCCGACCTCGGCGTCACCCAGCCTACGGTCAGCACCCTCTGGGGCGCCGCCCTCGAGCGCCTCGATCCCAAGCCCCTCGCGGAGCCCGCGAGCACCGTCGAGCACCTGCTCGAGGGCACTGGCGGCATCCTGCCCCTGTCCACTCTGGCCGGACGCCTCGACGAGCGCTGGCCGGCGGGCGAGATCCGCCCGGAGGGCATCGTCCGCCTGCTCTTGCACCGCGCCGGCGACCGGGCCCGCGCCCTCGAGGTCGACGGCGCCTCTTGCCCCGTCGTCGCCCAGAGCCTCTTCCCCGACGGGGCGCTCCGAACCCTCGTCCACGAGGCCCTGCGCATCGCCGGGTCCTGGCCGCCCGTCGAGCCCTCGGCCGCCCGCCGCGCGCTCAGGGTCGCCCTTCCCGAGTACGACCGCGACCCCCTGGAGCTGGCCCGCCGCCTCTGCACGGACGTGCGGACCATGGAGGGCGGCGAGCTCTTCATCCCGCCCGTCGACCCCCAGCACAGCATCAAGCTCGTGCTCGAGCGCGAGCGCCCTCCGGTGACCATCGAGGCGCTCGAGGGCCGCGTCCACGAGGTCTTCGACGGCTTCGCCCCCTTCCCCGACCGCGGCCACCTCGTAGACGTGCTCGCGGCCCTCGGCTACCAGCTCGACGGCGAGCTGGTGAAGGAGGCGGGCGACCCCTCCCTCTCGCTCGCGCCGGCCAACGCCGACCCGCTGCCGGCAGAGCTCGGCCCCGAGCTCACCCACGAGCAGCGGGTTGCCGCAATGCTCCTCGAGGCCAAGGAGCTGCACGGCTTCCGCCTTGTCGTCACGCCTCCCGGCCTCCACGCCACGATTGGCCCGAGCGTAGCGAAAGCCCTGGGGGGCACCTGGCTCTCTCTCGAGAACGCCTTCTTCGAGCGCCACTCCGCCGACCTCTCCCGCCTCGAGCGCGCCGAGCGCTTCAAGGCGCAGCGCAGGGTCTTGGCCCGGGCCGTCGAAGACCTGCTCGACGACCTGGTCGAGACCCACGGCGAGCCCGGCCGGGCGCTCGTCCTGGGCGACACGGCGCTCTTGGGACTAGCGGGTTGCCTCGACGCCATCCGGCACCTCTACGATCGCACGCGCGACGGCCGCCTCGGCTTCTGGGTGCTGACCATTCCAGGCGTGCTCCGCGAGCGCCAGCCCTTCTTCAACGAGAGCACCCCGGTCTTCCACGACGGAGCGACCCTGCCGCTCAACCGCCCCATAGCCGAGGCCGCCGCATGAAGCCCGCAGACCGCGCCGCGCTCACCATCGCCCTCCAGCGCATCTGCGAGGCCGCCGCGGCCGACGTCCAGAAGAAGATCCTCGAAGAAGGCCCCGAGAAGGAGCGCGCCCGACGTCTCCACCGCCAGGAGAAGGTGGGCGACGACTACGCCGTCTGGACAGACCTCCTATCCCGCCGGGCCGCCGTGCTCTGGGCCCTGAAGTCGGTCTACCTTCGCGTCTTGGAGGATCGCGACCTGGTTCGCCCGCTGCGCATCGCGGACACGGAGTCGCAGCAGCTCTTCGAGCGCCTCGCCCCGAACCTCGGCCCCGCGGCCTACCTGCGCTGGATCTACCGAGACCTGGCCACCGGCCCCGCGGGACTCTCGGAGCTCTTCGGCCGCCAGCCGGCCGAGGTGGCCGAGCCCTCGGACGAGACCGCCACGGCGCTCCTGGAGCTCTGGCGCGACCACGACCCGGACACCGGCCTCCGCCGCTTCCGCTTCGAGGAGGAGCGCTTCGACGGCCAGCTCATGGGGGACCTGTACCAAGACCTCGACCCGGTGGTGAAGGCCCGCTTCGCCCTACTTCAGACCCCGGGCTTTGTGCGTGACTTCATCTTGGACCAGGCGCTCACCCCAGCTCTCGAGACCTGGCCCGCCGACCAGGTTCGGGTGCTGGACCCCGCGTGCGGATCGGGTCACTTCCTGCTCGAGGCCTTTGCCCGTCTGGTGGACGCGACGGCGGCGCAGCACCCCGACTGGGCGCGAAAGAAGGTGGTGGAGCACGCCCTGGACCGTGTCGTGGGGATCGATCTCAACGACTACGCCTGCGCGCTCGCCCGGACGCGCCTCGTGATGCGCGCGCTCGACCTTGCGGGCGGCGGCGAGATCTCCGGTGCAGCCGTCTTCCACCCGCGGATCTACTGGGCCGACGCCCTAGAGCAGGTCGAGCGCGTCGACGAGGCGCCGCAGCAGGGCGAGCTGCCTGGGATGGAGACCGAGCCCGAGAAGGCTCCTGCGCTCATGACCTTGCCCGAGGTCCGGGCGGCCCTTGCTCCAGTGCTGACTGCCGGCTTCCATGTGGTGGTAGCGAACCCGCCCTACATCACGGAAAAAGACAAGGCGAAGAAGAAGTACCACCGGGCCAAGATCGGAGCCCGACAACGATACGTGTCGGCTTCTGGCAAGTACTCTCTTGTTTGCCCATTCACTGAACGTTGCTTCCAACTTTCGTTGGAGCGCGGATATGTTGGGCTAATCACTTCGAACAACTTCACGAAGCGCGAGTTCGGTCGGGCGTTGGTGGAGAAGGTGCTGGCCGAGCAGGACCTCTTCGGAGTTGTGGACTCGTCCGGGGCTTACATCCCTGGGCACGGAACGCCTACGGTGCTTCTGTTCTCCAGAAAGGGAGAACCCAATGGCACCACAGTCCACGCCGTGATGGGCAAGCGCGGCGAGCCCTCGACACCATCGGACCCAACGCGTGGGGAGGTATGGCTGAGCATCTGCGCCGGTTACGGCGATGTGGGTTACGAGGATGACTTCGTGTCTGTGGCCGAAGTGCCCGGGGAGAGGCTACGCAAACACCCGTGGACACTGAGCGGCGGTGGGGCAGCGGAGTTGAAGGTCAAGCTGGATGCGGCAGGCTCTCCGCTGTCCGGCTTCGTGAAGCATTTGGGCCCGACCGTCATCTGCGGCGAAGACGAAGTGTACGTCTTCCCAGATCGAGTCCCGCCAAGCCTAGCTCAGTACACCCGGGAACTCGTTATCGGCACCAACCTGCGCGATTGGTCCGCAGCCAACCTCCCACGCGTCGCGTATCCGTACGAATCGATAGGAGGTCAGCCGTACCCCAGACTACCAGCGGCCCTCGACGAGTGGTTCTTCCGATTCCGGACGACCCTCCGCGCACGTCGTGCATTTGGCGTCCTACACGAACACCGAGGACTCCCCTGGTTTTCGTTTCGCGACCACTACCCTGACAAGCTGCGTGCGCCCTCTTCCATCGCCTTCGCTTTCGTTGCTACACACAATCACTTCATCCTCGACCGCGGCGGAAGGGTGTTCAAGCAGACCGCGCCGGTCATCAAGCTACCTGAGGGCGCGAGCGATGAGGACCATCTCGCGCTACTCGGGCTGCTCAACTCGAGCGTGGCGTGCTTTTGGATGAAGCAAGTGTTCCACAACAAGGGCGGCAGCGGTGATGGCAAGGGAATGGCCGAGGACTGGATGGACCGCTTCGAGTTCGACGCAACCAAAATGGCCTCGGTCCCCGTCCCGACAAAGCTTCACGATGACCTCTTGGTGCTAGCGCACGAAATCGACTCTCTCGCGCAGGACCGAGCCCAGAACCGAGCCAAGAAGGTCTTGTCCGGCGGCTCATGGGCGAACGAAAAGGAGCTTCGCGAGCAACTCGCCACAACGCGCAATGCAGACTTCAGTTGCCTGGGCCGCATGATCGCGCTCCAAGAGGACCTCGACTGTGCCGCATACGCTGCCTTCGGCCTGGCGCCAGAACTGCCATCGCGACCCCTGCCTTCCGACACTGAGATGTACCCGGGCCAACGTCCTTTCGAGCAGCTTCGCGGAGGCGTTGGCGACCCCGTGACACAAACAGCTTGGTTCTCCCTACAAGGTTGGGGTGAGCGAGGCTATCCTCTCTCCGACCTCCCCGAAGAAGCGGCCCGTGTATCTCTCGCCCGAGCAAAGACCATCTTGGCCAACCGCGAACTGAGGTTGATCGAAACGCCCAGACACAAGCGCCGCTGGTATCGCCCCAGCTACGACGCCGAGCAGAGCGACGCACTCGCCGCATGGCTCATCGGCCACCTCGAGGACGCCGTCCGCGAACGCGGGCATCCCACAACGGCGCGAGAGCTCGCCGCGCAGCTCCAGTCCGAGCCGCGCGTACGGTCCGTCGCAGAGATCGCCACCGGCCGCCGGGACTACGACCTCGAGTCCCTATTCGCTGGCATTCTCAACTCACAGTGCGTGCCCGAGCACCCAAGCCACGTCTACAAGGAGAGCGGGCTACAGAAGCGTGCCGCCTGGGAGAAGACCTGGTCGCTGCAGCGCCTCGAGGACGCGGGTGAGGATCCAGGCGAGATCCCCGTGCCGCCGCGTTTCAAGCCCACCGACTTTCTCCGCCCCTCCTACTGGCGCCACCGCGGCAAGCTCGACGTCCCCAGAGAGCCCTTCATAGCATTCACAGAGGTCCCAGTCGCCGATCCCACTGAGCGGCTCTATGGTTGGGCAGCCTGGAGCCCCAAGGAGCGGGTGGCAGCGCTTCTCGGCCTCGACGAGAGGCTCGAGGACCAGGGTGTGGCGCTGGAGGACCGCATCGGCCTCCTGGACTCCGCCTGGCGCCTGCTTCCCGACCTCGCGCACGAAGACCCAACCGCCGCTGGGCGACGGCGAGCCGAGATCCAGCAGCTTGTAGGACACGCCGGACCCACCGAGCCGCAGCTCGAGCAATGGCGAGAGCGCTTCCCGCCGCCGAGCAAAGCGAAGCGCAGGCGGAGGAAGAAGCCGTGACGAAGAACCATGACGAGGTGATCCCATGGGCCTGACCATCTCCAAGGCCTTCGAGCTCCCCGACCGGGCCGCCATCCAGGCCATGGGCTTCGTCGTGCGGCTGCGTGACGACAAGAGCGATGGGAAGGAGATGCGCCGCCTGGTGAGCGACTATGTCGTCACGCCGACGGTGAACGACGAGCTCCCGTCGGTGCTCAAGACGATGCGCCAGGTGCACACCCGCGGCGAGGAGGCGGGGTGGTTCGTGCACGGGAGCTTCGGCAGCGGCAAGTCCCACTTCATGAGCGTGCTCGGGCTCCTGCTCGAGGGAACGGGCCATGCCTGGAGCAAGCCCGGTCCCGACGGCGGCCCTTGCTTCGCGCACATCGAGGAGAACCGGAGCTGGCTGGAGGAGGCGCGGCTGCTCGTCGTACGCATTCACATGCTCAGCGCCAGGGGCCGCGAGAAGGGGCTCGCCCGCGTCGTCTACGAGGCATTCAACGAGGCCCTCGCGCGCCGGGGCAAGGACCCCTTCGAGTTCCTAAGCGTCGACGCTGTCCTGGACGAGGCCCGAAAG
>CAZQPP010000082.1:0-20403 GCA_964594295.1 uncultured Myxococcales bacterium | reverse complement strand
TCCCAAGCTGAATGTCGCCGGTTCGAACCCGGTATCCCGCTCCACGCGAAAGCCCCCGGCATTGCTGGGGGCTTCGTGTTTCCGCGGTCGCCCGATCGCCGGCTTCGGAAGGCCTCGTATTACCCGAGGTCTTACCCAGATCGCCCTTATCGGGCCTTGTTGCGCCGGCCCCAACGGCTCCGGCACCCCGAGAATCTGCCGTGATCACGGCTTCTTCCGGCGCCAGGTAAGACTTTGCCTGAGCGTCAGGTAAGACTCTTACCTGCTCCGAGGCGCAATCGCACCGCGCCTCGAGGGCCTCGACGACCCTGAGCTTGGCCGCCGAGTCCACCCACGTGTAGCGCTCGGTCATCTCCTCGTCGCAGTGCCCGACGTTGGCCCTGATGGCGAGCCGGTCGTGGCCGGAGAGCGTCGCCAGGGAGATGAAGGTCTTGCGCAGGGTCTTCGGGCCGACCCGGATCGGGATCTTCGCCGCTGTTGCGGTGAGCTTCAGCACGCTCGCCAAGGCGCTCGTCGAGCGGTAGGAGCCCTTGGGATTTGGGAACACGAGGTCGTCCTCGCCGGTCGGCCGGCCCTCGTCGGCCAGCGACCTGCGCTGCTCCTCGAGCGCCAACTTCATCCGCTCGCTCAGGGCCGCCTCGCGAGGATCCCCGGTCTTCGTCGGGTTCTCCACGCCCTTGTAGACGGACCGCCTCACGACGATGACGTCCCGCTCCGCATCGACATCGGCCCAGCGGAGAGCATGAATCTCCCCCGGCCTCATGCCGGTGTAGGCGAGCACGTGCACCTCCGGGTACCAGTCCGGGAACAGCTCCCGGACTGACGTTAGCAGCAAACCGAGCTGCTCCACGGACAGCGCACGCCCCTCGGTCACGTTGCGCACCTCGCTGTCCGGCGGCCGAACCCGGAGCGTGGGATCGGGAACACCGAACTCAGCCGCGAGGTCGCGCAGCAGGTTGCGCATGATGCGCCACCACTGCCGTAGGGAGTCCCGCGCGTAGGCCTGCCCCCGCGTCGACTGCTGGCTCTCCGCCCAGGCGACCCACCGGTCGACGTGGGACCTCGTGATCTCCGCCGCCGGCAGGTGCCCCAGCACGGGCAGCACCCGCTTGCCGACGATGTCGATGTAGAGATCAGCCACCCCGGGCCGAACCCGCCTCGCCTTGCCCTCGATCCACCGCTCGGCGAAGTCGGACAAGGTAGTGCTCCGCCGGCTGTGGGGCTGCTGCCCCGTCATCTCTGCGAGCAGCTCCTCCCGGAGCCGCTCCTTCGCGACCACGGCCTCCGCAGCCGTCGCCGCCTCGATCACCCGCTGACGCGCAACGCGCTTCCCGGTGATCGGCTCGGTCATCGTGACCTTGATCTTCCACCTCCTGTCTTCGAGCCTGTAGATGCCTTGATGCTTCGTCTTCTTCGGCTTCGTCATGGATCTTCCCTCTGACGACGCCCGGCGCACATGGCGGTGAACCGACGTCGCCCTTCTTACCTCGCCCGCCCCCTCGCAGGAAGAGGTCGAGTGTCTCGACCCGAAACCGCGCCGCTCCGTTCGGCAGCCGCCCGTCGGGAACCAGTAGGCCTTCCTTCACCCACTTCTGCACCGCCCTCGCCGTTACCCCGACATACGCTGCTGCCTCGGCGCTGTTCAGGTAGCGCCCTTCGAGGCTGGCCTCGACGCCGGCGGTCGTGGTCTTGTGGACAGGTGGCACGCGGTGGTCTTCCTGGGGGCTGCGGCCACGGTGCCCGAGCCCCTACAACGCGTGCGACGACACGTTCCACCCCTCACTTGTCACGGCCCGCCATGACTGGCTCAGACGCCCCTCAACCTCCCTCCCCGCAGTGCGGCCCCGAGCTGGTCCGCGAGGTCAAAGACCGCGACATCCCCAACTGGGTCCGCGCCTGCTTCCCGCCCAAGCTCGACCTCGCGGCTCTCTTCACCCAGGCCCGCACCCACGTCTACCTCCTCTTCGGCCCCGACGGGGACAACCCCTACGTAGTCCAGCTCGCCAGGGTCGTCCGAGAGGAGCTCGGCCCGCTCCCCGGCCTCGGCCCCGGCATCGACCACCTCATCACGCTCCTTCACCTGGTCCCGAACTACCTCGCAATCCCGGCTCGCTACCCCTGGATCATCGAGGCCCTCCGCCGGCTCCTCGTCGCTGGCCGCTACGACGCCTTCGCGAAGCTCCCCGCCCGAAGAGGCCCGCCCCCAACCGGCAAGAACCTGCTTACCCTTCGCGTCTTCGAGGCTTACCGCAACACCGCCTTCAGCGAAGCGCAGGCCCGCGAGCTCGCCGCGAAGGTTGGCGAGCTGAAGCGCAATGCGGACGGCACCTACCGCCTCGAGCGGCACCAAATAGCGGGTCTCCTCGAAGACGACCCTGGCTTCCCCGCCCACTCTGCCGACGACGTCTTCCAGGCCATATGCCGAGCCCGCCATCGTGCGCACGCGCGCACGACGTTTGCAGGATACTCTTCGGATTTCCCCTCTCCGCAGCGTTGGCCCGTCGCCGGTGAACTCCCTGTCCCTGTCCCCGACCCAGCGCGCAGCCCCCTCGCCCAACGCGCCGCCTTCCGCGCCCAAACCTGGCGCGACATCCTCGCCCTTCTCGACCCCGTCTACGAGATCTCCGACCGCGACGAGGTCTGCACCTACGCCGAGCTCACCCTCCGCTGTCTCAGCTCCAGGCGCCGCCAGTCCCCCAGCCCCCGCCACGCCATCTGGCTCCATGATGCCGGCGACTGCCTCCAGATCCGCACCTACGCCACCGACGGCGATCCCGTGGCCCAAGCTCACGACACGGCAGAAGAGCATGTCGTGCCCACTACCGTCTTCTTCGAGCCTTTCCTGATCTCGTCAACGGACACGAACGACGCGTGAAGGTGGACGCCGCACGCTGCGCGTCAGCGCCAACAGCGCAATACCGTCGGCTCAGCTCACCTCCACATGCGTTGCCACGCGTGGTGATCCTTTCACGGGCAGCATGATCGCCTCTTCATGCTCATCCTCCCCATCTGCAACTGCCGTCCAAAGCACTAAGCCCGTCGGTACATCACGTGTGCTAGCGTCTGCCTTAACCTGAAATCGCCAAGAGCATCTTCATGCGCACCTGCGCACACTGCGGCCGCTGGTTCAGGAGCAAGCAGTCCGTTCGTGCTCATCTGCGGCACTGCACCGCATGGCACGAGGAGAAGGAGCGCCGCGAGCAAGAAGCGCTCTACCCTGATTTCGACACCGCCTCTGACGACCCCGCCCCGGCCGTCCCTCGGCGTGAGCTCCTCTGCTCCCACTGCCACACCAGCTCCCACACGGGCGGCATCTGCCCCTGCGGCTCCCGCACCTGGATCGAGGTCTTCCCCGGCCCTCCCTGGTACTTCTGCGCCCACTGCGACGAGCCGGCTCCCGGCAACAACCCAAGGGTCTACTGCCCCTGCGGCCAGCGAGGGTGGGTGAGGGCGGCCTCCGATGATGAGGACCAAGCCCGCTGACGGGCCTCGCAGGGAAGGCCTGTCGCAGCTCATCGTTCGCCTGAACGGGTAGGGATGCTGCCGTTCTCCCGCCTGGCGGTGACCTACGCGCGCGACGCCGCGCTCCCCGACGACATGCGCGCTCGCTGGGTGACCGATGAGCAGCTCGCGGCTGGAGGAGCGGTCAGCCTTGTGGAGGGGGACCTCTTCGACCCGGCCGCCTGTCCCGGGCCCTACGACGCGGTGGTGGAGCACCGGACGCTCCAGCACTACGACCCGCGACGCCAGGATCGGGCTATCGCAGCACTCAAGGGCCGGTCGGCGCCGGCCGGCGTGTTCTTGCACCGGGCTCACAACGAGCTCAACGTGTCGGCCGAGGTCCTCCGCCGGCATGGGTTCTCGGTTCGCCTGAGCCCCCGGAACGAGCGCGGGCTCGACTTCGCTACCCGGGCTTCAGACGGTGGCGGCTCGGTCGCGTGGGTACAGCGAACGGCTGACGGACCCATGCTGAGACACCTCCGCGAGCTGGAGGCCGCCTCGGTCGCGGATCGGCGTTGACCGTCCTGGAGCGCAAGGACGGAAACCCGCGCCAAGGGCGAGCCTCAGCTTCCGAGGCGCGAGCCGCAGGCCGGCGTGGGAGGCCCCGGGTTTGCGCGCTCCCACCGGCCGCGCTATGCGCCTGTCCATGCAAGGAGCCTCCGACCCCTACGAGCCCGCCGTGAAGCTGGTGCGGCTGCTGCAGCTCCTCGAGCGGCGGCGCGGCCGCGCCGTCGAGGTGCGCGTCATAGCCGAGGAGCTCGAGGTCAGCGAGCGCACGGTCAAGCGCTACGCCGACGCCCTGGCCCGGCGTCTCTTCAACGAGGAGTGGAATCCGCTGGTCGAGCGCTGCTTCGTGGACGGGCGCTCGGCCGTGCGCCTCAACCGGGCGCCGTCGACCATCGAAGCAAGCCTCTACCAGTACGCGGCGACGTGGATGGCCGCCCGCGTTCTCGGCGCCGAGCAGACCTCATTGCTGGTGGAGAGTGTGGAGGATCTCCTCGGGCGCCTCTCGCTCCGTACGCCCGAGGGGCGCGCGGCGCTGCAGGACCTGCTGAGGCAGTCGTTCTGCTACGTGCCCTTTGGAGCGAAGGGCTACCGCGACCGCGAGGACGTGCTCGACCTGCTGCTCCGAGCGATCCTCGGGTCGAGGATCGTGCGGATGAGCTACCGGCGGCCGAGCCGCGAGCCGGCCGAGCGCCTGGTCCACCCCTACACCCTCGTGCTTTACCGAGACGCGCTCTACCTGCTCGGCGGCAACGACTCGGAGCTTCCCGAAACGCGCCTCTTCGCCCTCGACCGCATCGAGAACGCCTCGATGGAGAAGGCGACCTTCAAGCGCCCGCCCCGCTACGACCCGCGCCGTCACTTCGCCCAGCGCATCGGCATCTGGCAGACCGACGAGGAGCCCGTGGAGGTGCTCGTGGCCTTCGACCCGGGGGCCGCGGCGGTTGCACGCGAGCGCTCCTGGCCGGGCCTCGTGGGCTGGGAGGAGCTCGACGACGGGCGGGAGGCCCTGAGGCTCTGCGTCCACCCGACGCCGGAGCTGGCGAGCTGGGTGCTCGCCTGGGGAGAGCAGGTGGAGGTGCTGGAGCCCGACTGGCTGCGGCGGAGGGTGCGGCGGGAGCTCGAGGGGGCGCTGGAGCGGTACTCGGTTATCGCCTGAGGCCGCCTCTTCGGTGCGTCGTCCTCGCGCGGCCTTGTTACCAGGGGAGGTCGCGCCCGGAGCCGACGTCCGCGCGCCAGACCTCGCGAGCGATCGGGGCGAGGTCGTCGGGCCATCTCGCGTCTGCCCCAAGGAGCACGACGTATATGCCAAGCCCCGCGGCGCGGGCGCTCGCGGCGTTTCGCGCTTCGAGCCCGGCGCAGCCGTCGGTCAGCACGACGATCCGTGCGTAGCCGTGCTCCAGCGCGTGCCGGACGACGCAGTCGAAGTCGGTGCCGTAGGTCGTCGCCCGCCGGCCGCGCCGGAGATCTTGTAGCGACACGTCCACGACCTTGTTCGAGAAGAGGTGGAGCGTGCGGCCGAGCAGGTCGCCGAGCGTGCTCACGAGGGCGTACACGACGGGGAGGAGCGCATCCATCGAGCCCGAGACGTCCAGGTAGAGGTGAACGCGCATCGGGTCGGGGATCTCCCTCCAGACCTGCCCGGACCAGAACGTGGGTGTCGCGCCGCAGGTGAGGGCGAACACGTCTCTTCTGCCCGACCCGGGCAGCACCGTGCGCCTGTCGACGCGGCGCAGGCGCCGCGTGGGGTCGTTCCAGTCGAGATCGAGCGCCCGCGCCACGACCGCCGCCAGCGGGCCCGGTGGAAGCGGCCGGCGCGCGTGCCCGACCTCGTCCTCGCGCAACTCGGCGGAGCGCCCGGCGAGCTTGCTCTTCACGTAGTCAGCGAAGCCGAGCATTCGTGCGAGGGCGTCGAATTGCTTGAGGACGTCGTGGCCGCCGACGAGAGGCGGCAGGTTCCACGGGGCGGCGCCCGCACGTTGCTCAGCGTAGGCGAGCAACAGCTTCCACAGGGAGCTCCAGAAGGCGTCGAAGCCGGTGAGGTCCAACCAGGCCATGGCGTAGAGGTCCGCCACCCGTCCGGGAGCCGGGACGCCGAGTACGGACAGGTGCGGCGTGAGGGCTTCCCCCAGCTCGACACGCGCGCCCTCTTGCTCCTCATTGTTGGCGCGCGAGCCCGACCAGTTTCGGTTGAAGGGCTCTTCGCCACGTGCGAGGAAGCCGTCGCTCGCGGGGCCTCCCACCTCGCGCAGGAGCTGCCGTGGAGGTAGCAGGAGCAGACCGGGGAAGGCCCCCGCGTCGTACAGCGCGCGCTGGTAGGGAGCGCCCTCTCCGCCGAACCAGATGCGCTCGAGGCAGGCGTTGACGAAGACATCGAGCGCGAGGTTGTACATGTCGCGGCCGACCCGTGACCTGGCGCGGGGCCGCAGGAGGTCGCCCCTTATGTGGTGCAGCACCTCGTGCGCCACCACGTGGAGCGCGTCGGCCGGAGTATGGAGGTATCGGCGCGCGAAGCCGGGGCCGATCTCGACCACCGCCTTGCGGCCGGTGTGGCGGATTCGCGCCGTCTCCACGCCCGGCTCGACGCGCACGTCGAGCGCCGCGAGGGTGCGAACGAAGCCCTCGCGGATGCACGGGTTGTCCCGCCACTCCGAAGCGTTGGCCAACCGCCTCTCAGCCGCGGCAAGGGCAGCGTCGAGGACGTCGACGGCTCTCATGGTGACTGGCCGGGCAGGGGGCCGTCGGGAACGACCCCGGCGAGCACGGTACCGGCCCCCGGCGCCTCCGCGTCCGAGGGCGCGCGGAGAGGCTCGAAGATGCCGCCGGCGGTGCGTTGCAGAACCGCCCAGGCTTGCTCGCCGCGGAAGCACGGGAGCTCGGCGTGGAACACGTCGTCTTCGGGTACGAGCCAGGGCGAGACGATGAGGGCGCCTCCAAGCCTTGGAGGGAGGGCATCGGAGCGCTCCGGCTCCGGCCCCTCGGGCACCTCGAGCAAGAAGGTGGGCCGCATGGTGTGGAGCCGCGCCGCCAGACCCGGCTCGTCTGGGACGACCACACCTTGCGACTCGAACGACGCCCGAGCGGCTTGCGGGAGCGCCTCGAGCTTGGGGTAGCTCCGAACGGAGCTCCCTCGCAGGTAGGTGACGGTGTCGTTGCGGTCTCCAAGGATGAGCCAGTCGCGCCTCGGCACGGAGAGCCCAGCCCGGGAGAGCTCCCTTTGGCGCATCCACACCAGGCACTCCCCTCCGTTGGCGCGGAAGTAGAGCTTCTTTCCGGGCCGACGCGGGTCGTCGATCTCCACATCCGCAATGTGGCTGCGATGAATCCAAAGGTCGGTCGTCTCTGCGTTGCGGGCGACCTGAGACAGGACCGGCTCTGCATGGGACCGCGACCTTTCACACCTCTCGAGCATCTCGACCAGCGCGAACCGGTCCTCGCGGCGCGGCTCCTTGTGTCGTCTGGTATCCCGGATGAAGGTGTCCAGCCCGTTCCCGGTGGTGGGAGCCCACCGCTCAAGGAGGTAGTCCGCAAGGCTCGTCATGCTCGTGTACTCGACGACCCCCCGGCCCACGACCGCTCCTTCCGCCGCGGACTCCTCCAGGCGCACCGGACCCGTCGCGAGGTGCCTGTCGTGTCCGCCGCGCGGCCAAACCTCAGCTATCGGCGCGAGAGTACGCGGCACCGGTGCATCGCCACTGCAAGATCCACCTGGGCCGAACAAAGCGTCTCCGAGCTTGAGAGGACGGAGGTCTTTGGAGAGCACGATCTCCGTCGCGATGTCCGCGAGATCCAAGACGAAGACCCGGACGTCGCGCACGCTGTCGGCGAGACGAAGGCATGAGAGCTTCATGGCCGGTGAGCCTCCTGTGCGTCGAGATCATGGGTCTTCGGAGGGTGCGTTTCGGCCGTGCACCATCGCTCCAGCTCGCGCGCCAGGGCGGAAAGCTCCGCTCCGGTGTCGCATTCGTCCTGGACTCTCCGCCTGCGCCGCCGGCGCCTGCCGCGCTCCCTGCAGTGAACTGCCATGAGGTGCCATGCAGCCATCGCAGCGGCATGAGGTGCGATCGCCGTCGCGTAGGGCGACTGCTCGAAGTCCTCCCTCACCTCCTCCCAGGTCAGGTACGCCAGACCGCACAGGTCGCCCAGGAGCTTCATCACGCGGTCCCGGGCGTCGATAGGGGCGCGGGCCTCGGGCGCCGTGACGACCGCCGCGAGCTCGTGGCACGCGGAGACGGCCCTCGCACGCTGGGCGGGCGACAGCCGCGGGCGGTTGTCTTCTCCGGCCTCGCCGAGCGCTTCCGCCACGTCGCTGACGATCGCGTGGTGCTCGACCTCGCCGAGACCGGCCTGCGCCTTCGCGTACTCGCGAGCACGGGTCAGCAGGTTCGACACAGGTGCCGTGCCGCCAGCGCCGCCTGACACGCTCCCGCCGCCTCGAAGCGGGAGCTCCGCAGCCTCGAAGGCGCTCTCATGCGCCTCGAAGAGCAGCGTCTCGTCCACCTCCCGTTCCTCTGCGGCCAGGGGGAGCAGGTGGCGCAGCATCGGCCACATGTCGAGGCACCCGCCGGCAGCCCGGCCCGTGAGCCGGCGGACCGTGGACATCGCGAGCATGCTGCGCCACATCATGCCCAACCGGCGACCGTCGAGCTCGACGTCGAGCTGGCGCAGGCAGGGCAGCAGGCGCTCGAGGTAGAGCGACACGCCGGGGCCCAGCTCCTCGACCACCCGCGGGAGCTCGAGCCTGGCCGACGCCACGGTCGCCATCAGGGTGTTGCGGCGCTTCCGGCGCCCGCTCGGCCGCGTTCCGCTCACGAACGCGTCGCTGCACTGCGGTGCGTCCGACGAGCCCACCCTCGCGATCACCTTTCGCATGGCCTCCGGCTGCATGTCCCTGACCGTCGGCATCTCCACGACGTACGCGAAGCGCCCCGCGAGCGCAGCGTCCAGCGGGCAGGCGCCAAGGTAGCCCGGTGGGTTCATGGCGGCGAAGACGAAGCGCAGGCCGTCGACGGGCACTCCCATGACCCTTCGCGAGCGGATGACCTCCAGCCATTTGTTCTGCATGTCCGGTGCCGCCCGCGACAGCTCGTCTATGAACACAAGCTCCGTCCCCCATATGGACATGGCCGTCGGCACATACGAGAGCTTGCCGCGCTTCAAGTCTTCCGGGTTCGGGAAGCCGATGACGTCCTCGAAGAGAGCCTTCGACGCGTCGTAGGCCACGAAGCGGAGCGCGAGCGCCTCTGCTACCGCCTCGATGAGCGCCGTTTTGGCCGTGCCGTGGCCTCCGACGAGGAGCAGGGGATCGCCGGTCACCAGGGCGGCGACGACGGGGTCGGCGACGGCCTCGACGCCGTGGATACCGAGGGCTTCGAGCACACCTCCTGGTTCCTGGTCTTGTGGCTCATCGGAAGTCACCAGCCGGAGGGAGGCTGGTGCGGGAGCGACCGTCGATTCGTGCATTCGTTGGCTCACCTCGAGTTCGAGACGAGGTTCGCACGGGGGGCTGACAGAAACTGTCAGACCTGTCTTCTACGTTGGCCCTACCCCAGCGGACGGAGCGCATCGCGAACCGCACACCGGTGGGGTCCGTGTCCCGCGGGTAATCGTGCCCTGGGCGCGCTTCCACCATTGCGGCATGCCTCCGGAGCCTTCCCAGCTGAAGATGGGTGCACGACAGAATCGGCTCCACGAGAGAGACAAATGACACCATCCACCCATCTGGTCTGCATCGAAGGAGATTGGGAGCACTCGGCGTTCTCCCGCCTTCGATCCGGCGGCTTCTTTCAGTCCTTGGAGTACCTCGCCGACGCCATGTACGGGCGGGACCATCTGCGGGTCTCATACCTGTCCGCGTTCACGATGTCCGAGCTGAGCTTGCTCTTGTCCGACCTCGCACACTTGGACCGGGCGGAGCAGGTAGTGCTTTGGCTCGGCTTCCACGGGAGGCCTGGAGTCATCGAGGTGCACGGGGCGAAAAGCCGCCCGAGGTCCAAGAACCTCGCCGCGGCCGAGCTCGCCACGCGGCTGATTCCGCCGGACGTGAACCTGTCGATGGTCCACTTCTCGTCGCGCTCGGTCTTGCGGGGCAAGAAGGGGCTTGGGGTTGCGAGAGCCTTCTCCGACATGGGAGTCGGAGTCGTCTCCGGATACACGAAGACCGTTGACTGGTGGGAGTCTCTCCTCTTCGACCACCTCTTCCTTTCACGTTTCCTCAGGCTCGCCGAACCCGGCTCACCGGGAAGCCCGCGCAACTTCGACCCCTCAACCCGCGCCACCAAGCAGCAGGCCGGCCGGATCGGGAAGAGCCTGGCCGAGGACCTGCTTCCGATGGCGCGGCGCTTTGGCTTGCGGCTGCTCCTTTGTGGAGGTGGCGACCCGATTCCGGTGCCCATCGAGAGCACCGCGGGGAGCCCTTGGCCATTGCGCCTGCATCCCCGCTCTGGTACTCAGCGACGTGACCATCTTCGTAGCGTGCTCGGCATGTAGTACCTGGGGCGATGCCGGCCGCAGGGTACCGGGCCAATGGCCGCAACGATCGGAGGAAGAGAGTGCCTAGCGGACGATGCTACGTGACAGTGCCATCTCTGTGTGTGACTCAGTATGGTCCGCAGGCGGTTGGCTCTGACTGGGACCATTCGCTGTCTCTGCGACAAGGTGATCTTGACGGGGCTTGCGGGCCCTACTGCGTGTTCTACCTCCTTGCGCTGACCGGCCAGCTGCCTGCCGGCACGCTCGATCGGTTGCACGAGGTGAAAGGGACGACGCGGTTGGGGAAGCTGCTTCGCTTGATGGAGGGCCATCTCCAGCTCTTCCGCGAAGGAACGACCCTGGACGACCTGGCTGGGCTCATCGAGGAATCTCATGGCAGTGTGCTGAAGTGCGAAGTGTCTTCAGACGAGGGCGCCGCAGCAAGGGAGTTTGCAGTGCAACACTTGAGCGAAGGTCACCCCGTCATTCTGGGGTTGCATGGACGCGACATGGACCATTGGGTCGTGGGCGTCGGCCTCGAGTACGACACTCCCGTCGCTGAGGCTGGTCCCATCCGCATGCTGCTCATCGACCCGTCCGAAGATGCGGCTTCCGTCAGCCCCTGGAACAGCATTCTTGACCTCCGGCCCACTCGGCCGAACTACCCTTACTCGTGGACGACAGAGGGTGATGACCCCGTTGCCATTGGGCATGCTCTTGCCGCATGGCGCCGGTGACGAAGGGCGGCCGCTCCTTGTGTTGATTGGCGCCGCCTCTTCGAAACGGCGTACTGCTTGAAGGCGGTCTCGCTGTGGTCGGTGCAAGACACGTATGCGCGGCTACTCGACTATGACGGTGGCGCAGTACCCTTTAGCCGCGGCCAAGAACGCCCTCGTCTCCTCTACCTCCAACAAGCGCTCGACCATCAGCCTCTCCACCGCCTCGTCTGCCAGGCACGCCTGGAACTTGCTGACGGGCCCGCGGGCGAGGTCGGGGGCGAGGGCCGTGGCGACGGCGTCGAGGTCCACGCTCGGGAGCTCGGCGATGGCGGTGCCGGCCTCCGCCAGCGAGCAGTCCGGGGAGCGCAGGGACAGGTTGCCTGCACGCCAGGTGTGATGCGTTTGCTGCTCGAGAGCGGCAGCGAGCAGGCGGTTGGTGGCGCCGCCGGCGAAGGTGTGCCAGCGGAGGCCGTCTTGGAGGGACTCCAAGGGCGCCGGAGAGGCGGAGAGAAGGTCCGCGTACTCGGCCCGGAAGGGGTCGAGCTCGCGCTGAGCCGCCGGGGTGAGCCAGGAGTGCTCCTGGCCCTCGGTGAGGAGGGCGTCGCGCATCTCCTGGCAGGTCGCCCGGGGAAGATACGCCGGCTGCCCCAGCCACGAGGGCACGCGGCCGTCCTCGGCGGGGCGGACCTGGACCACGCCGCGGGTCCACTGGACGCCGACTGTCTGCCACGAGCGGCCGGCGAGGCGGAAGCGGATGGGTTGGCGCTCGGCGCCGAGGGACTGGAGAAAGGCTGCCTGGACCGTGCCGACATCATCTCGTCCATGGACCACGCGGAGGGTGGCTGGGGCTCCGAAGACGGCGTAGAGCTCGAAGAAGTTGCGGCGGCCGTAGAGCTTCTCGCCTCGGGCGCCGAGGGAGAGGAGGCCGTCGGACTCGTGGAGGATGGTTCGCTCGACCATGGTGTCGACGAGCTCGTCGACCTCGGCTGGTGCGAGGTCTGCAAACGGCGAAGCCGCGGAGATGCGAGGGAGTACTCGGTGGCGGGATATGCCTCTGTCTTGGAGCGTCAGGGCGAGGATCTGGTGGGCGAGGACGTGCATGGCACGCCTGACGGGTCGTACGTCTTCGACGTAACCACGATCGGCCAGCCGGCAGATGGCCACGGCCTGTAGAAGAGACTCGGGCGAGCGGCAGAAGAAGCGGCAGCTCGCCTTGGTGCCTTCGCGGCGGCCGGTGCGGCCGAGGCGTTGCAGGAAGGAGGCGACGGTGGATGGGGCGTCGACCTGGGCGACGTGGTCGAGGTCGCCGACGTCGATGCCGAGCTCCATGGTAGAGGTGCAGACGATGGCGGTGTTGGAGCCGCGGGCGAACCGCTCCTCGGCCAGACGGCGATCCTGCCGGCTCACCGCGCTGTGGTGCACGAAGACCTCAACACCCCGACCGGCGGTCGTATGGGCGACGCGTTCGGCCTGGGCCCTGCTCTGGACGAAGACGAGAGTCTTCTTGCCCCGTGCTAGCTTCGCGATCCCCTGCGCTAGGGTGTCGTCGTCCTCGCAGAGGTCGATGCCGAGGTCGCGCGGAGCTGGGGCCTTCGGCGGGTCGACGAGGCGAAATGGGCGTTCGCTCGAGCCTTGTAGCCAGCGGCCGATCTCCTCTGGGTTGCCCACCGTGGCCGACAGGCCGATGCGCTGGAGATCACGCTTGCACAGATCTCCGACGCGCTCGAGCAGGCCGGCGAGGTGCGCGCCCCGGTCGTCTCCGGCGAAGGCGTGTATCTCGTCCACCACCACGGCGCGGAGCGGCGCAAGGAGCCTGGCCGCGTCCACGCGGCTGCTGATAAGCATCACCTCCAGGGACTCTGGAGTGGTCATGAGCACGTGCGCCGGCTCCTTGGCGAAGCGCGTCTTCTTCGAGGCGGCCACGTCGCCGTGCCACTTGAAGCCATCCAGACCAACCATCCGAGCGTAGCCGCGCAGGCGAGGCTCCTGGTTGTTGAGCAGCGCGCGGATGGGGCACAGGTAGAGCGCTGCGACCGGAGGTGCTTCCGAGGTCAGGATCTCGGAGAGCACGGGGAACACCGACGCCTCCGTCTTTCCGCCTGCCGTCGGTGCGAGCACTACGGCGTTGCAGCCGTCGAGCACCGCCCCGATGGTGTCCTCCTGGACCGCCCGCAGGGCGCGCCAGCCGAGGTCGTGGACGATGGCGTGGCGCAGGTTCGGATGGAGGCGGTCGAAGGCAGATGCCATCATCCGTCCAGGCGACGCGGACCGCCTGCGCCATCGGGGCCGGTCCCGCGGGCGGCGGTGAGCTCCTCGGGTGAGAGGCTGTCGTCGTCGAGCTCCAATGCGTAGTGCTCCGCCGGGTCGTAGGCTTCGTGCTGGTCGATGCGATCGAGCACGTCTGTGAGCTCGCGGAGGAAGATGCGAGGCGCCACGTCCACTCGTCCGCCGAAGCCCGCGGTCACCGAGTCGACGAGCCGCGTGAGGAAGCGGTCGGTGGCGCGCGACACGATGCGCTCCGGGCTCTCGCCCGGGTAGAGATCGCGGACCCGGCATCCGACCTCCAACAGGCGCTCCCGGTCGAAGGGCAGAAGCCGGACCTGCGGCGCGCGGAGGTTGTCGAAGCGCGGGTCGCCGTCGAAGCTCACCGCCACTCGCTGGTGCAGTGCCTGAGCACCCTTGAGCCCCTTGTAGCCGTCGAAGAAGTCAGGCGTGCCGGTGACCACGAGGTAGAGACCCTTCAGCTCGCCCTGGGCCAGCAGGTCCATCAGCTGCCGCAGGGCGTTGAGCGAGCGTTCGCGTGACAGGCTGTTCATGCGCTGCACGGTCTCGACCTCGTCCAAGACGACGACGAGGCCCGACAAGCCAGATTGGCGGAGCACTTGGAGCAGTCCGGAGAGGAAGGTGAGGGCGGCCTGGCCGTCCACCTTCCCCTTGATGCCCGCCGCCGAGGTGACGCTGCGGTCCGTGTGGGGCTGGCCGGCAAGCCAGGCGAGCAAGCCCTGGGCACGGGCGAAGTCGCCCTCGTGCAGAGCGCGGTGGTAGCCGCGCAGCGCCTGGGCGAAGGCCGGGTTGCGGCGCGAAAGCTCCGCGAGCTTGTCCTCGAGGCGCTCCTCGGTTGCGTCCGCGAAGGCCGGGTCTTTCGAATCGAGGCCGCGCAGGCGGCCCACCTCTTCCCCCACCTGGTAGAGCCAGGCGTCAACCACGGCCTGGAAGGCACCCGCGCCGTCCGCGGCGGTCTCGAGGCGCTCAATGAGCCGCCGGTAGACGGTCTCGAGGTGGTGCAGTGGGGTGTCGTTGATTGAGATCTGCACCTCGGCGGTGGCGAAGCCGCGCGCACGCGCTCTCGCACAGAGCAGGCGAGTTGCGAAGGTCTTGCCGGTGCCGTAGGGGCCGCGGATCCACTTCGACGAGCCGTGGCCGGAGGCGACGAAGTCCAGCTCCGCCTCCACCGCCCGCATCAGCGGGTCGAGGCCGGTCGCGAACAGCTCCAGCCCTCGCGCGGGCACGAGGCCGGAGCGCAACGCGGCGATGATGGCGGTGGCCTGGTCGCGGCTCATGTCTTCCCACCGGAGGGCTTGTTGAAGCGGTAGAGGGTCTCGCCGCTCGGCAGAGTCTCGTCCTCGAAGCACAAGGCGCCCGCGGGAGCCAATCTGCGACGGAGGTGAGCCATCAGGCCGTTGACGCGCATTGGGTTCGTCTCGAGGAGCTGCGCGAGCTCGGAGGTCCTTGCGGTTCCGTTCTGCGCAAGCACGGCCAGCACCGTGCGTTGCTCTTCGGTCAGCACCGAGAGCACGCTGTCGGGCAGGCCGCTGCGCGCGGCGTGGTCTGCGAGCACGAAGAGGTCTGCCTGTGCCGGCGTGGCCGGCTGAGCGATCTCCGTGGGGGCGACCGTCGGGACCGGCACGGGCGTGGGAACCTCGGGCAGCGCGGCGGCCGGCGGAACCGTCGAGACTCGGCGCTCCGGGGCCACCGACAGGCTGCCGCGCCACCAGCTTGGCTCGGGGGCCGGGACGCCGCCGCGGCCCACCCAGGCCATCGGCACGACCATCTCCTCCAGGCCGCAGCCGCCGTGGAAGCCCACCTGGGGCTGGCCGCGATAAACGCCGACCCGCCAGGCAAAGGCCCGTCGCGCCGGTGGCCCGCCCAGGCTCTGGAGGTCGATCTCCATGAAGCCTTCCGGTGCCTTCCCACCGGTATCGAGCTCCACGTAGCGAGACGTGGGGCCCGCGCTCGCCCGCAGCGAGGTGTCAACGAAGGGGGTATGACCGTGGTCGGCGGTCACGAGCACCTTGCGGCCGGCGTCGAGGGCGGCTTTGAGGCTGGGCACGAGCGCCGTGACCTGGTCCGCGCGCACCTGCACCATGGCACCTGTGTTGGAGGAGCCTATGTGGTCGTCGACGGCGTTGAAGACTGCTGCCACCACGGGATAGGCCGTGTTGGCGAGGGCCTCGAGCAGCGCCTGGCCCCCGTCGTGGAGGTCTCCTTTGAGGAAGAGGGTGCGGGAGCGTTCACCGAGGCTGCCGTTCTGATTGAAGCGAGCCTTGTCGGTCTTCGGCTCGGCCTCGCCGCGGTAGGCGGTCTCCGGCACGAGTGGATCCTGCGGCAGCTCCCCGAGGAAGAGCGCCCCCCGCGCATGGCTGGTGAGGGTTGGAAGAGGCGATAGAGCCGGAGGGGCGTCCAGCTCGCCGGCTTCGTCGGTCAGCAAGCCGATCGGATCGACCGGATTCTGTGCGAGCTCGTAGATCAGGTCGAGAAACGCCGGGTAGCTGCAGCCGTCGAGCACCACGAGGTAGATGGGATCATCGGGCGACGACGCCCAACGCTCGGCGAGCAGGCGCTTCCCCACGCGGTGAAGAGGAATCAGACCCTTCGTGTGCAGGGCTGCCTCGTAGCCGGCCTTGAGCCGAAGCGCGAAGGCCCGGTTCTCCTCGTCGCGGCGCTCGCGCCAGGCCTCCAGGACGGCTCCGGCCTCCGCGTGGTGCCGTGCCGTGCCGGCCAGGGCTCGGCGAAGCTGGGCCGCGGCGAGGTCCGCGAACGCGCCATGGCGCTGGTAACGCCGCACCATGTCGAGCACGCCGCCTTCGGGCTCCTCACTTCGCGCGCGGTAGCGGCTGAGCCGCGCCATGGCCTCCAGTACCGCGATCTCGGTGCGGTGCATCGCCGACACGCGGTGGCGCTCGAGCCATGCGATCTCGTCGGCGCTCACGACCTCACCGGAAGCGGCCCGGCGGGCGAGCTTCATGCTGCGTCCTTCGAAGGCTAGCGGAAGCAGCAGGCTCGACTGGTGCTGGGCGGGTGTAAGGCAGCGCCTGGCAAGGGAGTCGGCCTGGTCGAGCACACCCTGTGCACCTTCTCCGAGAGCTTCTAGAGCTTCGGCGGCCAACGCGCAGGCGGTGGCGCGAACCCGCGCGTGGTCGAGGCCGAGGATGGTATCACGGGTGATCTCCCACAATGGGCCCCAGGCGTTCTGGCTCAGATCCTTCTCGTCCACGGTCAGCAAGGCGCCATGCACGACGAGCTCGCGCGGGCGCTCGGATTCTTCGAGGGCCCACGCGAGCAAGCGCCCTTCGTCCCCCATCCTCGCCGGCAGCGCTTCGGCGACCAGCCAGCGCAGCTCAGCCGACCAGGAAGGAGGCTTCGCTACCCACGACGCGAGGAGCTGGCCGGGGCTGCGGCCTTCGAGCTGGGGCCCAAGGCTTACGTCCACCAGCAGATCTGTCAGGAGCTTCCGGTCGACCACCGTGGGCAGCGTGCGGCGGTGGAGCGCGTTCTGGAGGGCGTCGATGTGGCTCAGGGCCAGCTCGCGCAGATGGCCTTCCTCGGCGCCGGTGACGCGCACGCCGAGCACGGTGCCGAGAACCTCGTTGACCGCCAGCGAGTGCACCGTCTCCCGTTGCGCCCGCCGGCGGATGTCGGCTGGCAAGCGCTCAGCCAGCTCCCGGGGCACCACGAGGAGCAAGGGTGCCCCGCTTCCGGCCCAAAGCACGTGCCGCAGACCGAGCTCGGTGGTGGGGCGGTGGACCGTGTAGGTGCCGCGAGCAGTCGTCAGGCTTTCCGGAAGGTCCTCGAGCCCTTCGCCGTCGAGGACCAGCACGAAGCCATCCTCGCAGGCGCCCCCGGCCTGCTCGAGAATCTTGCGCAGCAGCATGTGGGCGGCACTCACTTCTCGGGCTCCGGGTGGACGATGACGTCGACGCGTACGAGGTCGGCGCCAAGTGCGGTCAAGTCGGTGCGAAGGGCGCCGACGAAGAGGCCGACGGCGTCGGGGTCACCAAGGTCGAGCTTCTCGCGGTCGCGAACAAGGACCGAGGTGGGCATCTTCTCGGTGGGGTCGGGAGTAGGAGTAGGGGTAGGCTCGTAGATGATCTCGATGAGCTTGTGCACCCACTCCTGGGCCTGCCGGTTCCACTCCGCGGCGCCGCTCTTCGTCAGCGGCCGCTCGTGGTCCCTGCTGGAGAGCAGCCGATCGAGCTTGTCGAGGTGTTCGCGCACGCTCTGCCCATGCTCTGCGTGCTTGACGCCGGCCCGGAGGTTCGTCCGCGCCGTCTCGTCGATTTCGGACACGGCGTCGCGGAGGGTCGCAGCCTCCATCACGAGCTTTCGCAGAGGATCGTCGCCGTCGTCAGGCCACTTGGCGAGCAGCTCCGTCAGCAGGTCGAAGCTGTCGCTCCCCTCGCGCGCCAGGGGAGCGAGGCGGGCGTTGGCCTCCTTCACGTCTTGGGCTCGGGCGCCTTCCTCGACCTCGAAGCCCGCGAGCAGCGTGTGGAGCCCCTGCAAAGCCTGCCTGTGCTCCACGCCGAGCTCCTTCAGCTCGGTGCAGTACCCGTCTTGAGTCTGCAGCGACCTGTGGGCCGGCGGCAGCTTGCAGCCGAAGAGCGCCTGGCCCAGCTCCCTGGCGCGGCTCCACGCGGCCGCGTCGAGCAGCTTCCCCCGCTCCAGGCGGATCGGGGTCGAGGCCTTTCTGCCGATGCGCACCTCCACCGGATCGCCGGTGAGCGCGTGCAGGGCCCGGTAGCCGCGGGCGCAGAGGAAGCACAAGAAGAGATCGCAGACCTCCTGCTGCAGCCCGTACGTGGACTGCAGATGGTCCGCGACGGGCTGCCAGGAGAGAGACGCTGCGTCGGCTCTCGTGAGCACGTCCTTGATGTAGCGGCTGTCCAGGCGCAGGCTGGCCTTGGCGTGCCCGAGGTTGCAGAGCTCGAGGGCTTTGCCGAGGTGCTCGAGGGCCTTGCCGGTGTCCGGATCGTAGGCCACCGAGACGTGGCCGTCGCCAGCGTCGATCATCCACTGCAAGAGGCCTTCGAGGCTGTTCCTCGTGGGCTGCGCGCCGAAGCTCGGGTGGCCGGGGAAGAGCCTGTCTAAGAGCAGGCGGGCCACGTGCTCCAGGTTCTGGTGCAGCTCCGTGAAGGGGCGATCGCCGGGGATGTCACCGGTCAACGCAACAAGCTCGCCCTGGTCAACGTAGACGCGCCGTAGCAGCTCCTCGAGCTGGCCGGTGAGCCGCATCTCCCTCGTGGAAGCTTGATCGAGGGCCTCGGTCTTGTCCTTGGGGGAGAGGTCGGCCATCAGGTCGGCCTCGCCCTCTGCCGACTTGAGGTAACGCACCGCAGCGAGCTGGACGACGAGATCGTGCTCGCTGCTCGAGAAGTGCGCGGGCAGCCAGCAGACCGTGGGCTGGTTGCCCCTCGCCTTCCTGACCTTCTGGGCCTGCTGCCGGTCGTGCTCCACCGACATGCCGGGCTCGTCCCAGGGGTAGTCGACGAGCAGGCGGAACGCCTCACGTTCCCCCGGCACGAAGTCGCCGTAGCCCATCTCCCGGACGTTGCCGATCTTCAACCCGCCCTTTCGTCGGGTATTGCGCCACAAGACCTCGAAGGCGCCCTCGTTCTTCTCGTCCTTGCGGAACCCGACCTTGGCCTCCACGCCGAGCATGGGCTTCAGCGCAGAGTAGAGGGTCGCGAAGCGGCTCGGCTGGTTGTCGACCTTCGTGCGCGCCCGCTTCAGAAGCTCATCCAGGCTCACGCGGCCGAGCAGGAAGCGCACGACGGCCGTCTTGCCGGTGCCGGCTATTTGGAGGTCGGGCACGGCTTGCGAGATTGCCTGCAGATCGGTGCCGGCCTGGAGCACCCGCCCGCGATAGGACTCGCCCTCGACCTCGGCCGAGTTCAGCTGCACGAGACGCTCCACCGTGAGCCCCGTGCCGCGCAGCCGCTGGGAGATCTCGCCCAGCAGGACGGTCTTGATCATGAGCTCCAAGGCGGTTTGCCGCGCCTGGTCCCAGGGCAAGCCGCTACCGTCTGCAGCGGCGACGGCCTGGTCGACGGCCACCTTCAGGCGCCGGTACCAGGCTTTGTGGATCTCGCTCAGGTGCGACTGCTTCTTGGAGGCGTCCACGCCGGCCGGGGGGAAGACCGCGTCGAAGGCGCGCCCCACAGACACGAACTCGCCCAAGGGCAGGTCGGGCTGGTGGATGACGAGGAGCTCGTAGAGCAGGCGCAGGGCCGAGCGCTCTCGCTGCATGAGCGACGTCACGTCGACAAGCATCTCGATGAGCGCGGGGTGGAAGGGGTAGACGTCCTTCAGGTAGCCCACGTCGGCGTCGTGGAGGAGGGCGGGGATGAGCTGTCCATGGCTCTCGGCCAACCCGTCGACGGCCTTGGCGACCTCGGCTTTCTCCTTCGGTCTGAGCACGCGACCTTTCACGATGTGTCGCAGCTCCACGTCCTCCAAGCGGACGAAGTCGAAGCGCTTGGCGTGGTGCTGGATCTGGTCGTAGATGCGGTCGTCTTGGGCGTAGTCGGGGAAGAACTCCCGCAGATTCCTTTGCTGGGCCACGAAGATGAAGACGGGCACCGCGCGCTGCCCGGTGTTGTGGTCGACGACGACGTTCAGGTCGTTGACCTCGCGCACGAAGTCACGGCCGGACTTCTCGCCGAGCCAGAGCAGGAGCTCGTCGACCATCAGCACGATGCCGCCGAAGCCCTGTTTCCGAGCGTGCTCGGCCATGCCATGAAGGCCGTCGGCCCAAGGCGGGTCGAAGCCCGCGTCGGCCGCGTCGCGCCCCTTGAGGTCGAGGTAGCTCCGCGCGAGCAGCTCCCTGTCTTCGGCCGGCCCCTTTGCCAGCTCATCGAAGTCCTCGGGTCCACCCAGGATCTCGGCGGCTCGCATGTTGGCCCAGAAAGCGTCTCCATAGATTCCCGCTTCC
>CAZQPP010000081.1:0-20628 GCA_964594295.1 uncultured Myxococcales bacterium | reverse complement strand
TCGGCGCCGCAGGCTTCATCGGCATCAACCTCTACGACGCCTTCGCCGAGCGAGGCGTGCGGGCCCGCTGCGGCCGGCGGCGGCGGACCAACGTCTTGCCGTTGCGCAGCCGAAAGGCGGAGCTCGTGCAGACCGAGCTCGACGACGCGCCCTCCCTCGAGGCGGCGATGGAGGGGGTGGAGATCGTCTACCACGCCGCCGGGCACTACCCCCGCCTGTCGCTTGACTACGAAGCAGCGCTGGAGACCGGGCGGCGGCAGATGCGCAACGTGCTGGACGCGGCCGCGGCGGCAGGCGTGGGCCGGCTGGTCTACGTGTCCACCACGGCCACCGTCGCGCCCAACGAGGGCGGGCCCTCAGACGAGCGCCACGTCTACCCAGAGAACCCGGGGATTGGGACCTACCACGACCTCAAGTGGGAGATGGAGCAGATCGCTCTCGGTGAGGAGCGCGTCGAGGTGATCACCGCCTGCCCGGCCGGGTGCCTGGGGCCCTGGGACCTCCGCGTGGGCACATCGGCGCTGCTGGCGGCGGTGGCTCACGGCATGAAGCCCCAACACCCCGACGGCGTCGTGAACCTGGTCGACGCCCGCGACGTCGGCGCCGGCCTGGCGACCCTCGGGACCATGGAGTCGCCGCCCCGGCGAGTGATCCTCTCCACCCACACCGAGAGCCTGCACGACCTGCTCGTGCGGATGGCGCAGCGATACGGCGCTCCGCCGCCGCCGGCCCCGCTCCCGGCCGACGAGGCGCTGCGCTTCGCGCACGAGGAGGAGCGGCGCGCCTCAGAGGGTGGCGGAAGAGCCCGCCTCTCGAGAGAGATAGCCGACCTGGTCGTACACGGGATACCCGTGGACGGCGGCCTGGCCGAGCGGGCGCTCGGCCTGCAATACCGGCCTCTGGCTTCCACTCTGGACGCTTTTGACGTATGGGCCCGTCGCATGCGGATCATCCCGGCCCGCGAACAAACCGAATGAGAGAGCTTCCGATGCAGATCCCCGTCGAAGAGACCGTGCTGCGCGTCATCTCCGATCTGACAGCCATCGAGCCGGACGACATCAACAAGGACGACCGCCTCCGCGGTGACCTGGGGCTGGACTCGGTCTCGTCCATGGAGCTGCTCAGCATGCTGGCCGAGAAGTTCGACGTGGACGTGGAGATGGAGGAGGTCGTGCAGGTGACGACCGTCGGCGGCGTCATCGACCTCGTGAAGCGCAGCCTCCCAGCGGGGGCCTGAGGACGTGGCCGCCGGAGACGGCCGGGGGCTGGCCCTCCCGGGCCGCGACGAAGCCGAGTCCGAGATAGTCAGGACCCTCGTAGCGAGCCTCGACCGGTTCTGCGCCGACCACGTGCGCGCCCTCGAGATCGACCGGGCGGGCCGAGTCCCGCCGGAGGTTTTGAGCGGGCTGGCGGAGATCGGCGTGTTCGGCGCTTCCATCCCCGAGGCGTGGGGAGGCTACGGCCTCAGCCTCAACGGAGTGTGCAGCGCGGTCGCGGCGCTGGCGCGCCACGACCGTTCCGTGGCCACCACGGCCGGCCTGCACCTCGGCCTCGGCACGAGGGGCCTGGTCGCTTTCGGGCCGGACCTGCTGCGCGAGCGTTACCTGCCCGAGCTCGCGTCCGGCCGCTCGCTCGCCGCCTTCGCGACGACCGAGAGCGGCGCGGGCAGCGACCTCACCGCCATCCGGACCGTCGCCCGCGCGAAAGGCGACGCGCTCCATGTGCGCGGCTCCAAGATCTTCGTCACCAACGGCGGGCTCGCCAACGTCTTCACGATCACGGCGTCCACGCCCGGCCTCGGCGGCGCGCGCCGCGGGCACAGCCTGATGGTGCTCGAGCGGGGCGACGAGGGCCTCGAGGTGGCTCCCGAGGAGCACAAGCTCGGGCTGCGAGGGTCCTCGACCACGAGCCTCCACCTCGACGACCTCCAGCTGCCCCTCGAGCGAATCATCGGCAAGCCCGGCCAGGGCATGACGCACCTCGCCCATGTCCTCGCCTGGGGCCGCACCGCCATGGCCGCCGGCTGCGTCGGCGCGGGCCGTGCCGGCCTCTCCCTGGTGCTCGAGCAGGTCAGCACCCGCGAGCAGTTCGGCAAGCCCATCGGGAGCTTCGAGGTCGTCAGGGGGCAGGTCGCCGACATCTTCTCCTTGCACTACGCCATGGAGGCCCTCGTGCGCCGCACCTCGGCCGCGGAGGACGACCGGCCGCTCCTGGCGGCGCGCTCGACCGCGGCGAAGGTCTTCTGCAGCGAGGGAGCCGGCGAGATCGCCGACATGGCGCTCCAGCTCCACGGTGGGTCCGGCTACATCGAGGAGACGGGCGTAGCCCTGCTGCTCCGCGACGGGCGCATCACCCGCATCTTCGAGGGCCCCAACGACGTGCTCCTCGCCCACGCGGGGCTCGGCGTGTTCACGACACCTTCCACGCGCACGCCGCTCGGCACCGAGTCGGTCGCCGGAGCCTTCGACGCAGGGGCCGACGCCGACGAGCTCGCCTCGGAGACCGCCGCCCTCAGGGACTCGCTGCTCTCCGGGCACGGCATCCGCGCGGCACGCCTGCAAAGAGAGATGCACCGGCTCGGCCGGCTCTTCGTGCTGACAGAGGCCGCCGACGCCTCTGTGCTCCGGGCGCGCGCCGAAGACAGCGAAGAATCGCGCGAGCTCGCCGGCCACTTCGTCGACATGGCCCGCGCCCGCGCAGGCCAGCTCTTCGGCGAGCAAGCTCCAAGGCAGCGCATCGAAGCCATCAGCGATCGCCTCTACGAGCGGGGTTCGGTTTGAAGGTCCTATTCGTCTACCCGCGCTTCTCGCGGCACGCCGATCACCACCCGGAGCTCCGCGAGCACGTGCCGATGAACGAGTACGTCGGCTCACCCTCGCTGGGCATCGCGTGCGTGGCCGCGGTGACCCCCGAGGACTGGGAGGTGGAGCACCGCGACGACCGCGTCGTCTCCGCCGACGGCGAGACCGACGCCGACATCGTTGCCTTGTCCATGTTCACCGCCGCCGCGAGCCGCGGCCTCGAGCTTGCGCGCCTCTTCAAGGAGCGCGGGCACACGGTGGTGGCCGGCGGGATCTTCCCCACCGCCATGCCCGACGAGGTGCAGCCCGTCGTCGACTCGGTCGTGGTCGGCGAGGGCGAGGCGAGCTGGGGCCGGCTTCTCGCCGACTTCCGGCGAGGTGAGCTCAAGCCGCGCTACGAGCCGACCGAGGCGGTCGATCTGTCGGACATGCCGCTGCCGCGCGTGTCGCTCTACCTCGACGCGGAGTCCGACGAGCTCCACCCGGACGACTACCCCGTGCAGCTCACGCGCGGCTGCCCGCTGAGCTGCCACGCCTGCGTGCTGCCCCTCTCCATGGGCAAGAAGATCCGCGCCTACTCGCTCGAGCACGTCACGGGGCAGCTCGACCAGCTCGGCCGGGCGGGCCGGCGCGCCTGCCTGACCGAGGACACGACCTGGCTCCCCGGGGCCAAGGGCCGGCGCCTCCTCGAGGGGGTGATCGAGCACCTCTCCACCTGCCCGCCCGAGCAGCGGGCCGAGATCAGCTACGTCGGCACCTCCATGCCCATGCTCCTGACGACCCCGCCGGCGCGTCTCGCGAGACTGCGCGAAGCCGGGGTCGGGATGGTCTACCTGGTCGGCGGCTTCGATCCGGTCACAACGAAGGCCTTTACCGGGAAGGACCAGGGAGCCCTCGACCGCGCCTTCGCGGCCGTGTCGAGGTGCCGCGACGCCGGCATCGAGCCCTACACCTCCTTCCTCATCGGCCGGGACCAGGACGACGAGGGGACCGCCGATCGCATGCTCGACTTCGCGAGGCGCTCGGGGATCCGAAAGGCGGAGTTCGCGATCTACACCCCCTACCCGGGCACCCCGGCGTGGGAGGAGCTCAACGAGCAGGACCGCATCATCAGCCGAAGCTGGTCCCGCTACAACGACGCCAACGTGGTCTTCAAGCCGGCACAGATGAGCCCGGAGGCCCTCCTCGAGGCCTACCTGTACCTCTGGAAGGAGTTCTACTCCGGGCGCGCTGACCTCGCCGACCTCTCGGTGAAGGAGCGCACCATCCAGTTCTAGCGGCGCCGAGCCCGCGCCCCCCCCGATAGGTTTGTGATGAACGACACTCCGAGCGACACCCCACGCTGCCGAGCGTCCCTGTGGGCGCGGCTGCGGGACGTGCTGATCCTCCTGCTCCTGATCTTCGTCGCGGCCTACGCGGGCACCGAGTGGTCGGAGTCCTGCTCCAGGCGACAGGCGGTCGAGCGCCACCTCGAGCGGGGCCTCGCCGCCGTGCGGGCCGGAGAGCTGGTTCGCGCGCGGGTAGCCGTCGAGGCGGCGCGGGCGCTCGCCCCCGGAGACCCCGACGTGCAGACCGCCATGATGGCGTACAACGTCAGGCGCGCCGCCGAGCTGCCGCACACCTTGAGGGCCGCCGATCTCGACGCGCTCGGCTATGCCCTCGACTGCTCCCCGGACTACGCCGACCTTGGCTCGAAGGGCGAGGCCCTGAAGTGGTACAGCCCACCCGTGACGAAGGTCGCCCGCGGCCAGCTCGCGCTCGAGCGAGGCCGCACGGAGGCCGCTCTCGAGCTCTTCGAGGAGGCCCGAAAGACGGACCCGGAATATGTGCACGCCCACCTCGCCGCGGCCAGGTTGCTGCGTGAGGCAGGGAAGAAGCTCGAGGCGCTCCAAGCCCTGGAAGCCGCGGTCAAGGCGGCCCCGACCAACATCACGGCGCTCAACAACCTCGGCGTCCACTACGCCGAGCTCGATCGCGGTGAAGACGCGATGGCGGTCTACCAGCGAGCCATCGAGGCAACCGACAACGCCTCGACCAGGCTCAACATGGCCGACACCCTCGCCAAGGCCAAGCGCACGACCGAGGCCCTCGAGCACCTCAAGCGCGCCGCGGCGCTGGCGCCCGACTCGCCCGAGGTCTTTCGCCGCCTCGGCACCCTGCTGCAGAGCGGCGGTAACCTCGCCGGGGCGGAGAAGATGCTCCTGCGAAGCCTCGACCTCCAGAAGGACACCCAGACCGCCTTCAACCTCGGCGTCCTCTACCAGCAGCAGGAGCGCTACGACCGAGCTGCCTCCATCTTCCGCCAGATCCTGGAGGCGCGGCCCGACTCCTACCCCGCGGCTTATGCCCTCGGCGCGACCCTCCGGGCCCTCGGAGACGCCAAGGGGGCCACCGCGGCGTTGCGGCACTACCTGAGCCTGGCACAGCAGATCCCCTCGGAGCAGGAGCGGGTCGCCGAGGTCAGGGGCGCCCTGGGTCTAAGCAAGCCGGTGCCCGCGCCACCGGCACCGGTGCCCGCGCCGGCGGCGCCTGCAGGGGCTCCTAGCCCCGCGACCCCCGCACCGCCGCCTTCATCCTCCGATGAAGGCGCGCGATGACCTTGCGGGCCCGGTAGCGGGTCAGCCCCAGGTGCTCGGCCAGACGCTCCTCGGCCCAGCCCTCGAGGAAGTAACGGTCGAAGACCTCTCGCTCGACGGGCTCTTCGAGGCGTGCGCGAATGCCCTCGGCGAATGCCTGGGCCTGCGCCCCCGCGACGGCCTCCTCCTGGGCCGGCTCCCCCTCCTCCTCGACCGGGACCGGGCGCTCGAAGCGAGCTCTCCTCTCGAGCATGCGGCGCAGCACGTTGTGGGCTACCCCGCGCAAAAAGGCGCCGTAGGGGCGCAGCCCGTCATAGGCCAGGCGGGTCCTCTCCTCGAAGGCGGCGAGGAAGACAGCCTGGATCGCGTCGTCCTGGTCCGCCGGCCGGAAGAAGCCTCTGAAGCTCCCGACGCCGCGGCAGCACATCATCTCGACGAAGGGGCGGTACTCGACGTAGACCCGCGTCATGGCCTCCCGCTCCCCGCGGCGAAAGGCCTCACGGCAGGCCGCGTCGTCGCGGAGGAGATCTGTGTCCTGGCTCTCGTCGCTCATGGCGGTGGCGGTCGCTCGCAGCTCCTCGCGCGCGTACAATAACAGGGCGTCTCGCTTGCGAAACGACTGCCCCGCCAAAAGGGTGTTTCGCAAGCGAAACGCCCCGCCAAGGAAAGAATGGTGAGACTCCTGATCTTCTTGATCGTCGCGTGCTGCGCGGTGATGGCGGCGCGCTGCTCCTCTGGCGCTGGCGCTCCCGGGAGCGACGCCGCACCCGGCGCCGCCGCCGACACCGCAGAGGCTGCCGACATGGGGCCGGCCGCTCCCGATGTCTCCGATGAAAGGGAGGGCGCCGGGACGGGGCCGCAACCGGACACGAGCCGCAACACACAGGCGACCGACGACCCCGGACCACCGCCGGCGATGGACGAGGGCTGCGCAGTGACCGAGATGTGTGGAGAGCTGTGCGGCCCGTGCGCTCGTGACACGAGCTGCGAGGAGTGCCCGCTGCGGCTCGTGGTGGCCGAGCGCGAGGACAAGGACGGCTCCCTGCGCAGCTTCGTGCTGGCCCTGGACTTCGACGCCGCCCCGGAGGCTCCCCTGCCGACGATGGCCGACATCCAGCTCGGCGTCGACGGCCCCGCGCGCATCACCGAAGTCGAGCTCCTCGAGCCGCTCACGGAGGCCGGCAAGGACGCCGTGACAGACCCGGACACCGGTCTCCCCTACCGTGAGATCGAGGAGGACAGGTTCCAGATCCTCCTCCTCTCGACCGCCTCCAACGAGACCATCTCAGCGGGCCGCTGGCTGCGCCTGCGCTTCCTCGCCGGAGGCTTCTCGGGACCGCCTACGCGCCCGATCGTGGTCAGGCTCCTGAAGAGGGAGCAGATCTTCGCCCCGCCGCCGGCCGACGCCCTGCTGTGGGGCAGCCCCATCGACCAGCCTGTTGTGCTTCGCCCGGAGCAGGAGATCTCTCCTTGAGCGTTGTCCCGCCCGTGTCGGCCTGTGTGCAGCAGCTCCATTGGAGGCTGTTTGCACACAGCCTTGCCGCTCTCAGGCCTTGTCTGGGGTCATCCGGCGTGCCATGACCCCGTCCGGGCCGTACTAGCATGACGGCCTCCGGGCGACCTTCGGTGTCCAATGTCGGAGACGGTCATGCTGCCCAGGGAGTTTGCCTCGCGGGCCTCCTCAGGTCATCCGCTTCCCATCGCGGACGCAGCCGTCGCGGTGTCAGCCGCGAACGGGCTGCACGAGAAGCGAGACCGGGAGGTGGAGATCTGGGCCGAGCTCGGCCGGAAGCTCCTCGGAGGTGAGGAGGAAGGCGAGGAGCCGGTCGTGGCGAGCCTCGACCGGCCATACCGCGGGCTCGAGAGCTTCGGGGTTGAGCACGCTGCCGTGTTTTTCGGGCGGGGGGACGAGTCCGAGGCCCTCGCGAATCGGATCCGGCGCCACGCAATGCTGACGGTCACGGGAGCGAGCGGCAGCGGCAAGACCTCGCTCCTGCACGCCGGCGTGCTCCCGCGGCTCAAAGGGGCGCGCGTCGCCAGCCTGCGACCCGGTCGCCGGCCGATGGCAGCTCTCCATCGGCGCCTGCGCGAGGCGCTGGGCGACTGGAAGGGTTCGGCCGAGCTGGGCGAAGTCCTGGCCGAGCAGCCCGAGGGGCTCGGGACGATCCTGGAGCGCTGGTCGAGGGAGACCGACGCGTGGCTGGTTCTGGTCGTAGACCAGGGCGAGGAGATCTTCGCCCTGTGCGACAGGGAGCAGGAGCGACTCTCCTTCGCCGCGGCGCTGGCATCGGCCGGCGCCGACCCCAAAGCTTCGACCCGGGTGGTGATCTCCCTGCGGGAGGACTTCTTCGCGCGGCTGTCGGATCTGCGCCCACTTCGGGGTCTCTACAGCCGTGAAGTCGAGGTGGCGAGCACCCCAGCCCGGGAGGACCTGCTGCGGGTGCTTCGCGCTCCGGCCGAGCTGTTCGGCTACGCCTACGAGGACGAGAAGCTGCTCGAAGCCATGGCCGATGCGGTGGCTGGGGAGCCGGCGGCTTTGCCGCTGCTCCAGTTCTGCGCGAACGAGCTTTGGGACAGGCGAGACCGCTCGTGGAAGCGGCTGACTCGAAAGGCCTACCGTTCGCTGGGCGGTGTGGCCGGTGCCCTGGCGGCTCATGCCGAGGCGACGCTAGGGACGCTCTGCCGAGGCCGAGGCGCGGCGCCCTCGCGACGGCCTGCGTGTCGCGCTCTCACGGGAGCCCGACCGAGATCGCACGGCTAGACCCAAAACAAGCGATTAGCCATTAGCCGTTAGCCATTAGCTCAGGCATTCCCGTTGCTTCGGCGAAGTGGGCACTTCGCCTGAAACGCGAAGGCGTGAGCGGAGACGCAGCCGCAAGTGCGCAGGGTTTCTGGCTAACCGCTAACAGCTAACAGCTAGATCAAAGGCTAGAGTGGCAATCTTGCGAGAGGTCGAGGATCCCAGGGCGACGCGAGGCTGGATGCAGGCGGCGATCGATCTGCTCCAGAAACCGGTCGCCGAGATCGTTACGGCGGCGGGCGGGTTGCACTCCTGTGGCGCTGTAATCAGCGCCGACGCCTCCCTGGCCGCGGTTGGGTTCAGAGGGGGTCAGATACGCATCTGGAGCACGGATGGGAGCAAAAAGCCCATCGTCCTCCCCGGGCCCGGCAGGTGGGCCTGTTCGCTTGCGTTCAGCCCTGACGGTGCCCAACTGGTCACCGCGTCCAACAAGCGGAGCGCGCTGGTATGGAGCGCCAACGGCACGGGTGAGCCCGTCGCCCTCCGCGGACACCAGGGCCGGATCACCTCGGTCGCGTTCAGCCCGGACGGCTCCCGGGTGCTCACAACGTCACTCGACAAGACCGCAAGGGTTTGGCGCTCGGATGGGACCGGTGAGCCCCTGATCCTCCGGGGACACGAGAGCTCGGTCCTGTCAGCGGCGTTCAGCCCGGACGGAGCTCGTGTGGTCACCGCGTCGACCGACAAGACCGCGCGGGTTTGGCTCGTAGACAAGGAGCTGCTGCTCAGGCGCCTCTGGGAGGTCACGCGCTACTGCCTGCCCTCTGACGAGCGCACGCGAATCCTCGGCGAGACGCCCGAAACCGCGGAAGTCTGCGGCACGCTGTCGGACCGGCCCCGTGGGCCAGACACCACCACCCCGCGTGGGCTTCGCCGAGAGGTGAGCAGATTCCTTGCGAAGCTGCTCGTGGCTGCGTGAGAAGTGCGAGAAGGTGGGCTAACATCGTGGTGCAAACGGAGAGCGGAAGATGCAGATCAGACGAATCCTACTGTCGGGGACGGTCATTGCGGCGATGGCGCTAACGGCAAGCTGCGAGCGCGCGTCTCAGGCGGGCCAGGAAACGAACACACCGGCTGAGCAGGCGAAGGCACCGGACGAGGCCCACGGCACCGCCACCCTGGCGCTGAGCGTGGCCGAGCAGACGCCGAGCGAGGTGGTGGTCGAGCTCCGGCACCAACCACGCGCCGGCGATCCCCTGCCGCGGATGATGGAGCTGCACCTGAGCCTCAGCGACAACCTCAGCCTGGTGTCCGCGACGAAAGGGCCCGCCGCCGAGGCAGTGGCGAAGGATCTCGTCGTCCAGGAGAAGGACGGGCACGTGCTGCGCACGGTCCTCTTCAGCGCCCAGAACCTCGAGCGCCTCGGAGAAGGCGTGCTCGCTCGCTACCGGCTGAAGCGCGGCGACAGCGGGCCGGCCAGGGTAGAGATCTTGAACAAGATGCCCGTCTTCGCGCCTCCGGAGGCCAACAAAGGTCTACTCCTGGCGGAGCCCCTCGAGATCGCCGCACCCTGAAAAGGCGCAGCTTCACGGGGGAGGGGCAGACCCACCGAGGGCTTGGATCCTCGCGCCTCCGGCAACGGCAGGCTTGGCGGTTGCGCCGCGCTTTTCCTAGAGTAGGGCGTTTCTGTTGCCTGGGAAGGTGCGCCCTGCCTCTTCCGCCCTCACCGCATGCGGAGAATGACAAATGGTTTCTGCCCTCCTCCGTGCTCTGGTCCTGGTCTGCATGCTCGTGTTGCTGGGTTGCCCTTCGTCGGAGCGCGTGCGCTTCCCGGGCTCCGCGACAGACATCGTCGCCGACGTCTCCCCGCGCAACCCCGGCGTGCCGCCCATCGACATCAGCGGCAAGGCCTGCATCACCACGAGCGACTGCGCCGAGGACCTGCACTGCGACCCTGCTCGCAACGCCTGCGTGGCCTGCGTCGAGGACGACCACTGCGAGCTCGGTGAGGCTTGCGTCGGCGGGCGCTGCATGCCCGAGGAGGGCTGTGACGTCGAGGGCGGCTGCGACAAGTGCGAGACCTCGGAGGAGTGCCCCGAGGAGCGTTTCTGCGACAAGGAGCTCTGCGTCCCCGACATCTGCGAGGCAGGGGACCGCGTGTGTGCCGGGCAGCAGGTCATGATCTGCCGGGACGACGGCAGCGGCTGGGACAAGGGAGACGCCTGCTCGACCGGCCAGGTGTGCAAGAACGGCGCCTGCCAGGGTGAGTGCAAGCCCAAGTGCGAGGGCCGCAATTGCGGGAAAGACGGCTGCGGCGGCACCTGCGGCGAGTGCGAAGACGGGCGGGTCTGCGCCGACGGCAGCTGCCTCGGCGACTTCGGGTACCCCTGCGTGGACGGTGACGACTGCGCGTCCGGCTACTGTACGGCCCGCGTGGGAGACGAGCGTGTCTGCACCATAGCCTGCGACGGCCCCTGCCCGGAGCCCGGGTGGACCTGCAGGGAGGTCCGCGAGGCCTCCCCGGACGTAGTCTACCTGTGCCTGTGGGACCCGGACTGCGAGCCGGCCTGCGATGGCAGAGAGTGCGGCCCCGACGGCTGCGAGGGCACCTGCGGCATCTGCCCGGAGGGCACGGCCTGCTCGCGGAAGGGCAGGTGCGAGTCCAAGCCGCAGCCCGGGAGCTGCACGGACATCTACAAGTGCATGCTCGGCTGCTCTCACCACGACGACCCGAACGCCTGCGCCGGCGAGTGCTGGGCCGTCACGGATCCCGAGGCTATGGACCGCTACAAGCGCCTCTACGAGTGCCTGATAGAGGTGTGCGGGCAGGAGATCCCGGACGAGCGGTGCGCCGAGAAGGCCGTCACCGGCCCCTGCCGCAGAGAGATGGCGCGTTGCGTCGGGGAGTGCGAGCCGACCTGCTGGGGCCCCGACGGCGAGAGGCGCCAGTGCGGGCCGGACGGATGCGGGGGCTCCTGCGGCGCCTGCCCGCCCGACCACACCTGCGGCCCCGACGGCTTCTGCCACTTCGAGTGCGAGCCCATGTGCTGGGACCGCGAGTGTGGCCCCGACGGGTGCGGCGGCGAGTGCGGCTTCTGCTGGGACGGCACCTTCTGCACCCCCGGGGGCTTCTGCAAGGACGAGTGCCACCGCAGCTGCGAGAACCGCGAGTGCGGCCCCGACGGCTGCGGCGGCGAGTGCGGATACTGCGGGCCGGGCTCGGTGTGCATGCCGGAGGGCTTCTGCCGCCACGTCTGCGAGCCCATCTGCTGGCGGGACGACGGGACCATGCGCGAGTGCGGCCCCGACGGCTGCGGCGGCGAGTGCGGATACTGCGACGCGGACTCACGCTGCGACTACGAGTGGGGCAAGTGCGTGCCGGTGTGCGAGCCGCGGTGCATGGGGCGCCAGTGCGGAGATGACGGCTGCGGCGGTAGCTGCGGCTGGTGCGACGAGCTCTCCTACTGCGAGCGCGGGCGCTGCGTGCCGAGCTGTACACCGCAGTGCCGTGGGCGCCAGTGCGGACCCAACGGGTGCGGAGGGACCTGCGGGAGGTGCCCGCCGGCCACGACCTGCGGCGATGACGGCCGCTGCCACGACGTCTGCGTGCCCTCCTGCCGGGGCCGCGAGTGCGGGCCCAACGGCTGCGGCGGGAGCTGCGGGAGCTGCCACGGGGAGAGCTACTGCTCGATCGACGGTCGCTGCCTGCGGCCCATGAAGTGCGAGGAGGCCTACTACTGCGTGCTCGAGTGCGCCGGCGACCCCGCGAGCTCCAACATGCCGGCGGATCCTATCTTCTGCCTCGACGTGTGCGGCGTGGACATGGCCGACGAGTCGGCCGAGATGCTCTTGGACCTCGTGTTCTGCACCATGGAGGTGTGCGGGCCCATCAGCGACCGCGAGTGCATGAAGAAGGCCGCCGAGACCGAGTGCCGCGACCAGTACAACCGCTGCGTCGGCTGCGAGCCGAGCTGCATCGACGCGGCCGGCCAGTGGCGCGAGTGCGGCCCGGACGGATGCGGCAGCGTCTGCGGATACTGCGACGACGACGCCCAGTGCGAGAACGGGCGCTGCATCGACGTCTGCATCCCGCGCTGCGGCGACCGGCGTTGCGGCTCCGACGGGTGCGGCGGCGTCTGCGGGCTCTGCCCGCCATACGAGCAGTGCATGGACGGACGCTGCGAGCCGGTCTGCGTGCCGCGCTGCGACGGACGCGAGTGCGGCTCCGACGGGTGCGGCGGCTCCTGCGGCTACTGCCCGCCCGACCAGACCTGCACGGGCGCCGGGCGCTGCTCGGGCGGCTGCATCGCCGCCTGCACCGGCAAGCAGTGCGGCTCCGACGGGTGCGGCGGCTCGTGCGGCTACTGCCCGGCCGGGACCTTCTGCAACCAGGACTGGCGCTGCGAGCCCCTCTGCGAGGCCCGCTGCTACACCGACGAAGGCGATCGCGCCGACTGCGGACCCGACGGGTGCGGCGGCACCTGCGGGACCTGCACCTCCCAGGAGTACTGCGACCACGGCCGCTGCCGCGACTTCATCAGCTGCTCGGACCTCCAGGACTGCTTCGAGCAGTGCGGGCCCGACGAGGAGTGCGCCAACGACTGCTGGTACAAGGCGAGCCCCGAGGCGAGGCGCCAGTGGGACGACTTCAACCTCTGCCTCATCGAGGTCTGCGGCTACGACGGCACCGACCAGTGCTACCAGGACGCCTTCTTCAACGAGTGCCGAGACCTCTACTACGCCTGCCTCGACTGCACGCCGAACTGCCAGGGCAAGGAGTGCGGCCCCGACGGATGCGGCGGCCAGTGTGGGCGCTGCCCCGGCGGGCGGCCCTGCGGCCCGGGCGGGCTCTGCCCGTGCGTGCCCTCTTGCCAGGGCCGCGAGTGCGGCCCCGACGGATGCGGCGGCGCGTGCGGCAAGTGCAAAGAAGGCATGGCCTGCGCCAGCTACGGCAGGTGCATCTGCCTGCCCAACTGCGAGAACCGCGAGTGCGGCCAGGATGGCTGCGGCGGCACCTGCGGCTACTGCCCGCCGGGCTTCACCTGCACCCCCGAGGGCTGGTGCAAGGAGAGCTGCATCCCGAGGTGCGACGGTCGAGAGTGCGGCTCCGACGGGTGCGGCGGTGAGTGCGGCTACTGCCCGGCCGGCGAGATTTGTCAGGGCGGCCGCTGCGCCCCGCTCTGCACCCCACGCTGCCAGGGCCGCCAGTGCGGCCCCGACGGGTGCGGCGGCGCCTGCGGCAAGTGCCCGGAGAGCTACTTCTGCAACTCCGACGGCCGCTGCCAGGAGCTCTGCACGCCCAGCTGCAGGCGCGCCGAGTGCGGCCCGGACGGGTGCGGCGGCTCGTGCGGCAGCTGCCCGCCGGACAACAACTGCATCTCGGGCAACTGCGAGCCCTTCGTGAGCTGCGCCGACATCCTCGACTGCTCCTGGAGCTGCCCCGACGGCGACGAGGACTGCGGCGACAAGTGCTTCCAGTCGGGCAGCCCCGAGGCGAAGCAGCAGTTCTTCGACCTGTGGATCTGCCTCGTAAACGCCTGCGACGGGAACCCCGACGGCGTCTGCTCGGCCCAGCAGATCTCCGCCGGAGGCGCCTGCGCCGGCGAGTACAACGAGTGCCGCGACTGCACGCCGAACTGCGAGGGCCGCAACTGCGGCGGCGACGGATGCGGCGGCTCGTGCGGCACCTGCCCCGAGGGCGTGGCCTGCGACGAGGCTGCCGGGATCTGCGCCTGCGTCCCGACCTGCCGCAACCGCGAGTGCGGACCCGACGGATGCGGGGGCTCCTGCGGCCAGTGCCCCGCCGACACGGTGTGCAGCTCCGGCGGCCGCTGCGTCTGCCTGCCCGACTGCCGACGACGGGAGTGCGGCCAGGACGGGTGCGGCGGCTCCTGCGGCCAGTGCCCGGACAACGCCAGGTGCGAGAACGGCCGCTGCATCCCCGACTGCGTGCCCAACTGCATGAGCCCGGAAGGCTGGCCGCGCGAGTGCGGCGACGACGGCTGCGGCGGCTCCTGCGGCGAGTGTCCTCCCTTCATGGAGTGCGACCCGTGGATGGGCTTCTGCATGCCGGTGTGCGAGCCCCAGTGCTGGGATCCCTGGACGGGCATGGAGTACGAGTGTGGCGACGACGGCTGCGGCGGCTCCTGCGGCTACTGCCCGCCGGGCCTCGAGTGCATGGAGGGCTTCTGCAAGCCCTACTGCAAGCCCAAGTGCTGGACCGAGGACGGCCGCTACCGCGAGTGCGGCCCCGACGGTTGCGGCGGCGAGTGCGGCTACTGCGGGCCCAACGCCGAGTGCTGGGACGACGGCATGTGCCACGAGGTGCACTGCGAGCCGCGCTGCGAGGGCCGCGAGTGCGGGCCCGACAACTGCGGCGGCACCTGCGGCGAATGCCCGCGCGGCTGGACCTGCAACTACGGCCGCTGCGACCCGCCCGAGGACGGCAAGCGCTGCCCGGAGATCATGCAGTGCGCCATGTCACGCTGCCTCAGCAACGGCGGCATGCCCGACCCGACCTGCTACCAGCCCTGCACCGAAGGCGCGGCCCCCGGCGAGAGCGACAAGTTCTTCGCCGTGGTCACCTGCGTCATCGGCGAGTGCATCTTCGACTTCTCCGCCGAGTGCATGCTCGGCGCGATGAGCGGCGCGTGCAGGGACGAGTGGGAGCGCTGCCAGGCTTCGAACGATCCTTGACGCCCCGGGAGCCCGGGGAATAGCGCGAGGCGGGCCCTCCGGCTCGAGCACCGAGCCGTTGACTCTTCGCCCACGGTGACCGAAGCTCCGCCCCTCACTCGAAGGGTACGCCCATGTGCCTGGTCCGACGCGACCTGCTCCTGTCGATCCTGCTCTCCGCCGCGATCGGCTGCACAACCATCAGGCCGTACCAGCTCACGCCTTCGACGAAGCCCGTGCCCCTCGAGCCGGCGCCGGCGGCCCTTGGTCAGGTTGAGGGCCGCTCCTGCGCGACCACTCTGCTGTTCTTCATCGCGCTGAGTCCGGACGCATCGCTGGACAGCGCCGTGAGAGACGCCCTGCGCAAGCAGCAAGCCGATGCCCTCGTGGACGTGCGGGTCGATCAGGAGACCTTCAGCGTGATCGGCTTGTACACAGAGCGCTGCACCGTGGTCCGCGGCACGGCGCTCCGGCTCGACGGAGGCGCGCCGGCGCCGCCCCCCCCCGAGCCGCCGCTGCCCGCGCCCGCGGAGTCGGCAGTCGCCCCTCCTCCTCCTCCGCCGCCACCACCGGTCGCGGCCAGGCCGCCCAAGCCGGCGCCCGCTCGGCCGCCAGCGACGGAGGACGAGCGCATCGACGGCAAGATCCTCCCCTCACAGTGCGCCCACCTTTGGAAGCGCGTGAAGAAGCTCTTGCCCTCGGTGATGGTCCGCCAACACAGGTCAGACTTCTACACGCGGTGCGCCAGCAAGCCGGACCCGACCTTCCTCATCTGCCTCGAGGACGCCAGGAAGGCGCCCGAAGCTCAGCGCTGCTTCACGGGTGACAGGGTCAGGACGCAGCCGTCACCCAGCTGGAAGGCCCCCGCGCGAGGCGCCGGAGCCAGGCCCTCCTCTCCGGCGGCGGGACGCTCCTTCTCGCGGAAGGACTGCATGTCCATCTGGCGCATCATGGCGGCCTTCATGGGCCCGAACGAGGAGATCACGTGGCGCCGCGCGCACAACACGCGCTGCGTGGAGAAGATCGACCCCCGCTTCGTCTCGTGTGTCTACGACGCGGTCAACAAGCACGCCGTCGAGAGGTGCGTCCGGGCACGGTGAGCGCCCTCCCGCCGATCAGGCGGGTCGCATCGGGCAGGGGCACGGGCACGGGCACGGGAGGAGCGCGGGCGCTGCGCGCTACGCGCTCCTACGGCATCACGTAACGCCAGGCCTCGGGCTGCGCCGGGAGGTTCTTGCCGGTGATCTCCTGGAGGGCCTTGTGGGCCCGCGCGCGCACTATCGAGTTCGGGTCGCCGAGGAGCTGCACCAGCTGCGAGACGGCCTCCTTGGCCTTCATCTTGCGCAGGGAGTTGGCGGCGTACATTCGCACCTCGGTCTCCCTGTCGGAGAGGGCGCGGATCAGGGAGGGGATGGCCTTCTTGGCCCGCAGCTCGCCGAGGGACTTGGCCGCGGCCGCCCGGACCGGGCCCGAGCGGTCGGATTGCAGAGCGAGCTCGAGCACGTCGGCGAAGCGCTCGTCCTTGCTGCTGCCGAGGGCCTTGGCGCCCAGGGCCCGGACGTGCTCGTTCTTGTCCTTGCCCACGAGGTCGATGAGCCCCAGCACGGCTCCCTTGGGGAGCTTCTCCTTCTTCTTCTCGTGGAGGAGGACCAGGACCTGGGCGCACTGGGTGCGGATGTTGGGCTCCACGTAGCGCAGGCCCCTGACGAGGGCGCTGACGCCCTCGGGGTATCTCCTGATCAGCTCGTCGAGCACGCGGCGCCCGGCCCGGGCATCCTTGAGAGCGAGGACCAGGTTGTTGAGCTCGGGGTTGGCGCTGATCTTGACGACCGGGTCCTGTGCGCCCTCCCCGGCAGCCTGCGCAGGCGCGGGCGGGGGGGCCTTGGGCGCTGCTTCGGCGGGCGCCTTCTTCTCCGCGGCCGGCTTCGCCGCCTCGGCCGGAGCCGGTGAGGCGGCCTCCTGAGCCGCGGGCTTCTTGGGCGGCAGCTTCTCGGAGGCCTTCTGGCATCCGGCGAGGGGCAGGCAGATCAGGAGGGTAACGGGCAGGAAGCGGCTCATGGAAAAACCCCTACGCCGAGACGGCCCAAGAATCAATCCTCCCCGTCCACGATCCTGCCCTCCTGCAGGCGCAGCCGGCGGTCGCTGAGCCCAGCGAGGTCGCGGTTGTGGGTCGCGACGAGGACCGTCACGCCGAGGTCGCGGCTGACGTCCAAGAAGAGCTGGTGCACGCCCGCGCCGGTCTTCGGATCGAGGTTCCCGGTGGGCTCGTCGGCGAGCACTATGTCCGGGGAGCGCACTACGGCACGGGCGAGGGCGACGCGCTGCTGCTCCCCGCCGCTGAGCTCGCTCGGCTTGTGCTGGAGGCGGTGGTCGAGCTCGACCTTCGCCAGGAGATCCTCGGCCCGCGCGCGCGCCGCTGCGGGAGCCTCGCCCCGGATGAGGGCGGGGAGCATGGCGTTCTCGAGGGCGGTGAACTCGGGCAGCAGGTGGTGGAACTGGAAGACAAAGCCGAGGTGGTCGTTGCGAAACGAGCTGATCTCGTCGTCCGGGAAGGCGAAGGGATCGCGGCCGAGCAGGCGGAGCTCACCGGCCGTGGGGCGGTCGAGGGTGCCCAGCACGTGCAGGAGAGTGCTCTTGCCGACGCCGCTCTTGCCCACGATCGCCACTATCTCGCCCCGGCGCACCTCGAGGTCGACGCCCTTGAGGACCGGGACGGGGCCGCTCAGGTGGGGGTAGCTCTTCTCGAGGCCGCGGGCTTCGAGCACTACTGGTGCTGTGGGCTCACTCATGACGCAGGCCATCTGAAGGGACCAGCCGGGCGGCCGCGCGGGTCGGGTAGGCGGTGGCGGCCAGGACGACGAGGGCGGCTGCGACCACTATGGCGCAGACCGTGGGCGGGTCGACGTCCACCGGGATGCTCTCGACGTAGTACTCGCGCGGCAGAGGCACGCCAACCCACGCGATGAACGCGCAGGAGCCGAGGCCGAGGGCGAGGCCGGTGCCTACGCCGATGGTGCCGATGGCGCACCCGATGGTCAGGAAGGTGCGGGCGATCCAACGGGCGCTGGCGCCCATGGCGCGCAAGATGGCGATCTCGCGGGCCTTCTCCATGATGATGAGGACCAACGAGCCCACGATGTTGAAGGAGGCGACGAGCACGATGAAGCCCAGCACCAGGAACATCGCCACCCGCTCGAGCTCCAGCGCGCTCAGCAGGGCCTGGTTCATGCGGCGCCAGTCGCTCACCTCGACGTCGCGGTCGCCGGCCATGCCCTCGATGGCGGCCGCCACGGGACCCGTGTGCTCGGGGTCGCGGGCCACGACCTCTATGCGGTTGGGGGCGCCCTCGAGGTCGAAGAGCTCGGCCGCATCCCAGAGGGCGACGTAGGCCAGGCGCAGGTCGTACTGGTACATGCCCGTGTGGAAGGAGCCGGCGACGCGGTAGGTGCGGGTGCGCGGGCGCACGCCGAGGGGGGTCTCGTCACCGTCGGGGGTGATGACCTCCACGGTGTCGCCGGGCCCGACCTGGAGGCTGTCGGCCAGCTCGGAGCCGAGCACGATGGGCGGGAAGAGCACCGACGGGGCCGGGAAGGCCGACTCGTCGTCGTCTCCTGCCTCCGGCCCCGCAAAGGCCTCGCGCAGGGCCGGGACGAGGGCGCGATCCTCCTCGAGGAGCTCGGGGTCCGCGAGACGCCTCAAGGTGGCGGCGGGGAGGAAGGCGCGGGCGTCGCTGTCCTTGCCGTAGGTGTAGGGATCGACGCCCTTGAGGTCCACGCTGGCGGTGGTGTTGTAGCGGGTCGAGAGGATCACCCTCCCGACGACCAGTGGGTGTGTCGAGAGCACTCCGGGGTGGCCGGCGATGGAGTCTATGAGAGCCGAGGCCTCGGGCAGCGGGACGTCGAGCTGAGCGGACTCGAGGTGCACGTGGGCGTCGACCTGGAGGATCTTGTCGCGCAGGTCCTCGCCGAAGCCGCGCATGACCGAGAGCACGACGATGAGCGCCCACACGCCCACGGCGATGCCGACGACGGCGATGAAGGTCGGCAGGGTCAGGCGCCGCCGGCGGCGAACGGTGACGACCGTGCCCGGAACCGTGCGCAGGGAGGGCGGCACCGAGCGCGCGACGACCAGGCGAAGGAGGCCGCAGGTCAGCCCCACCGCGCACGCGAGCACGACGGCGTCCCTCGACGGCGGCACCCACGGCGCCCAGGGAGGCACGGTCCAGGCGGCCGCGGTCGCGGCGACGGCGATAGCGCAAGCCAGGGCCGTCCCGGGCAAGGAGGGGCTCTCGGCGAGGCGGTCGAAGAGGCGGGCCGCTCGAGCGCGCGCGGTCGGCACGCCCTGCTGGCTCCTCAGGAGGTGCCAGGCGACCTTGAGGACCGCCGAGCGCAGGAGCGCCTTGCGGCCGAAGCGGTCGACAGCCCAGATGACCGCGAAGCAGACCGCCGCCGCGATGGCGATGGTCAGGGTGACCACCACCACGAGCTGGAGGGCGGTCTGGGCGGCGTAGCGTACCCCGGGGCCGGCGAGGCGGATGTGGGCGAGGGCCACGCCGGCCCCCAGCACCAACCCGTAGGGCAGCAGGACCGCGCGCACTTCCTAGGCCGGGTCCTCTGCGTCCGCGTGCAGGCTCTGCTCGGGTCGCATCGTGGGGAAGAGAATGACGTCGCGGATATTCTCGCGGTCGGCGAGGAGCATGACGAGCCTGTCGATGCCGATGCCCTCTCCGGCGGTCGGCGGCATGCCGAACTCGAGGGCCCGGACGTAGTCCTCGTCCATCGGCTGGGCCTCGTCGTCCCCTGCCGCGCGGTCTCGAAGCTGGGCCTCGAAGCGCTCGCGCTGGTCTATCGGGTCGTTGAGCTCGCTGAAGGCGTTGGCGAGCTCCTTGCCGCCTGCGATGAGCTCGAAGCGGTCGACGAAGCGGGGGTCCTCCTCGTTCTTTCGCGAGAGGGGGGAGACCTCGACCGGGAACTCGGTGACGAAGGTGGGGTTGACGAGCTTGGGCTCGGCGACCTCCTCGAAGAGCGCCATGAGCAGGCGCCCGTAGTCCTCCACGACCGGCCGCTCGGCCTCGAGCTCGTCGAGCAGCGCCGCGATCTCGGATGCCTCCTCGAGGGCGAGGTCGGGGCGGCCGAGGTGCTCGCGGATGGCGTCGCGAACGGACACGCGCCGGAAGGGGCGCTGGAAGCTCAGGGTGTCGCCGCGCCAGGGCACCTCGGTGGTGCCGCGGCACTCGGTGACCAGCTTGCACAAGAGCTCCTCGGTGAGCTCGATGAGCTCCTCGTAGGTCGCGTGCGCCCAGTAGAACTCGAGCATCGAGAACTCGGGGTTGTGCCAGTGGCTCATGCCCTCGTTCCGGAAGCAGCGGTTGAGCTCGTAGACCCTCTCGAGGCCGCCGACGACCAGGCGCTTCAGGAAGAGCTCCGGCGCGATGCGCAGGTACATCGGGATGTCCAGGGTGTTGTGGTGCGTCACGAATGGGCGCGCCGCCGCGCCCCCTGCGAGGGTCTGCAGGATGGGGGTCTCCACCTCCAAGAAGCCGCGCTCGTCGAGGTAGCGACGGATCACGCCGACCACGCGCGCCCGGAGCGCGAAGATCTCGCGGGTCTCCGGGCTCATGAAGAGGTCCACGTAGCGCTGGCGGAAGCGCGCCTCGACGTCGGTCAGGCCGTGCCACTTGTCGGGGAGCGGGCGGATGGACTTGGTGAGGATGCGGGCCTGCCGAGCCAGCAGGGTGAGCTCGCCGGTGCGCGTACGCATGACGGGGCCCACGAAGCCCGCGATGTCGCCGACGTCCCCCTGCTTTCGCAGCGCCGTGTAGAGGTCGGGGCCGATG
>CAZQPP010000080.1:0-20935 GCA_964594295.1 uncultured Myxococcales bacterium | reverse complement strand
CGCTGCGCTCCGGGGTGCTCTTGCAGCCCTCGGTCGTGTCGCAGGCCTCGGTCGTGCACGCGAAGCCGTCGTCCGCGCAGGCCGTGTCGTCGGGGGTGTTCAGGCAGCCCTCGCCCGCGACGCATGCCTCGGTCGTGCACTCGACGCCGTCGTCGGCGCAGGCCGTGTCGTCGGTGGCGTGCTTGCAGCCCTCGGTGGCGTCGCAGGTGTCGGTCGTGCAGGCGATCTCGTCGTCGCAGGCCGCGTCGTCGGTCGTGTGGGCGCACATGCCGTCCTCGCCGCAGGTGTCGGTCGTGCAGGCGATCTCGTCGTCGCACTCCTCGGCCGTGGTGCACGAGCCGGCGACCTTCTCCACGCAGCTGCCGAGGCCCTCGGGGCCACCTTCGACGACCTCGCAGACGTAGCCCTCCGCGCACCAGTCGGTGCTCACGATGCAGGGGTCGCCGTCCCCGTCGAAGACACACAGGCCGAAGAGCGGGTCGTCTCCCGTCTCCTCCGGCGTGCCGCGGTCGTGGTAGGTGAGCTGCGCGCAGGCCATGCCCTCTGCGCAGTCGTCCACGCCGCCCGGGCAGGGCTGGCCACAGAAGCCGTGCTCCGGGCCGTTCTCGATGCCCCCGAGCAGGCAGCGCCCCGAGATGCACTCGCTGTTCGAGTCGCACTCGGCGCCGACCTCCTTCTCGCCGTCGGCGTCGATGCAGAAGTGCTGCGCCTTGAGGTTGGTGGGGTGCACGAAGGCCTCGCAGTACTCACCTTCGAGGCAGGTGGCCTGCTTGCCGCACTGCGTGCGAGAGCCCGAGACCGGGACGCACACGCCGGCCCACGCGCCGGGGATGGTCGACCCTTCCTGGGTGATGAGCCCGATGCCCACGCAGAGGTTGCCCTCCGGGCACACGGCGGCGTTGTTGCAGTGCGCCGAGCAGCGCCCGGCCGTGCCGGCCGCGGGGTCGTTCCCCATGCAGAGCAGGTTCTGGCAGTCCGCCTCGCTCATGCAGGGCTCGCCCGCCGGGCGCCGCTCACCGGCAGGCAGACACACACCATCGGTGTTCGCTGTACCCGTCCCTATGAGTCCCGCGCAGACAAAGCCCTCGCCAACCCGGCCGCACGCGGCGTCCGTTCCGCACTGGGACACCAAGGCCTCCTCGTAGCCCGGCAGGCAGACGATCAGGTCCAGGGGGCAGCCCCAGGTCTCGGCCCAGGGGTTGTCCTTCGCCACGTTGTTGCAGGCCCCCGGCAAGGGCCCTTCGTCGTTCTGGCAGCGCCTCGTGCAGAAGCCGGAGAAGCAGTAGTCGTCCTCCGTCCCGCCGCAGTCCGCGGAGGTCTGGCAGGGGGCGCCGAGGCCCTGGGGAGCTACCGTGGTGTCGGTGCCGCCGCCGGTGTCCCCGGTGACGCCCTCCGCGGCGGGGCCGGGATCCGTGCCTCCGGTGCCCGGATCACCCGCGCTGCCCGGATCGACCGCAGCCTCTCCCGGGTCGCCACCTTCGCCCGGGTCCGTGCCGCCGCCAGCACCCGGATCCGCACCGCCGGTGTCGGCAACGCCTGCCGGCAAATCGGATTTCTCGTCGCCGATGTCCGACGAGCATGCGGCGACCAGGCTGAGAGCGGCGGCGAGGGCCACCACCCGAAAGAGGGTGTGCGTTCGGTACATCAGTCTATCCCTGCGGCGTGGAGCGGCGCATCTTATACATCCCGAACGCCACACGCCAGGGCGCCCGATCCCCCCGTGGTTACTAGCCCAACCACGCCCCACCGTTGCCCCAGCGGTGCCGGGATCGTTACCCTCTCTGCCGATGAACGGCGAGCGCACGGAGACTCCCCGGCCCCTGGTCGAAGGCCGAGGAGAGGCACCCGAGAGACCAGGCAGAGGCTCCTGGGCCGGCGAGAGCTGGGCCACCTTCCCAGCGTGGCTCTACTACCTGATCACCATCTCGCTCATCCAGGGGGCCTACTCCCACCTCTCGCCGCCGCGCCCCGACCTCGCGGCCGCTGCCTTCATCCCGCTGTGCATCTTCGCGGTGTTCCTGTTCTACAGGCGGCGGAGCCCCGACTTCAGCCTCCCACGCCGAAAGAGCCTCGTGGTCGGCATCGTGGCCCTGCTCGCGGTGCCCGTGCTCTGCGTCGTCACGGCGCGCCCTTCGCCCCTCTCCACGCCCGCCCTGCTCAGGGTCTACGAGATCTCCACCCTCGCGACCATGATCCCCCTCGTCTGGCACATGCGCAGGGACGGCGTGCGTACGCTGGTGCTCTTTCTAGGCGTCGGCCTCGCCTACGGGACCGTGCTCGAGAACGGCGGCATCGTGCTCGGCTACTTCCACGAGCCGAGCTTCGTGCTCTACCTGCCGGGCTGCGTGGCGCCGCTCGCGACTATGATGGGCTGGGTGCAGGTCATCTACATGTGCTGGTTCATCCTGCACGTCTGGCGGCGGGGCGGCCTCGATGTCGCCCTCGACAGGCTGAGCGGCGGCTCGCGAGTCGTGAAGGCCCTGGCACACGGCCTCATCTTCGCAGCGATAGGGACCGGCCTCGACCTGCTCTTGGACCCCATCGCCACGCACCTCGGGGCATGGCGATGGCACCCCGCCCTCGGCGCCGAGATGCTCAACGTGCCCATGCTGAACTTCGTGGCCTGGATGTGCGCGCTCACCCCCTTCGGCTTCACGGTGTCCTACCTCGAGGCCGGGGGCGAGGCCGCCCGCCCACGCATCGCCGAGCACTGGCCGCGTGAGCGCATCCGAGCGATCGCCATCTCCGTCCCCCTCGTGCTCGTCGCCGCCAGCGTGCTCTTCTGGAGCACCATGCTCGTGCTCGAGGGCGGCACCGGGGGACCGACGGTGGCGATCCTCTCCGAGACCCTCGGGCGCCTCCTCGGCTGAGCCGCCCGGCGACCTTGCCGCTCCGAAACACAGGGGCTAGAGTCCTCGGCCTCTAGGGGTGACTCTTCCAACGGGCACGGAGGCAGACATGGGCTTCGACCTCGTCATCAAGAACGCCGACATCTGGACGGCGAGCGAGCGATACACCGCCGACATCGGCATCGAAGGCGAGAAGATCACGGCGATCTCCTCCCAGATCTCGGAGGGCCTCGCCGGCCGCGTCATCGACGCAACCGGCAAGTACGTCATCCCCGGCGGCATCGACGTGCACGTGCACCTCGAGCTGCCCTTCTGCGGCACGGTCTCGGCCGACTGCTTCGAGACGGGCACCAAGGCCGCCGCGCGTGGCGGCGTCACCACGCTCATCGACTTCGCCATGCAGGACGCCGAGCGCGGCCTGCTCGCCGGCATCGAGGCCCGCATGGCCGTCGCCGACCCCAAGGTCTGCGTCGACTACAGCCTCCACGGCGGCCTCACGATGTGGAACAAGCTCGACCGCAAGGAGCTTGGCGCCGCCATCGACATGGGCGTCCCGACCCACAAGATGTTCATGATCTACGAGGCCGAAGGCTGGCAGAGCGACGACGCCGCCCTCTTCGAGGCCCTCGAGTACGTCAAGGACCGGGGCGCGCGCATCTGCGTGCACGCCGAGAGCCAGAAGGTCATGAACCTCTTCATCGACCGCTACTACCCGCGGCGTGAGGAGCTCGGCGCCTACGCCCACGTGCTCAGCAGGCCCTACTTCGTCGAGGAGGAGGCCATCAGCCGGGCGGTGCGCTGGACCGAGGCGACCGGCTCGAGGCTCTACGTGGTGCACATGTCCTCGGGCGGCAGCGCTGACATCATGAAGGCCGCGCGCGAGCAGGGCATCGACGCCTGGGCCGAGACCTGCGCCCAGTACCTCGTGCTCGACGACGAGGTCTTCAAGGACCCGGAGCGCGGCCACCTCTGGGCGACGTGCCCGCAGCTCAAGAAGCCCCACGACTGCGAGCGCCTCTGGGAGGCCGTCCAGGACGGCACGGTCCCCATCGTCAGCACCGACACCTGCACCTTCACGACCGAGCAGAAAGCCATGTGGAACGGGGACTTCACGAAGATCCCCTTCGGCATGCCCGGCGTCGAGACCCTCGTGCCCTGCATGTACACCCACGGCGTGAAGGCGGGACGCGTCGACATGCACCGCTTCGTGGAGGTCATCAGCACGAACCCGGCCAAGCTCATGGGCATGTACCCGCAGAAGGGCAGCATCACCGTCGGGGCCGACGCGGACATCGCCATCTTCGACCCCGACGCCACCAAGGTCGTCGATCCAGACGAGCTGGCCACCAACTGCGACTGGCACCCCTTCGAGGGCAAGGAGCTCGGCGGCTTCCCGACCTGGACCTTGAGCCGCGGCCGGGTCGTGGTCGACGGCGGCGCCTTCGTGGGTGAGCGAGGCTGGGGTCGCTTCGTGAAACGATCCCCCGGCGGACAGATTTGAGCGACTCTGCAAAGGGCCCCCTCGAGGGGGTCCGCGTCGCCGACCTATCGACCTTCGTAACCGGGGGCTTCTGCACCCTCATGCTCGCGCACCTCGGCGCCGACGTGGTGAAGGTCGAGCGCCCGGGCAAGGGGGACCCCCTGCGCGGCTCGGGGCCGCCCTTCGTGGGCGACGTGGCCGCCTACTTCCTGGTCGTCAGCAGCGGCAAACGCAGCGTCACCGTCGACATGAAGCAGCCCCGCGGGCGGGACGTCGTCCGGGCCCTCGCCCGCGCCTCGGACGTGGTCGTCGAGAACTTCCGGCCGGGCACCGCGGCGCGCCTCGGGGTCGGCCCCGAGGAGCTGCGCGCCGAGAACGAGCGCCTCGTCTACTGCTCCATCACGGGCTTCGGCCAGACCGGCCCCTACCGCGATCACGCCGCCTACGACCAGCTCGTGCAGGGGCTCTCCGGGCTGATGAGCGTCACGGGAGAGCCCGGCCGGCCGCCGATCAAGGTGGGCGTGCCCATCTCGGATCTCAGCGCCGGCATGTGGGGGGCCTTCGCCATCGTCTCGGCCCTCTTCCGCCGGGAGCACACCGGCCGCGGGGACTACGTCGACCTCTCCATGCTCGACGGCATGCTGCCCTGGCTCTCCAAGCAGGCCGGGGTGGCGCTCACCACGGGGCGCACGCCGCAGCCCATGGGATCGGCCGACCCGGTCCTCTCGCCTTACCGGGCGCTGCGCACCAGGGACGGCCACGGCAACCTCGCAATCGGCAACGACACCCAGTGGCAGCGCCTCTGCGCCGTGCTGGGACGAGAGGACCTCGGGGCGGACCCGCGCTTCGAGACCAACGGCGGGCGGGTAGAGAACAGGGAGGCCCTCGACGCGGAGCTCGAGCGCATCTTCGCCGAGCGCACGACCGCGGAGTGGGAGGAGCTGCTCGCCGTTCGCCACGGCCTGCCCTTCGGGCCGGTGCTGACCATCCCGCAGGCCCTCGCACACCCGCAGGCCGAGGCGCGGGGCGTGGTCGTAGACATGGAGCACCCCGGGCTCGGCCCATTCCAGGTGCTGGACCTGCCGCTGCGCTTCGAGGAGGCTCGAGCCGGCTTCCGCGGCCCCCCTCCCCTGCTCTCCGAGCACACCGAAGAGGTCCTCCGCGAGCTCGGCTACGACGAGCCGGGGATCGACGAGCTCCGGGAGGCGGGGGTCGTCTGATCCACCCCCACAAGCGAAGCTTCGAGCCGCGCCGAGCAACGCGAGGCACCGCGGGCCTCTCTGCGCCTCAGCGCCTCTGCGTTATACCGGCTCTCGCGAGGTTGGCCGCCGTTGAGGCCCCGGCTATAGTCCTGCGCTGGCAACGGAAGGGAGCACGCCGTGACGACCAGCACCTCGGACTCGACCCCCCTCAGGCGCGACGCCATCGTCCGCGACCACAGAGAGCACGTCTTCTACTCGTGGACGGCTCAGAACGCCGTGACCAACCCCATCGTGGTCGACCGCGCCCAGGGCGTGTACTTCTGGGACCTCAACGACAAGCGCTACATCGACTTCTCGAGCCAGCTGATGAACGTCAACATCGGCCACGGCCACCCCAAGGTGCTCGCGGCCATGGCGGAGCAGGCTCACAAGGTGGCGAGCGCCTACCCGGGCACCGCCCACGAGCCCAAGGGCAAGGCCGCCGCCAAGCTCGCCGAGATCACTCCAGGCGACCTCTGCAAGACGCTCTTCACCCTCGGCGGGGCCGAGGCCGTCGACAACGCGATGAAGATCGCGCGCCAGTACACCGGCCGCCACAAGATCGTCACTCGCTACCGCAGCTACCACGGCGCGACCTACGGGGCCGCAACGGCCGGCGGCGACCCGCGGCGCCTCCCCCACGAGCCGGGCATCCCCGGCATCGTGCGCGTACACGACCCCTACGCCTACCGCTGCCCCTTCGGCTACGCCCCCCACGGAAACCCGCAGGTCTACATCGACCACGTCATCTCCACCATCGAGTTCGAGGGCCCCGAGAACGTGGCCGCGATAATGATGGAGAGCGTCACCGGCTCGAGCGGCCTCATCATCCCCCCCGACGGCTACTGGCAGGCCCTGCGCGACTACGCCCAGGATCACGGCATCCTGCTCATCGCCGACGAGGTCATGAGCGGCTTCGGGCGCACCGGCAAGATGTTCGCGATCGAGCACTACGAGGGCGTGGTCCCGGACATCATGGTCACGGCCAAAGGCCTGACCTGCGGCTACATCCCCCTCGGCGCGGTCACGGTCCGCAAGCACATCGCCGACCACTTCGAAGATCACCCGCTGGTCTGCGGGCTCACCTACAGCGGTCACCCCGTGTCCTGCGCCGCCGCCCACGCGGTCATGCAGGTCTACGAGGAGGACGGCCTCGTGGAGAACGCCCGCGTCATGGGCGCGCTCCAGACTCAGCTCTTGAAGGAGCTCAAGGAGAGCCACCCCTCGGTCGGAGACATCCGCAACATCGGGCTCTTCGGCGTGGTGGAGTGCGTCAAGAACCGCAAGACCCGCGAGCCCATGGCCCCGTGGAACGCCAAGGCCTCCGAGATGGGCGCCATGGCCCAGGTCGCCGCCCACATCCGCAAGCTCGGCATGCACACCTTCGTGCGCTGGAACTGGATCTTCTGCGTGCCGCCCCTGTGCATCACCGAGGACCAGCTCCGCGAGGGCTTCGCGATCATCGACAAGGCCCTGCACCTCGCCGATCAGGCGGTCGAGTAGCCTACTCCTTCTTCTTCTTCGAGAAGCCCAGCACCTCCCGCTGAGCTCCCCTGCGCGGCGCGGTAGCAGGCCTGGCGGCGGGCTTCTGCCCTTTGTCCTCCGAGCTCGTGGGAGGCACGGAAGCCGCCGGCTTGCTCGGGATGCTCTGCTCGGTGCCCGTGGCCCGGACGGCTCGCTTCGCCCCGACCTCGTCGGCCGCCGCTCCAGCCATACCGTAGGACGAGACGGCAATGTTCACTCCGGTGTCCTCGAATCGCAGCGGGTCGGATTCCTCGTCGAGCTTGAGCTGGGCGGTGGTCTCGTCGATCTCGGCGCCCCGGGCGGCCTTGGTGAGCTTGTCGATGTCCTTGGCGTCGTAGTGGCGCTCTCCCTCCACACCGGGGTTGACGACGAGCTGGCCGACGTTGATGCGCTTGATCGACGCGAGGAAGTGCTCCATCGGCACCGGGCTGACCTGGACCTTGTCGGACTTGGCCTTGAGGATCGCGAGCCCCTCCTGGGCTGCAGGCGCGGCGTCGAAGGCGAAGACCTGGATCTCGTCCCGCCAGGTACGCTGGACGTGGACAGTGCGCCCGAGGGTGACCACGTAGACCTTCTCCAGAGCCGCGAAGTCGGCCAGCGTGAGGTGGGCGAAGAGGCGCCCCATGGAGGCCTGCGAGAGCTTCAGGTTGTGCACGGAGTCGTGGTCGACGCTCAGGCCGGCGTACTTCAGCCCGAGAAAGGAGCGCAGGCCGGAGGCCCACGGCCGGCACAGCACCGCGACCTTCCCCATGCCGGTGGTCACCTGGTGCTCGACCGCGAACTCCTCGGCCCGCTTCTGTGACGTGAAGACGCAGGGCAGGAAGCCCCCCTCCTTGTCCTTGAGGCCAAGGGGACGTGGGTAGCCGGCTCGCACCGAGGGCTCCGGCGTCAGCGTGCCCGCCACGTCTTCTACCTCGGCCTTCGCGCGGCTGCGCTCCACGAGCTGGTTGAGGCGCATGAGGTAGTCGGCGAGCTCGGTGGGCGAGGGGATGAAGTACATGCCCTCGTGGCGTTTGAGGCCGGTGGCCAGACGCCCGAGGGTGCGCTCGCCGCTGGCTACCATCTCCAGGATCAAGGTGATCGGGCGGTGTGTAGATCCAGGCATGTCGAGCTACCTCCAAGCGCGCTCGATTCTCGGGTGAGTCCCCGGTCCAGTCAATCGGGGCGACGGCCTCAGTTGCCGGCCTTGCGCAGCTTCTCGATGACCCCCACGTCTTCGAGGGTCGTCGTGTCTCCGAGCTCCTCCTCACCGGCGGCGAGGCTCCTGAGAAGCCGGCGCATGATCTTGCCGCTGCGGGTCTTGGGCAGGGCGTCGGCGAATCGGACCTCCTTTGGCTTTGCGATGGGCCCGATCTCGGTGGCGACGTGGGCCCGGAGCTCGCCGGCGAGGTCGCTGTCTCCGGCCGAGGCGCCCTCGAGGCTCACGAAGGCCACGATGGCCTCGCCGGTGATGTCGTCGGGCGCGCCGACCGCGGCGGCCTCGGCCACCTTGGGGTGGCTGACCAGCGCGCTCTCGACCTCGGCCGTCCCGAGGCGGTGGCCGGCGACGTTGAGCACGTCGTCGACGCGGCCGAGCACGCGGAAGTCCCCGTCCTTGTCCCGGTGCGCCCCGTCTCCGGTGAAGTAGATGCCGTCGAAGCGCCCGAAGTACTGGCGGCGGAAGCGCTCGTCGTCCCCGTAGATGGTGCGGAGCATGGAGGGCCAGGGCCGACGTACCACGAGCAGACCGCCCGTGGGTGGCTCGACCGGCTCGCCGAGCTCGCTGACGATGTCCGCCTCGACGCCGGGCAGGGGGCTCGAGCAGCTGCCGGGCTTGCCCTCGCTCACGCCGGGCACCGGAGAGATCATGATGCTGCCGGTCTCGGGCTGCCACCAGGTGTCCACGATGGGGCAGCGGCCGCCGCCGATGTGCTCCCGGTACCAGATGTAGGCCTCGGGGTTGATGGGCTCGCCGACGGTGCCGAGCAGGCGCAGGGAGCTGAGGTCGTGGGCCTCGGGCCACTTGTCGCCCCACTTGATGAATGCCCGGATGGCGGTCGGGGCGGTGTAGAGGATGTCGATCTTGTGGCGCTCGACCATGTCCCAGAAGCGGTCGGGCTGTGGGTGGTTGGGCGCGCCCTCGTACATGAAGGTCGTCGCGCCGTTGGAGAGCGGCCCGTAGACGACGTAGCTGTGGCCGGTCACCCAGCCGCAGTCCGCGGTGCACCAGTAGAGGTCCGAGTCCTTCAGGTCGAAGACCAGCTTCGTCGAGAAGGTCGTCTGGACGAGGTAGCCCCCCGTGGTGTGGACGACGCCCTTGGGCTTCCCGGTCGTGCCGCTCGTGTACAGGATGTAGAGGGGGTGCTCGCTGTCGAGCTCGGCGGCCGCGCCCGGATCGCTGTCGGAGCTGCGGGCGAGCTCCCTGCCCTGCTCCACGGCGTCCTCCCAGAGCACGTCCTTCTCCCCGTTCCAGGCGATCTCCTGGCCGGTGCGCTTGAGCACGATGACGCTCGAGACGCCGGGGCAGCCCGCCACGGCCTCGTCGACCGCGTCCTTGAGCTTGACCACCTCGCCGCGCCTCCACGAGCCGTCGGCGGTGATGACCACCCTGGCTCCGGCGTCGAGGATGCGCTCCCTGAGGGCCCGGGCCGAGAAGCCGCCGAAGACCACCGAGTGCACGGCGCCGATGCGCGCGCAGGCCAGCATCGCCACGGCGATCTCGGGCACCATGCCCATGTAGATGGCGACCCTGTCACCTTCGCCGACGCCCCGCGCCCTGAGCGCCCGCGCGAAGTCGACCACCTCCGAGTGGAGCTGCTGGTAGGTGAGCACCCGCTGGTCCCCGGGCTCTCCCTCCCACACGATGGCAGCCTTCTGCCGCCTCGGGCCGTCGAGGTGCCGGTCGAGGCAGTTGTAGGCGATGTTGGTCTTGCCGCCGATGAACCACTTGGCGTGGGGCGGCTCCCACTCGAGCACCTGCTCGAAAGGCTTGAACCAGTGCACGGCGCCTGCCTGGTCCGCCCAAAAGCCCTCCGGGTCCTCGTGGGCGCGGGCGCGCATCGCCTCGTAGGCCCGCGCGTCTCCAAGGTTTGCCTTCGCCGCGAAGTCCGCGGGCGGGGCGAAGCTCCGCTCCTCGCTCAGCACGCTCTCCAGGCGATCCTTTGCATCCATCGGTTCCTCCGTAGCACCGTGCCCTCGCGACCTCGGGCCTCCCCCGGACCGCTCGACGGCGCAGCCTAGCAGCCACCGCGCGAGTCGGGCAACGGGGCCTGGCCACGAGCACTGAAAGCTGCTCTGCTCCCGTTATGTTCCCGATGACACGGCTCCCTCTTCGATTCATCTCCCTTCTCGCCGCCTTGTGGTGGCGGCGCAGGCGGCGACTGAAGGCCTGAGGCCCGCTCAGATGCGCGCCACGCCGAGGAAGACCGCGTGGAGCGAGACGATGAGCACGAGGAACAAGGCGCGCGCCGTTTCGCCCCGGAGCGGTCCGCAGCGGTACTCCATCTGCGTCTGCGGGCACTTGCCCACGCAGTCCCCGCACAGGGTGCAGCTCAACGCCGGGCGGCGCCTCTCGATGTCCGCCTCGCTGAGGGCGTCGAAGCGGCACACCCGGGAGCAGCCGCCGCAAGAATCGCAGTCGTCGCGGATGTGGATGCGGAAGGGGTTGAGTCGCCCCGCCCACACCGCGACTAGGCCGACGGGGCAGAAAGCCGTGCAGTGGGTCATCGCGCCGGTGCGCCGAGACCAGGAAACCATGAGCGCGACACCCGCGAGGCCGAACGCGGCAGCCGCCAACGCTGCGACCGACCCGGCCACGCCCGCCGCCCGAAGCGAGGCGGCCACTCCGACAACTGCCAGGGCGATCCCCGCCCTCGCTGCCTCCCGCCAACGCGGAAGCGCGACGGGCTTCTTCCTTGCCGAGGCGGCGATGTGGTCCCAGGCGCCGATGTAGCAGAGGTGGCTGCACCATGCCGGTCCCACCAGGGCGACGGTCGCCGCAAGCAGGCCCAACATGAAGAAGCCCTCCCCGCGGTAGATGGGCCCCAGAAGGATCAGCGCCGGAACCGGCAGGTGGAGCTCTCCGGTCATCAGGAAGCGCTCGAAGCCGGCGAGCCCCAGGGCAAGCTGTGCGAAGAAGACAGCCGAGAAGAAGGTCCAGATGCGCGCGCGCCACAACGCCGAGCGCTTCGCGCTGTGGAGCTTCTCGGCCGCCCACGCCGCGTACACCGAGAGGACCAGGATCTCGACCCAGCCAGCGCCCGGCAGGAAGCGCTCGGCGAGCAGGAAGGGCCTGTCGAGCACGCCCTGGATCGTCGCGAGGGTCGCGCCCGCCAGCAGGAAGGCCCAGGCGCTGACGGCGGCCGACGAGGCCTGCAGCGAGCTGCGCTCCCGCGCCGTCCGGCCCCTGAGCGCGATCGCGGCCGCCCCGGTGAGCGCCGCCACAACGCCCAGGATCACGACCAGCCTCAACCAGGGCAGGCCGTGCGCCATCCGGGCGTTTGCCAGCTCGAAGCCCGTGTGCACCCAGACCGCGGCTCCGGCTGCCAGCATCGCTGACACCGCGTGCAGCACCCAACGCCGCCGCGAGACCAGCAGCAGGGGAGCGAGCAGGCACACCGCCACGAGGCCGGTGGCTCCGCTGCGCAGGAAATGCGCCGCGAGCAGCAACGCCGCCAGGCACGCCACCAACCCGCCGGAGGCCCAGCGAGCCCTCCGCGTCCAGGGGACGCGCGTCGGCGCGGCGTTGGTCTCGGCGTCGGTGCTCACGTGCTCCTCTCTCGGGCGCGGGCGAGGCTAACACGCTGCCTTAGCGCGGAGCCCGGCTCGCTATTCCCGTGCGCGGACGATGTCGAGGGCCGAGACCGAGTTGGACGTGGTATGGCTGCCGACTGCGAGCCTCTCAACTGGGCGGAGACATATCGGTGAAGGACCTCAACCACCTCACGGGTCACGGCCGTGAGGTCCTCGCGACGATCCGAGCCCGGCTCGAGGGGCTCGCGGAGATCTCGCTCATAGGCTGGATCACCCTGGTGGCGATGCTCTGGATCGCCTGGCGCAGCTGGCACTGGACCAGGGACGCCGCCCCCGAGGGCCTGCCGGCCGCCCGAGCCGGCCTCGCGACCGTCGGCCTGCTCTTCACCGCGGTGCTGACGGTGTGGTGCTGGTCCTGAGCGCCAGGAACCGGCCTGCACCCGCACACCTCTAGAACGTGTACAGAATCCCGAAGTGCAGGTTCCCGAAGCTCTCGTTGCGCAGGCAGCGGCCCCGCGCGTCCACCGAGGCGCAGCGGCGGTCGAGCTTGACTCCGTAGTCGAGGCGCAGGGGGATGCTGTTGCCGATCAGGTAGCGGATGCCGCCGCCCACCGAGTGGCGGAAGGAGCGCGTGGCGATCTGGTCGAAGCCCTCGGTCAGCGCGCCGAGGTCGTAGAAGAGCCCCCCCCACAGGCCGGTCTCGCGGAGGATGGGGAAACGCATCTCGAGGCTGCCGTGGAGGAGCAGGTCGCCGCCGAAGATGGACTCGACGCGGCCCTCGGTGGTCGGGAGCTCTCCGAGCCAGGGAGCGCTCAAGGTCGACTCCGGCCAGGTGAGCTCGGTGCGGATGTTGCCGTCGGCGTTGTACTGGAGCACGCCGTTGTCGTCGAAGCCCCGCACGCCCTTGTTGCCGCCGAGCACGAAGCGCTCGTTCTCGGGGAGGCGGTCGCCCTGGAAGGAGCGCGCGTGGCCGTAGCGCATGAAGAGCCCGAAGATGAGCGTGCGGCGCAGGCTGCGCACGATCTTGAAGCGCACGTCGAACTTCAAGAAGTTGCGCGGCTCGCCCTCCTCCAAGGAGTTGATGTAGGCGACCGAGGCCGCGAGGTGCTGGCCGGTGGTCGGGTGCACGGGGCTGTCGAGGAAGTCGAAGATGACCTGCGGGCGCACCTTGTTTTGCAACGAAAACGGCCCGAATTCAGGATCTTCCACGTCGATGCGGCGGGTCTGCACCCGGCTGATCTCGTACTTCAGTCCGAGCAGGATGCGCTCGAAGAAGCGCTGGCTCAGGCCGAACTCCACGCCGTACTTGAAGGTGTCCAAGCCCTCGAGGTTGGCGCGGTCGTAGAGCACGAAGGGGGTGGTCTGGAGGCGCACCTCGGAGCCGAAGAGGCGGCGGTTGATCCAGGTCGGCTCCACCGAGACGAGGCGGTTGAGCTGGGTCGTGCTCAGGCCGTAGCGCGCCGGGAGGCGGATCTCCTGGGCGCGGCCTAAGAAGTTCTCGTCGATATAGGCGACCTCGCCGACGATGAGCAGGTCGGGCAGCCTGAGGGTCGGCTGGGCGGTCTGGCCCGAGCCCGACCTGTCGGCCACGGTGACCAGGTTCTGCAGGCCCGTGGACAAGCCCTCGGGCACGGACACCTCCTCGTGACGGCTGATGGTCTCGACGCCGAGGGCGAGGTCTACGAAGCGGGCCGGGGACTCGTGGAGCTGCAGCATGATGGCGACCTTGGGACGCGGTGGCGTCTCCTCGAGGCCGACGAAGATCGGTCGCACGGCGTTGAACACGCCCAAGCGCCTCAGCTTCCTCAAGGACTCCCGGATGCGGCCGGCGTCGAAGGGCTCCCCGCGGCTTGGCAGGTCCCGCAGGACGATGGCGTCCCTGGTGCGGAAGTTGCCCGACCAGAGCAGCTCGCCGACCACGAGCCTCGGGCCCTCGTCGAGGCTCAGGTGGACCGTCAGCCTCTTCACCGACTCGGTCCACTCCATGCACGAGATGCGCCCGATGTGCGGCGTCTCCGGGCTCGAGCAGCGGGCCGAGACGCTCGCCTTCGCGTGGCCGAGGGCCTGGTAGCGCGCCCGCACCCGCCGCAGGTCTCGCAGGAGGGCGTCCCTCACGAAGGGGGCCCCCTTCCTGAGCTCGGTGCCCTCCAAGACCTCGTCCCGGTCGAGGGCGAGGTTCCCGTAGAGGTGCACGTCGCCGACGATGGTCCGCTGCCCCGGCCGCGAGCGCGCCCGCAGGTAGATGTAGCTCTCCGCCCGCGGCCTCGTGATCTCGAAGGCGACCTCCTTGAAGCGCACCTCGAAGCGCTCCTCGCCCAGCGTGCGGCTGCGCCTGATGACGAGCTCCTCGGTCTGCTCGGCGCCTCCGTAGGCGAAGGCGAGGTAGCCGTTGTCGCGCATGTGGCGCGCGATCCTCTCGAGGTCGGCGATGACGCGAGGCATCTGGAGGTAGCCGCCGGTGCTGAAGAAGTCGTAGGGGCGGGTCTCCATCAGCTCCATCGCCTCGTCGGCCATGGGCTCGGGGAGGTCCTCTATGCGGACGTCACGGATCTCGGTGAGCGCGCCGGTGGTCACCTTGTAGCCGATCCACCCTCGCAGCGGCCCCTCCTGGTCGACGCGACGCGACCAGCGGAGCAGGCGGTAGTCGAGCTTCACCTCGGCGAAGAGGTAACCCTGGGCCTGGAGGTGGTCGACGAGGAGCTGGCGCCCGAACACCGACTCCTGCCAGTCGAAGCTCCCCGACTCGCCGAAGCTCAGGGCCTCGAGCAGGCCGTCGTCGATTGGCGGGCGGTAGGGGTCTCCGGCAGCCTCACGCACCTCGATGTGCACGAGGTAGCAGCCCTCGTAGCGCACCCGGAGGGTCAGCACGCCCGAGCCGTAGTAGGCCGACGCCGCCCCCGACACCTTCGCCTCGCGGTACCGGATCTCCACCTTGGGCCGCAGGTATCCCCGGGCCTGGAGGTGCCGGCGCAGCCGACGCCGCGCGTCGCGGGCCCGGCGATCCGTGTAGGCCTCGTCGATCTTGATGCCGCTGGCCTTTCTCAGCTCGTCGTGCACGGGGGCCGAGCAGTGGAGGGCCTCGTCGTCGGCGAGGCCGAGCTGGGCGGCGTCCACCTGGATCGCGCCGATCTTCTTTCGCCGGCCCTCCGTGATGCGCAAGGTGACGGCCACGCCCTCGCCGCCATCGGGCTCGGCCTCGATGTCTATCTTCGGGTCCGCGAAGCCGGCCTCGCGATAGAGGCGGTCGAGGGTCTCGCGCTGGGCCGCGAGCAGGCGGGCGGCCGCCTCCGTGCCGGGCGTGAAGCCGACTCCGGGCTCGATGAGCAGGCGCTTCTCGATCTCCGAGCGGAAGAAGGCCTCGTGCCCTTCGATGTGCACGGCGGAGACGTAGCGCTGCGGCACCACCTTCAGCTCCACGCGGAAGCGGCCCGGCCTGAGCTCACCGCAGCGCGCCGTGACCTCCGCGACCAGGCCCGTGGCCAGCAGGCGCTGCCGGGCGCGCTCGACACGCTCCGGGGTGAGGGTGGTGCCGGCCTGGAGGTCGGTGAGCGAGCGCAGCCGCTCGCGCATGTCCGAGCGCCCGCAGCGCTCGTCCTCGCAGCCGGTGATGAGGAGGCTCTGGACCACACCGGCGCCCGGGCAGGCCGGCGGGGGCGCAGCCTCTGCCGGGGCTCCGGGCGCGGGCCCGAGCAGCAGGCCGAGCACGGTGGTGAGCAGTGCCAGGCTACTCATCCAGGGGAATCCTGTACTTGAGCCTGGCCTCGTAGGAACTCTCCTCGGTCTGCTCCTGCTGCAGGACCTTGAGCTTGCCCTCGAGGGAGACACGATCGGTGAACTTCACCTGGAAGCCGCTCTCGTAGCGGGTGTCGTCCACACCCATCTGGGTCACGCGCGTGCGCAGCTTGAGGTAGCGGCCCATGTGGGCGAGGGCCTGCACGCTGATGCCGCCGTAGCGCAGCCCGAGGCTCACCTGGTCGAGGAAGGGGCTCAAGAGCAGCTTGCCGAGGAGGCTCGCGATGTCCTCGGTGAAGATGTTGAGCGGGGTCTCGGAGAGGAAGTCGGACTCGGCGCTCCCGCGGGCAGGCGCGCCGGTCAGGATAAGGGACTGGGCGTCGACCTCGTCGTACTCGGGGTTGTCGGTCTCGAAGGCGATGTCGACGTCCGGGTAGGTGCCGGTGATCCTGATGGTCACGGTCACCGTCTCCTCGTCGTCCTGGCGCGAGGCGCGCTGCTCCTCGTCGGCGCGGAGGACCTCAACGCTGGTGTGGGCCTCGAGCTCGATGGTCGGGTGCTCCGGATCCCCCGCGAACTCGATGGTGCCGCGCGTGATCTCGAACTCCCGGCCGATGACGGCGTAGGTGATGGTGCTGCCCGGGCGCACGCGCACCACGTCGTGGAGCTCGGGGCTGCCGAGGGTGCCGCGCATGGAGGCGTTGACGTCCATCTCGAGCTCGGCGCTGCCGAAGGGGAAGGGGCTCGTGACCTCGAAGTTGCTCGAGCGCACCTTGAGGTTCAGCGCGATCTCGTTCAGGACCGGGTAGGTCTCGGTGACCGGGCGCGCGTAGAGCTCCATGCTCCTGCCGAGGGCCCCGCCGACCGCGCGGGCGAGCCCGTCGAAGGAGCGGTGGTAGACCCCCTCTGTGATGGTCACCTCCCCCGACGCCGCGATGCCGCGCTGGCCGGGCTCGGAGAGTGCGCTCCCGACGATCCTGAGGTCCGGGTTGGCCGTGACGTGGTACTCCCCGGCCGCGGCGAACTCGAGCTCGGTCCCGCGCAGGGTCACGTCCATGGCATCGGGCTTGAGGTCGACGAGGCGCACCCCGCCGAGGAGCAGCGCGCTCCCCTCGCCGAAGCCCACGAGGACCCCGCCCGACCTCGCCGTCGCGATGTCCACCGTGGCGCGCCCTGCCCCCGCCACGCTCTCGCCGCCTGCCGCGACCCTACCGGTCAGGCGGAAGCCGGGCCCGTCGGGCAGGCGGATCTCCTGGGGCAGGTCCCGGACGCGGATGACCGCTCCGTGGAAGTGGGCCTCCGCGTCGACCATGGGCGCGCCGAGCGGGCCCTGAACGCTCATCGGCTCGAGGTCGCCGCCGACGATGTCCATGGGGCAGCGCGCCAGCAGCCCGGCGGGGATCGCCGCGCCGGCGGGGCCGCGCAGCTCTACGTAGCCCTGGGCGTCGCTGAAGACCTCCCGCTGGATGGAGAGCACCTCGAGGGGCACCGTCCCGCGCGCGGCGGCCTCGATGGTGCCGTCGGCGTGGAGGACCGCACAGCCCACCAGCTCGGCCTGCCCGTAGCGGAGGTTCAAAGACGGCAGCCAGATGTCTCCCAGGACGAGCTGGGCCTGGAGCTCGTCGCCGTTCGTGAGGGGCTCGGCGAGCTGGGTGAGCTGGATCTTCAGCCCTCCCTTGGGCAGCGTCCCGGAGACCTCGGGCCCGTCCGCCGCCTCTGCCCCGAGGGGGAGCTCGAAGTCCGCCCGCCCGGTCAGCTCGATCTCCGCACCGTCCGGGCGGGCGGCCTCGTCCTCCACGGCGATCAGGGTCAGGGGGTGGAGCTTCTCCATTCCGATGCCGAGCACGAGCCGCCGGTCCTCGCCTTCCCAGATGATGGCGCTGGTCCTCTCGAGGCTCAGGCCCGGCGGCAGGACCGTGGCGCTCAGCCTGGCACCTCCGCCGGCGCGGGGGGCGAGGGCGAGGGCCAGCTTGCCGGCCCGCACCGTCCCGTAGCCGAGATCGTCACCCGCGATCCACCCGCTGACCACGGGCCGGTCGATCTTGCCCGAGAAGCTGAGGTCGGCGTCGACCTTGCCCCTGACCGGCATCTCGGCAGGGACCGTGTCGGCCAGCATGGGGACCACCGACCCGAGGTCCAGGCCGCGGAGCTCCGCCTTCAGGCTGGCCTCGGAGCGCCCTTTTGCCCAGCCGCTGACCGCCAGGTGCCCCCCACCCGGGAGGCCGACCCGGAGAGCGCGCAGGTCGAAGCGGCGCATGCTCCCCGAGACGTGGAGGTCGAGGGTCCGGACGCCGAAGTGCTCGTAGCCCAGGTTGTGCCCGCTCACGCGCAAGGCCCCGCTCAGCGTGTCGACCGGGTCGTAGATCTTGAGCCTGATGTTGCGGCCGAGGGCGTGCACCCGACCTCGCAAGCCCTCGGGCAGGCTCGGGGCAGGCAGGCGAAGATCGGCCCGGAGCTTGTCGAGGCGCAGCAGGGGCTGAGCCTTGAGCTCCCAGGTCCCCGGCTTGAACAGGGCCAGCGAGCCGGTCGCCTCCGCGTTGACGCCCTCGATGCCCGCCATGGCGTCTGCGAAGCGGATGACGCCGTCTTCTCCGAGCCGGGCCGACACCTTGCCCTTGAGCACCGGCAGGCCGGGCGGCTTCAGGGCGTCTACCCGGGCGCGGGCCGAGATCCCGGGCACCGGGAGGCTGCCGCTCAGGCGCACGTCAAGATCGCTCAGCGCTCCGGTCAGCGGCAGGCGCACGAAGGGCTCGGCCACCTCGGCGAGGCGCGGCACGCTCCCGCGCACCCGCAGGTCGAGCTCGCCGGCTGGGAAGGCCGCGGTGCCGGTCAGCTTCAGCTGGGCCGCGCCGTCCTTGATGGACAGGCCGGAGGCGTCGATCACGACCGAGCCGTTGTCCAGCTCGACCTTCGGCTCCCCTCGCAGCTCGATGCTCCTGGAGACGGCGATCTCCTTGCGCTCCCCAATCTGCTCCGAGCCCTCCTCGACAGGGCGTGTCAGGCCCACCTTCAGCTTGAGCCGCGGGCTGAGGTTGCCCCGCGCGCCGGAGATCTCCACGTCGGTCTCGACGCCGCCGGTCAGCACGACGCCGGGGAGCTCCGGCTGCCGCTCGACGAGCCCGAGCCTCGCCAGAGACTCGAGGAGCTCCACGCGCCACAGCTCCACGCTCCCCGAGGCCATCACCGACGGCGTCCCCGACAGGGTCAGGAGGCCCGACACCGAGGAGAAACGCACGGTCCCCTGCTGCGTTCGAACCCTCAGGTGCGGAACCCGCGCGCTCCAACCGCCGTCGAGAGCCGGCGCAGGGCGGAAGAGGAGGTGCCCGCCCGCCTGCTTCACGCGCAGCTCGCGGAAGCGGACGGCCTCCACGTAGAGGTCGGCTGCCACGTCCGGCTTCAGCAGGGACTCCCGCACCCGCGCCATCACGGCTACCGGGCCCGATCCCTCGAGGGGCAGCAGGGCGCGCAGCATGGGGTTGTCGAAGGAGGTGTCGGCGCGCAGCTCCGCCTTGATGGGCATCTCCCCGCCGAAGCCGAGGCCGCCGCGCGCGTTCACCTGCACGCCCCCCACCCGGAAGCCGCAGGAGCTCACCTCGAGCCCTTCGCCGTCGACCCGCGCGTCGGTCGCCGCGAAGCGGGAGAGCGCCAGGTCGCTCCCTCCGGGCAGCTCGGGCAGGTCCACCCTCCCGGTCTCGATGTACACCCTAGGCGCTCGCACGGCGAAGCCGCCGTCACTCACCTGGAGGCTGGCCTGGATGTCGATGCCCGCGCCCACGATGTCTACGGGCCCGGTGCGCACCTCGACGGCCCCGTCGCGGATGCGCACGCGGTCGAAGCGGAGGTCTATGAGCGTGCCGGGCTCGTCGTCGTCTTCCTCGGGGGTGCCGGGCGGGTCGGGGGTAGACCAGGTGTGCTCGATGGGGATTCTGTCCGGGTCCCTCACGTCCACGCGGGTGCGGGAGCGATCGACCACGACCTGGGTGAAGTGGAGGCGGACGGCGTCCTCCCCTGCTGCGAGGCGGGCCAGCCACGCGAAGAGCTCGTCGATGCGGACGCGGAAGCGCACGCGCCGGGCCTCGATCACCGGCTCGCCCCACGGGTCGCTGATGCGGACCCCGGCCACCTCCCAGTCCCGCAGCAGCAGCCCAGCGCGGATTCGACCCATCTCCAGGCTCCCCGGGATCTCGCCGGAGACCAGCTCGGAGACCAGACGCGCCGTCGTCGGGTCCGAGATCGCGAAGTGCACGAGCCCGAAGAGCAGCCCGATGAGCAGAGCGAGCCGGAGGACCAGCTTGTAGACGCTCGTTACGACCAGGGCCACGCCACGCACCAGCAGGCGCAGCAGCCTGGCCAGCCTGATCAGGAGGCGCACCATTCAGCTCAGTATAAAGCCCGCGCGCGGAAAGCCGAACTCTAGGGTGAGCCAAACGAGCGTTTCGCTCGCGAAACGCCACGCGGCAGTGGCGTTTCGGGTGCGAAACGCCTGCCCCGCCAGTCAGGAGAAGACGCGCCTCAGAGGTACGCGGCGCCCCCAGATGAACATCCGTGTAAAGGCCATGCTCCTCGTGTCCCTGGGGATGCTCGTGGTCGCCTTCCTGGTGGGCGCGCTCTCCAGGCAGAGCCTCGAAGAGGCACTCAGCGACGCCACGCGCATCTCGGAGGAGCTCCTCGCCGAGCACAGCGCCGCGAGCTTCGAGCGCTCGGCCATCCTGCTGGCCAGCTCCCTGGCCGAGCGTGCCGCCGAGCGGACCGGGGAAGGGAACCGGCTGTGGCTGCGCGACTTCTTGCGAGACCGCCTGCGGGCGAACGCGGAGGTGCTCGCCCTCGCGATCATCGACGTCGAGGGGCGCACCATCGCCGAAGCAGGTCAGCCGGCCTCCCCCTCGCACCTCGCCAACGTCGAGCGGCGCCGCGGAGCAGCCGTGGAGAGCAAGGACGCGGCGGTGAGGTGGGAGGAAGAGAGGCTCCTGGCCTGGGCGCCCATCAGATCGGGTCGGCGCCGACTGGGCACCCTCTGGCTGGAGCAGGACCTGGGGCGGCACAGCACCGCCCTCGCACAGATGCGCTCCACGGCCCAGCTCTCCCTCGCCGACGCGCGGGCGGGCGCCGACGAGCAGCTCGTGGTGCTGGTGCTCTCGAGCCTCCTGCTCGGCCTCGGCGTCAGCGCCCTGCTCGGCCTGACTCTGACTCGACGCACGGCCCGCCTCGCCCGCGTCATCTCGCGGGTCGGCCTCGGGGATCGCCAGGCCCGCGTAGCCCCGATGGGGAGTGACGAGATCGGCGCCATGGCCGCCCGGCTCAACGAGATGCTCGACCAGCTCGAGGCCTCACGCGAGGAGATGCTGCGCCACGAGCAGCTCGAGAAGGACCTCGAGACC
>CAZQPP010000079.1:0-21042 GCA_964594295.1 uncultured Myxococcales bacterium | reverse complement strand
CGGCACGAAAGCCACCACCCAGGCGATCAGCGCCGGGTAGTCGCGGCCGTAGGCGGCGAGGAGCACGAAGAAGAACAGGGCGGCCGGCACCCGCACGTTCAGCGCGTAGCGTTGGATGCTGGCCCCGAAGCCACGGCGCCACACCCAGGCGGACAGCGCCACGCTGAGCAACCAGGCAGCCCCGACCGCCGCCCAGGGTGGGATGGTGCCGTTGACCCAGCGGAAGGCACCCCACCAGAAGGCCAGCAGGGTCGGGTGCAGCAGCAGGGGCGCCACTACCACCAGGATCACGAGGCGGGGCCCTCGCAGCCCACGCTCGAGGAGGGCCATCGCGTAGAAGGCGAAGACCGCCCAGCCGAGCACGCCGATTGGCGGGACCTCGAAGAGGCCCGGCTCGGTCCACGCCCACAGGCCGGCGCGCACGGAGACCGGCTCGATCAGCCAGGCGTCGGCGAAGACCATGCACGCGGCCAGCAAGGCGGCCCCTGCCGGGCGCATCTGGCGGGCGAGATCCCATGCCGAGTGGATCACCGTCGGCCAGATCACCACTACGGCGAGCGGGACGGAGCCGACCCACAAGGTCCAGGCCTCGCGACTGTATGCGTAGAAGCCGTAGGCCGTGATGCAGGACTGCTCGCCTATCCACGAGGCCACGGAGATGCTGAGCAGGCGAAGGAGGAAGTCCTTCGGGTGGTCGTCGGCGCGCGCGCGCACGAAGACAAAGAAGCCGACCATCACCGCGCTGAAGATCTCGACGCCGTTCATGCCGCACCCGGGATGCCGGCCCCCGGGAGGCCGGCGGCCACCCAGAGGTGGTAGACGGTGAGGAGCATTACGCCGAGCCAGGTCAGGCTGACGCAGTCACCCGAGGTGATGCCCCGGCGCAAGGCGCGCTTGTAGAAGACGAGGTTCACGAGGGGTGCCGCTGCCATGATGGTGATGCGCCACGGGAGGGCGCCGGCCGCATACCCGACCACGGCGACGAGGAATGAGCACACGATGAGACCGTCTACGATGCGCGCTGCCCCGTCGATCCCGTGCACCGCCGGGTACGAGCGCACGCCGGCTGCGCGATCTCCTTCGACGTCGCGCAGGTCGTAAACGACCTCGTAGCTGAGCTCGAAGAGCACGAAGAAAAGGCCGGCGAGCACGACCGCCGCTGGAGTCACGTCCGCGAGGAGCGCGCCCTCGGGTGCTCCCCAGCCGGCCACCGCGAGGGGATAGAGGAAGACGGTGAGGACGAAGCCCATCGCGGAGGCGCTGTTCTTGAAGAAGTAGAGCTCCTTGATGCGCCGCCCCCCCGGCAGGAGCGGCCAGTTGTAGGCCAACCCCAGGGAGTGGAAGATGACCCTGAGCGCCGTGATCTCGGGCATCACGAGGTGCACGCCAACGAGCGTGAGCCCCAGCACGGCGAAGCCGGTCACGATCACCCCGCGCCGGTGCCGCTCCACGAAGCCCGTGCCCTTGATTCGGTTGACCTTGTCCTCCTCGAGGTCGACCGCGCGGTTGAGCAGGTTGACCACGAACCAGTCCACGCCGCTGACGAGGGCGAGGGCCCACATGTGCCGCCCGGTGAAGGCCCAGGCGAAGGTGAAGGTGCCCATGGCGCCGATCGCCATGATGTGCAGCCGGGACAAGCTGGCGAGGAGGCGGGCGCGATCCCAGGCGGAGGACACGGGCGGAGAAGAAGGCATGCGCCCTCCTACCGAACGGTGCGTTGTCACGCCACCCGAGGGAAGAGCCAGGGGTGGCGGGAAGTCGGCGCCGGCCCGGCGGGCCGCGTCGCGGGAGCGGCGCGGGGCTCGTCGTGGGGCTTTCGGCGGTGGTCTGGCCTGCGCGGCACGACGCTGCTACCCTGCGCCGCCCGCGCCGGAGCCCGTATGAACCGAAGCACAGCGCCCACCCTCGTTGGAGTCTTCGTCGCCGCCCTGCTCCTCCCCCAAGCGGCGTCCGCCTACGTGACGCTCAAGAACTTCCGCGGCAACGAGACGAAGTGGTCGACGAACACGGTCCCCTACTACATCGACTCGGCGGGAGACCCGGATCTCCCGTTCACGGCGATCAGGGACTCGATATCGGCGGCATTCGGCTCGTGGGAAGGGGTGGGCTGCTCGGCCCTACGCTTCACCTACAGCGGCGTCGCGAGCGGGGCTCAGCGCGGAGGGGTGTACCTGCGATTCGAGAGCTCGAGCTGGGATCCGACGGTCGGCGACGCGGCGGCCTATACGATGTCCGACAAGAGCTCCAACGGCACGATCACGGCCTCGCTCATCGTCTTCAACTCAGTCGACGTCTCGTGGACCACGTCCGAGTCCGCGGCCGGCTTCGGCCACCGCGTCGACCTCCAGGGTGTCGCCGCGCATGAGATCGGGCACGCCCTCGGGCTCGACCACCCGTGGCGCCGCGACGCCACCATGTTCTTCAGCGGAGGCTCGGCCGAGCTCCGCTCCCTCGCCGACGACGACGAGCGGGGCGCCTGCTACCTCTACCCCGCCTCGGCGTTCGAGGATGGGCGGGTCTGCGACTCATGCTCGGAGCACGGCAACTGCCAGAGCGGGGCCTGTCTCTCCTTCCCCTGGGAGGGCTCCTCCTTCTGCGGCGAGCCCTGCTCGGGCCAGACCTGTCCCACCGGCTTCAAGTGCCTGTCGGTCGAGGGCGTCGCCGACCAGTGCGTCCCGGAGCACGACTACTGCAGCCCGCGCGGCGGCAACGTGCCCAACGGCTCGTACTGCTGGGGACCGGCCATGTGCGCGAGGGGGCAGTGCATCCCCGTCCCGGAAGACGCCTACTGCGCGCCGGAGTGCAACCCGAGCTCCAGCAGCGGCGGCTGCCCCTCGGGCTTCCAGTGTTTTCCGACGGCCCAGGGCGGCGGTGTCTGCATCAAGGAGGGCAGCAAGGCCTTCGGCGAGCCCTGCGCGACCCTGCTCGAGTGCAAGTCGAGCAGCTGCCAGTTCGGCCAGTGCACGCAGGACTGCGGCGCGGGCAACCCCTGCCCCGGGGACGCGCTCTGCACCCAGGGCAACTGCGTGGTTCCGGGCCCGTCGCCGTACGGCAGCGCCTGCACGATGCACACGGAGTGCGACACCGGCTACTGCACCCAACCCCCCAACGGCTTCTGCAGCCGGCAGTGCGGAAACAACGGGGACTGCCCCGTGGGCGCCAAGTGCAACACCCGCAAGTACTGCACGAAGGTGCTGCTCGGCGACGAGGGCGCGAGCTGCAAGGACGGCCCCGACTGCCTGCCCAGCCTCTCGTGCGTGCGCACCTCGTCCACGGGAGACGGCTCCTGCGCGCGCGTCTGCGACCCCTTCGAAGACGCAGGCTGCACCCCGCCCTCGGTCTGTCGGTGGGTGCAGGACGCGGCGGGCGGCGACGTCCGGGGGACCTGCATCCCGGCCGGCAACGGAGGCGAGCAGGGGGCGGCCTGCGCCCCGGGGAGCGCGGGCTGCCAGCGCCACCTCATCTGCGTCGAGACCTCGCCCGGCCAGGGCGTCTGCGCGCGCGACTGCCGCCTCGCCGACGGCCTCGGCTGCGCCGACCCGGCTCAGTGCACCCCGCTCAGCTCGGGTGACCCCGGCGAGCGGGGGATCTGCGACCCCACCACAGGTGGCGGAGCTACCCAGCCGGACACCGGTTCGGCGCCCGGTGACGCCGGCGGCACCGGACAGAGCGACGCCGGCGGCACACCGGGAACGCCCGGACAACCGGGGGCCGACCCCGGCGCCGGCGGCCCCGGCGGCGCTGTTGCCGCCGGGGGCGCGCAGAGCGCGGCCGGCCGCACCCGGCCCTCGGGCCCCGTCGTGCACCCCGGGCCCGGCCCCGTCGGCGGGGGAAGCGGCGGCTGCACGGCAGCTCGACACGGCCACGGCCGCGACGCGCTTCGAATACTCTGGCTCCTACTCCTGTTCTTCGGTCTCCGATGCCTGTTACGAATACGACGAGCCCGGACGAGGGCATTCACCTCTACGTGAGCAGCTACTGCGGCTACTGCGTCGCCGCGGAGCGCCTGCTCGAGCAGCGCGGCATCCCCTTCGAGAAGCACGAGGTCGGTGACCCCCGCGCGCGCGAGGAGATCGTGATGAAGACGGGATGGCGCACGGTGCCCGTCGTCCTGCTCGACGGCAGCTTGATCGGCGGCTACTCGGAGCTGCGGGCCCTCGACGCCTCCGGAGAGCTGCAGAGGCGCCTCGAAGAGCGCAACGCCGAGCCGGAGCCGCATCCGGCAGCCGACTGAGCCTAGGAGTCTGTTGTGAGTAGCACACAACAGACTCCCCACCCGAGTTGTGTCCGACCTGCCGTCACGGCTCGCGCTGCGCGCTCCGCCGCAGCCTGGCGACTGTCAGACACAATCGGGCGGCGCCGAGGCTTTCCGCCTCGGCGGGGCGTCGCGTTCACGGACTGTGGGCCAATCCGCGACACGCTTCTACGGTTCGACCGCGCCCGCCGCTACGCCGGGCTGACCGGGGCTCTGCTGCGCGCCGGCCTCGGAGAGGCGAAGGCTCCGCTGAAGCTCACCCTCTGCCTTACCTTCCGCTGCAACCACCGCTGCGCGGCGTGCGGCATCTGGTCGCGTGACGACGGCCCCGAGATGGACGCGGATCAGCTCGACCGCCTGCTCGCGTCCGTGCCCGGCCTGCGTTGGCTGGACCTCACCGGGGGCGAGATCCTCATGCGCGCCGACCTGCCGTCGATCGCGCGGAGCGTGCACGCGCGGCTCCCAGCCCTCGCGCTCCTGCACTTCCCGAGCAACGGCCTCCGCACGTCAGCCCTCCTCGAGGCCACGCGGCTCTTCGTGCGCAGAGGCGGCCCCAAGGTCATCGTCACCGTGAGCGTCGATGGCCCGCCGGATGTCCACGACCGCTTGCGCGGCTGCGAGGGCGCTTTCGCCGCCGCGGTAGAGAGCATCCGGCAGCTGCGCGCGCTCCCCGGCGCGGAGGTCTACGCCGGCCTCACGCTCCAGCCTGGAAACCTCGACCTCGTCGATGCGACGGTCGCCGCCCTCGACCGCGCCCTCGGGGGCTACCGCCACGCAGACCTCCACGTGAACGTCCAGCACCGCTCGACGCACTACTTCGCCAACAGCGCCATCCCGCCCGTCGACGCCGACCGCGCGCGCGCCGCCCTCGACTCCCTCCGCGAGAGGAAGGGGCCGCCCCACGATCCCGTCACGGCCATCGAGTGGACCTTCCTGAGGCTGGCCGGCGCGCACTCCCGCAGCGGCCGCTCGCCCGTGCCGTGCCGCTCCGGGGACCTGAGCGCCTACGTCGCGCCCGAGGGCACGGTCTACGCCTGCACCATCGACCCCCGCCCCATCGCCCACCTCGAGAACTTCGGCTGGGACCTCGACCGCCTCTGGCAGAGCCGGCAGCGAGCGTCCCTGCGCGCGGAGATCCGCGAGGACCGCTGCGTGGGCTGCTGGACCCCCTGCGAGGCCTACCAGACCTTGCTGGGCTCCCCGGGCAAGACCTTGAAGGGCCTGTTGGGGTCATTGCGGGCGTAAGCTCATTGCGCCCGGCGCCCGCGCCACATAAGCTTCGGCGGCTCAGGTTGGTCTCTCGGGTTCGGGTCGGTCGATGCGTGGTGGTGTATCTGTCCTGGTCTTCTGCTTGCTCGCCAGCGCACCGGCGCAGGCCCACGAGGAGGGCGCGCCCGAGGAGGCGCCGGCTCAGTGCAAGCCCGGCTGGTGGAAGCTCACCGGAGCCGCCCTCCAGAGCACGGGGGGGAGGGACGCAACCTTCGCCGCGCATTGGGAGCGGGCCATCGCCGGGATCGGCAAGTGCGCCCACCTTCCGGAGATGCGGTCGACCTGCCTGGTGGTCCAGGGGCACTACGATCCCGAGGTCTTTCCCGAGGCTGTCGCCGCCCGCTACGGCAGCCCCGAGGCCGCCCAGGCGGCGCGCGCCCAGGCTCGCGCGGCCCGCGTAAAGGCGCGGCTGCTCGAGGAGGGGATCGCCGACTCGAGGCTCCTCGAGCAGGCACCGCCGCCCGAGCCCTCCTTCCGCGGGGCCATGGTCTGGCTGAGCCCGGAGTGCGCGGTCGGAGCGCCACCCGACGGGGCGGATGCCGTGGGGACGGCCTCGGGCCATGGGAGCGACAGGGCCGAGGCGAAATCCAGGCGCGGTGACGAGGCCCTCTGGGTCGCCGCAGGCTTCGAGGGGCTCGCCCTGATGGTCGAGGGCGACGATCCGCTGCGTGCGCGCCTGCGCCTGGGTGTGGGCTGGCTCAAGGATCAGCTCTACCTGCGCTTCGGCGCCGCTCCCTCGTTCAGCCCCACGCGCTCGCAGCGCTGGGGCCTGGAGCTCGAGCTGGGGGCGGGTTGGGTGCCGCGGCGCTGGCTGCACGTCGGCGCCTTCGGCGGCTACCGGATCAGCTCCGACAGCCCCTCCCAGCCCTGGGCGGAGCAGGCCTGGTCCGTAGGGATCGAGTCCGCGCAGTGCCTCGAGCTGAGCGAAGGCGGGCTGCAGCTGTGCGCCACCGAGGCCGTCGCGCCCGCCGGAAACCTGCTGTCGCGAACAATCGAAGTGGACAACCAGCTCATCTTCGGCCCGGAGCACGAGCAGTCGGTGCTCCAGCTCTCCCTGGGCATCGTGCTGCGTCAAGAGCTGTAGCGACAGCTCAACAGACAGGAGAACCCGATGACTCGTTTCTCCGCGGCCTCCTCGGCCATGGTCATCATGCTGCTCCTCTCCGCTTGCGGGGACCTCGGCGACGCCGATGGGCAGGTCTGCTCGCAGTACGGCGACGAGAACTGCCCGTGCTACGAGAACGAGACCTGCAACCTCGCCCCGGACGGTGAGCCCCTCCGCTGCGAGGAGGGGATGTGCCGGCGCGGGTGCCCCAAGGGCGAGGCCGGGTGCCTCTGCCTGCCCGATCTCGAGTGCGACGCCGGCCTCGAGTGCCGCACGATAGCCGGGACGCCGCGCTGTGCCGGCCCCTGCGAGCCCGGGGAGATCGGCTGCCCCTGCCTCGCGGCCCGCTTCTGCAACACCGGGGCCGACGGCGTCCCCCTCGTCTGCGAGGAGGGCAGCTGCAGCCTGCCCGACTGCGTGCCCGGGACCGCCGGCTGCGTCTGCGACGCCTACAGCACCTGCGGCGACGGCCTGGTCTGCGACGAGGGGCGCTGCGAGGTCGACACGGGCCAGACCCTCGTGCCGCCGGAGAACCCGCGTTGCTACACGCCCTGCCGCGGCGGGGACCTGAGCGGCCCGGACGGCTCCCTCCTCGAGTGCTCGCCCGAGGGGCTGATCGAGGCATGCGTGGGCGACGCGGTCTGCATCCACGGCACCTGCGTTGCGCCGGAGGCGGCCAAGAAGGGCTCCAGCACCCTTCCCGTCACGCTGCCGACCTGTGAGGACGACTGCGACTGCCCCGACTTCCAGACCTGCATCGACGACACCTCCGGGGTCGGCCGCTGCTACTCGGACTGCGAGGCCTCGAGCGACTGCAACGGAGAGCGGGTCTGCCAGCGCAAGGTCTGCCGGATCCACTGCCAGGTCGACACCGAGCCTTGCCCCGAGGGCTCCTACTGCTCCACCACCAACGGGCTGACCGGCGTTTGCATGCCCGTGTGTGGGCCCAGCCAGCTCAGCGCCGCCTTGACGAGCGAGGTCGACTACCGGGTGGAGCCCGAGGACCTCGCCCTCTCCACCGTCAACACCGTGGACTCCTTCACCATCGTCAACGACACGGCCGTCTGGCGCGAGTTCACCGTCAGGAAGCTCCGCCACACCGAGTACAGCGACCAGGGCAGCCGCCAGGAGCTCGACGATCCTCTCTACTGGCTCACCCTGTCGGCCGACGGCAGCGATCCCGTCCGGGACCTCGAGGTCACCGTCGGCGTCGACCCCGACGGCGGCACAGCCACCGTCGAGGTAGGAGGCGCGGGAGGCTCGGACTTCGCGCGTTGGCAGGGCGTGCTCGAGGTGTCGTCACCGGGCCTGCCCCAACGCTCCGTCCGCCTCGCCTTCGTCCGCAGCCCCGAGGGGCAGTGGTCCGGCAAGGTCTACTACTTCGGCAACTTCGGCACCGCGGGGCTGGATCAGTGGCTGAGCGAGCTGCGGGCCGCGGGCGCCGATCGAGAGGCCGCCGAGGGCGCCGCCGCCACCTCCGTCCAGGTCGTCGCCAACGCCCTCATCCGGCGCTGGTGGGCCGTCAGGCAGGGAGCCCTCACCATCGACGAGTTCCAGGCGGTCCTCACCGCGACCAACACCGGCGCCTGGCGCAACGCCTCCATCAAGGCGCTCTGCCCGAGCGAGGACGCGCCGGACCCAGAGGCGGCCTGCTACCTCTACGACAACCTCGTCGGGCACTCCCTCTACACGGACTCCCTGTCCTCGAGCCCCATCCCCTCGGGCGTGGCCGAGCTCGAGGTGGCCATGAACCTCAAGGCCGCAGACTCCGCTGATCCCGCGGCCTGGACGGGGCGCCTGGTCTCCGAGCTGGCCCTCCAGTACCCGGGCAACCCCAGGCTCGACCTGCGCTTCGAGCGCGACCCCAACGAGTGCACCCGGGAGACCGGCGGCACCTGCGTCACCCTCGTCGACTCCTTCGACGCCGACATAGCCCTCGGAGGCCGCTACCCGACCGGACCCGAGGACGTGGACTGCAGCGGACGCGAGCGCTTCGTCGCCGCCAGCACGCCCTGGCTCGTGCCCGGCTTCAAGGCCGGCTCCGTGGAGGACACCCAGGGCCGGCGCCACCGCTACGAGTGCCGAGACCGCGCGCTCCCCTTCGGCGAGCTGGCCCAGCGCTTCGCGAAGAACGCCAGCCTCGCCCGGGCCAACCCGGTGCCGGACGGGCGCAGCCTGCGCCGGAGCCTCGAGCTGGTCGACGGCGCGCTCTTCAACCAGGAGACCCTCTTCCTGCTCTTCCGCGAGCGCCTGCCGTCTTTCCTCGCCGGCGACGACGCGGGCTTCTTCGCCTACGGCTACATGCTCTTGAAGCGCGTGCCGACCGACCTCGAGGAGGACGCCTACGACAGCTCGCCGCCGGTGGCCGACCCCTTCCCCGAGCCCGAGGTGCCCGGCGCTCGCTGCGCCGGCTGGCTCCTGGACGAGCTGAGCATCGCCGCCTCGGAGGTGAACGCGCTGAACGCCCAGCGCATCGCCTACGGCGCCCTGCACGGCAACCCGGCCGGCCCCAACGACAACGTGCTCGACCCCAACGGCCCGGAGCAGGTCCACTACGTCTGCTACGACACGGGCTCCTTCGACACCGGGCCGGGTGCCGGCGTCTCCTGTCCGCCCGGTAGCCGGGTCCGATTCTTCACCCTGCCGGCCGGGACGGACATCGTGGGCGACACCTGCCAGCAGAACGGCGGCATCTGTCGCGCCGGGGAGCCCTGCGCCGACTCCCTGTGGAGCTGCGACAACGCCAACGCCGACCAGGGCTGCCAGGAGACGGGCGGCTGCGAGGTGGGCAAGCCCTGCGACCGCAAGGGCCGGTGCGTCGCCCGTCTCGAGCAGTGGATCCGCGAGGGAAAGGAGGGCCTGCGTCTCGATCCCGAGTGGAGCTGCGAGGACGACGCCGTCTTCTGCAGCGAAGATCGCTCGGACCTGCGGGAAGGGAAGGTCTTCTATGCCGCCTCCGCCGCGGGGCCGCCGGTCTTCCGGCGCCTCGACGCCGAGATCGAGGAGGCCTTCCGCTACCGCACCCGATTCCGCGACCGCTCGGGGCGCGCCGTCGGCTTCGCCCCCGCGGTGTGCCAGGGCGACTCCATCCCCTACTGCTACGACCCGGAGGCCATCGAGCGCATCCTCGACCGGGTCGAGTGCCTCGGCGTCGTCTACGCCGGGTGGCGCGAGTTCCTGAGCCCCGCCGCCGCCGCCGAGCTGGCCGGCTTCCTCGAACGCAGCTTCTCCTACGTGGAGGAGGATCGGCCGGGCCTCGCCACCCCCTACATCTCGTTCGGCTTCGAGCACCTCTACGCCGAGCTGCTGACCATGATGGGCCAGGAGTCCTACACAGCCTCGCTCGCGGCCCGCTTCGACCTCGCCGGCCAGCGCGTGGCCGACTTCGACGGCACGAAGTTCGAGCCCGACGGCCTCGTGCTCGCCGGAGGCGCCGGCTTCGAGATGAGGAGCCTCTACCAGGCGGTCCAGTACTACCAGCACGCCCTCGACCGGCTCTACCACCTGCGGGGCGTCCTCGGCACCGCCCTCGCCCCCGAGTTCCAGGGCCAGCGGATCGTGACCTACCGCACGGCCATGTCCTGGTTCGACAAGCTGATCACGGCGTCCGCGGAGAAGAGCCGGGTCTGGCAGGCCATCGCCGGCCGCTACCTCGACCTCAACCGCCCCAACCTCGCCCGCGGGGTCATCGAGCGGGGCTACATCCAGGGCTACCTGGAGTCGATCTTCATCTCCCAGCTCATGAAGCGGGTCTTGGAGCTGGCCGACGCCTCGGCCAGGGCCCAGGTGGCCCTCCAGATCGAGCAGGCGCAGCGCACCTACCGCGCCTCGCTCAGGGAGATGCGAAACGTCTTCTTGGATATCTCCGACGAGGTGACGCTCTTCGGCTTCCCGCCGGACTTCATCCCCTTCCCGCCACTCGACCCCGGGGAGACCAGCGGCTTCGAGCTGGTGCTCGAGAGGGCCATGGCCAAGCTCGAGGTCGCCGCCGACAAGGAGGAGATCGCGCTCGCCGACACGCGCGACTTCGACACCGACGCCGCCAGCTTCCAGGCGGCGCTGGCCCAGAACGAGCTCGACACGACGACCGAGCTGGCCAACCTCTGCGGCTGGATAAGGGTCCCCAACGCCGCCGGCGGAGAGGACGTGTGGCCCGCCACCGCGGAGTTCGCACACCTCGACGACGACGAACGCGCCCGCCTGCTCCAGGATCCCTGCGGGCTGATGGGCAACGGCGACCTCGCCGAGGCCTTCGGGGAGATGGACCTGCTGCGCGTCGAGATCCGGTCCTGGCGGCAGGCCTACGACAACCTGCTGATGAGCATCGCCGACGAGCAGGCCCGCGTGAACGAGCAGTGCCAGCGAATAGTGGACTTCAAAGACCTCAAGCTGAAGGTCGGCGGCTCCATCATCGCAATCAACGCCCTCATCGGAGCTCTCGGGGTGATCAACGACACGCTCGACCGTGTCGAGGGCACCATATCCACCGCGACGGGGATCTCGAAGTGCTCGGTGGGCACGTCCCCCGACTGCCCGGCCGCCGCGGTCTCCCTCGGCGCATACACGGGCTGGAGCGTGGCCTACCACATCACGCGGACCATCACGGACTCGGTCATAGTGCTCGCCGAGCTGGGCATCTCCGGGCTCGAGCTCTACTTCGAGAGCGAGGAGATCCTGCAGGGCTGCAAGGAGCTCCGCATCGACGGCAAGTACGCCATCCGGGACCTGATGCGCGAGGTGGCCCAGCACCGCCTCGACGGCCTCCGCATCGCCTACGAGGTGAAGCTCCAGGCCTCGCGCATCGAGAAGCTGCGAAACGACGTCACGAGCTGGGAGGCGACCCGCGAGGCACAGCGCCAGCTCCTCGTGGACGTCGAGGCCGCCCGAAACGACCCGAACATTCGCATCTACAAGAACGACGCCGTGCGCAACGCCGACCGCACCTTCAAGGCAGCCTTGAAGGAAGCTTACAAGGCCACCCGGGTATTCGAGTACTACACCAGCCAGAGCTACGCGGCCCTGGAAGACCTCCTGCTCGTGCGCATGGTGACGCACGGCAACTTCACGCTCGAGGCCTACCTCGAGGAGCTCGCCGAGGCATTCGTCGAGTTCGAGGAGACCTACGGCATCCCGGACCTGCGCGTCGACGTGCTCTCCATGAGAGACCACGTCTTCTCCGTCCCGCGCACCGACACCCGAGGCCAACCCCTCACCGAAGAGCAGCGGACGGCGCTCTTCAGACAACGGCTGGGTGACCCGGCCCTCTTGGACGAGCGGGGCTACATCAACGTCCCCTTCGCCACGGACATGGACCGCCTCTCGCCGCTGACCGGCAACCACAAGATCCGCTTCATCGAGGTGGAGCTGACCGGCGAGGACATGGGAGACGAGCTGGGCCGGGTCTACCTGACCCCCAAGGGCACCGGCACGGTGCGCGCTCTCTCGGGTGAGCGCCTCTTCTACCGCTTCCCCGACCCCACGGCCGTCGTCGACGTCTTCTTCAACGGCGAGCGTCCCCTGGACGACGCTCTCGGCCTCTTCGAGGGCTCCACCATCGACATCTACCGAAACGAGCGCCTGCGGGACCGGCCCCTGGTCAACACCGGCTGGGAGCTGGTCTTGAACCTCCGCGACGAGTTCGTCAACGAGGACATACGCGTGGAGGCCCTCTCCGATATCCGCGTCTTCCTTTGGTACAACGACTTCACGGAGCTCTAGAGATGACTGCTACACCTGGGATGCTCCGCCTCGCCCCAATAGCCCTGCTCCCCCTGCTGCTGCTGGCCGCGTGCAGCGAGGACGCATCGCGCTGCCCGGCCGGCGGGCCCGTCAGCGAAGGCTGCGCCTGCAGCGAGGAGCTCTCGTGCAAGAAGGACCTGGTCTGCGACGGCGACACCTCCCGCTGCCGAGAGGCCCTGGCCTGCGAGGACCTGGTCTGCGGTGAGCACCAGAGCTGCGAGGAGGGCAGCGACGGCGGAGACTCGCTCTGCGCGGAGAGCTGCGACCCCGGCTGGATCTGGGACGTGCTCGACAAGGCCTGCGAGGCCGCCCCGCCCACCTGCGAGGCCGGCGAGCCCACCAGCATCGCCACGGACTGCGAGGAGCAGCACCGAGACTGCCTCGACTACGGCGACGGCGCCCGCTGCGGCACCTGCGTGGCGGGCTACGCGCAGGGCGACGAAAGCTGCGAGCCGCTCGCGACCTGTGCGGACCTCACCTGCGCCGCGGTCGGCCGCGCCTGCGACGACGCCACCGAGACCGCCGCCGCCACCTGCGGGGATTGCCTCGGCGGGTGGGTGGAGGACGCCGGTGAGTGCTTCGAGCCGAGCTGCGGCCGCGCCCCCTCGCCGGGCAACCTCCGCACGGAGTGTGAGGCCCGGCTGCGCGTCTGCGAGGACGGTGATGACGGCGCAGGCTGCGGAAAGTGCTGGCCCGGCCACGTAGAAGACGTGGAGGACCCGACCCGCTGCCGGCCCGTGCGCACCTGCACCAACCTCGACTGCTGGCGCGAGCACCGGGTCTGCCTCGAGCCCGCGGGCGACGAGAGCGAGGCCGCCTGCGGCGACTGCGTCGCGGGCTACGACGAGGTAGACGGCGGCTGCCGACTGAACAGGCTGGCCACCTGCAAGCCCGGCCCCGACAGCATCGCCGCCGCCTGCGACGGCGAGTCGCGCGTCTGCGTGGAGGACGAGGAAGGTGCACAGTGCGGCGGCTGCATCGGTGACCTCGTCGAGCACCCGAATACCCGGGTGTGCATGGAGCCGGTCACGTGCGCCGAGGCCGGCCTGGACTGCGAGAGCCGCGGCCTCATCTGCGCGGAAGAGCCGTCGGCTCACTGCGGAGGGTGCAAGGAGGGTCTCGTCTGGGACGCCGAGATCGGCAGCTGCCGGTCGCCCCTGGCATGCGACGAGGTGAGCTGTCCCGAGGGTTGGACCTGCGTGGCCGGCGCCCCGGGCCAGGACGCGGCCTGCGGCTCGGACTGCGACCCCCACCAGCAGCTCTGGAACGGTCGCCGCTGCGTGCCCTGCCCGCCCTGTGACAGGTCGGGGGAGGCCGGTCGCTGGCCCGTGCCTACCGACGCCGGCTACTGCATCTGCGAGACCGAGCCGGGCTGGTTCTTCTCCATGGGCGGCGACATCGGCACCTTCCCCTGCGACGCCGACGGGGACGGCTGGGTGCGTGAGAGCGCTCGGGTGGCCCTCGACTCTGGCGACGCCGCCCTCATGGCCAACGCCCGCTGCGCGGTCCGCGACATCGACCGCTTCGTGCTCGAAAACGAGGCGGGCCGGCGGCGGGTGGAGCACCTGGCGCGGCCGCTCTCCCTCTACGAGTCGGTCCGCAACGACGACGACGCGCTGCTGAGGGCCATGTGGGAGACCGCGGGCCTGCCCGATGAGATTTGGGGTGACGACGGCGAGCACCTCTCGGCCCGTGCCTTCAACCGCCTGACCAAGGTCTGCCACGCCCGGCGCACGGACTACAACGACAACGGCGTGCCCGACGTCGAGGAGTGGGGAGACCGGGACCGGACCACGGCCGTGCGCGCCGAGCAGCGCCCCTTCAACCGCTTCTCCTTCTTCTTGGAGCTCCACGAGGGCTGGTACGAAGGCGGCGCCTACCACATCCGCGAGAAGGCGCGGGTGCCGGAGGCCGGCGCAGAAGGTGTGCCCATCGAGATCGCTGACGCCGGGGGCGCGGACCACTGGCGGCGCTGCAGCGTGCGCCAAGACTCCGCCTGGGAGAGCACCATCCCTCCGGTCGGCATGGACCTCGCCGCCTACTTCGAGCCGCCCGCGGCGCCCGAGGACCCATTCGTGCTGCCGCCTCCGCCCGGCCCCGGCCCGGACTTCTTCAGCGGCATGAACCACCACAGCCTCTTCAAGTGCGTCGTGCTCTCGGAGAGCGAGGACGAGATGAACCCCCTCGCCCTCACCCCCTCGGCGGCCGTTGCGCAGCTCGCGCTCAGCCGCTGCAGCGCCGAGGTGCCTGAAGAGGAGGGCGGCGCCGGAGCCAACCCGGCGCACCCGAGCTTCACCTGCGAGCCCGTCGCCGACGCGGACGCGCGTCCGGGTCAGGTCCGCTGGGGAGTGGTGGACTTCGTCCCCTACCGCACCGCGCCGGCGGACTACGTGCAGGGCGCCCACTACGGCTGCGAGGCCTTCAGCGCCGACTTCGTGGACCCGGCGGCCTACGTGCGCGGCTGCGTAGACGAGTGCGAATGGCCCCTGGTGACCGAGGCCTGCTTCTCGAGCGTGTTCCAGCCCGACGACAACCGCTGCGCCGTGGGCTGCCGCTCGCACCAGGACAACTACGGCCTCATGGACGCCTGCATGGCCTGGGAGGTCTGCGACGGCTTGGACAACGACTACGACTACGAGGCCGGGACCTTCGACGGGGACGTGGACGAGGACCTGCCCGCGGTGGGGACCGCCTGCTCCACCGGCGACTTCGGCGTGTGTGGGCCGGGCATCTGGGCCTGCGTCCCCGGAGGAGGCGCCGCCGCGCTGGAGTGCCAGGCCGACCAGGGCTCGAGCCCCGAGGTCTGTGACGGCCTCGACAACGACTGCGACGGGGAGACGGACGAGCGCTTCCCCGACGGCATCGTGGTGACCTTCCTGGCTGACGAGACGGACCTGAAGTTCACCACGCTGAGCGTCGAGGCCTACGACGCCGCGGGCCAGATCGGCAGCCTCGGCCCCTACACGGGTGACGAGGCGGACACCCTGGTGCTGCCTCTGCCCTTCAACTACCTGCGCTTCTCCGTGGCGCGCGACGACAGCGGCAGGGACGACTACGACTGGAGCTACGGGGTCGAGATCTCGTGGACCAAGGCGGACGGCACTACCGGCCGGCGCGTGGTGAAGGCGAGCAAGCCCGCCTCCGAGTCTGCGACCGAGAACCTGCCGCTGCACGTCAAGGAGGAGTCGGTCCCCGACGACATCGGCAGCAACCTCGCTTGCAGCAACGCGCCCGGGCTGAAGGGCGTCTGCAAGAAGGGCTACCTCCACTGCCGCTCGACGGGCGAGGGCCAGGCGCCTGCCCTCGTGTGCGACTCCAAGGTCTTGGAGCCCGGGACGGAGATCTGCGCGGACTCCAAGGACAACGACTGCGACGGCGAGACCGACGAGAACGTCCTGACCAACCAGGAGATCGCCCAGGGCGTCGGGCCGGTGGGCTGCAGCTTCTTCTACAAGGACGAGGACAACGACGGCTGGGGCGCGGTCCTCGACAAGAGGTGTCTCTGCTCGGCGGACGGTGACTACAAGGTCAACGAGAGGCGCCTGCCGGGCGAGTACGACGAGGCGAACAACGTCCAGCTCGAGGGCAAGGTGGCCTGGGACTGCTGCGACACCGACGACCAAGCCTACCCGGGACAAACCAGCTACTCGGCCTATAGCAACGACTGCGCCCTGTACGACTTCAACTGCGACGGTGTCGAGACGAAGAAGTGGACCACGATCAAGAAGGGCGGCTGCTACTACCACGCGAGCGTCCAATGCAGGGGCGGCACCACCGGCTGGGTCTCCGGCGAGGTCATGAGCCCGCCGGACTGCGGAACCAGCGCCAGCTACTACACCGGGAGCTGCAAGATGGGGTTTCTCTCCTGCAGCAGCAAGAGCGAGACGAGGAGGCAGAAATGCCGGTAGCCGGAGCCCGCACTTGCCTGGCCGCCTGCCTGCTCGCCCTGCTCGCGGCGTGCGGGAGCGGCGAAGGCGACGGGGCCGCGGCGGTGTGCAGCCCGGCCGCGCCCGAGGGGATCTGCCCCGGCGAGGGCGAGAAGTGCGTCGCGGGGCGGTGCGTGCTCCCGCCCTGTGGGCCGGAGCGCGAGCACGGCGCCTGTCCGGGCGCGCAGGTTTGCGAGGGAGGCGTGTGCACGGCCCTGCCTTGCGGGCCGGCCGCGCCCGAGGGGGCCTGCGAAGACGGTCAGGTATGCCGGGGCGGCGCGTGCGTGGCCGAGGGAGTGTCCCTGGCCGCCCTGAGCGTGGTGCGTGATGGGCCGCCCGCCGGGGAGGAGCCCGGGCCGGGCGCGCACAACGGAGTCCCGGACGCCGGTGAGGAGGTGGCGATCTCCGTGCGCCTGCGCGGTGCGGAAGGCGCGAGCTTCGAGGAGGTCTCCGGCCTGCTGGCCGCCGGCGACGACGGGATAGAGGTGCCGGAGGAGGGGAGCCGCCGCGCCTTCGGGCACCTGCGCGCGGGAGCGGAGACATCGTCCGCAACGCCCTTCGTCGTGCGCATCCCCGCCGAGGCCGAAGACGGGGTGGGGCTGCCCTTGAGCCTGCAGCTCGCTGACGGCGCGGGCAACGACCTGGGCGCGCTGGAGCTCGCTCTGGCGCCGCGCGGGGAGCTCCTCGTGGAGCTCGCCGAGGTCGCGCTTGCCTCGGGGAGCCTGGCTCCAGGCGCGCGCGCGACGCTGAAGATAGGCGTCCGAAACGCCGGAGACGTCGCGCTGCCTCCAGCGCCCCTGGTCGACGACCTCGCGGGCGCACCCGAGGCCCCGGCGTGGCTCTCCGTCTCGGCGCGCACCACCACGCCGTGGCTCGAGGTCGACGTGCCCGCGGCCGCGTCGCGGGTCGAAGCCGAGCTCGAGCCCGGCGCCGCAGCCTCCGAGCTGTTGCAGCTCGACCTCATCCTCGACGCCACGGCGCCCCCCGGCGGCCGCGCCTGCCTGAGCTTCGCGCTTGACGCAATGGGCGGCGTCAGCCGTCTCTACCGCTTCTCGGAGACCCGGTGCTTCGAGGTGAGCGGGAGCTTCGAGGAGCGGCCTTGCGTGCCCTCCGCCGAGGAGTGCAACGGCAAAGACGACGACTGCAACGGCCGCGTGGACGACGTGCAGCCGCCGGCCAGCTGCGACTCCTGCGAGCCCGTGGGCGAGGAGGCCTGCAACGGCGAAGACGACGACTGCGACGGGGAGACCGACGAGGAGCTGTCGGCGCCGGAGGACACCTGTCCGGAGCCCGTCGGCGTGTGTGTCACGGCTCGGGCCATGTGCGCGGGCGCGGCGGGCTGGCGCTGCCTGCTGCCCTCCTCCCACCAGGCCGTGGAGACGCGCTGCGACGGCCTCGACAACGACTGCGACGGGGAGACCGACGAGGACGCCGTGGCTCCGGCGGCGGTCTGCCCGCGGACGGGAGTGTGTGCAGACGCGACGCCGCGCTGCCTCGGCCGGGATGGCTGGGATTGCGCGCCCCCGGCAGCCTTCGAGGCGGTCGAGACGACCTGCGACGGCATCGACAACGACTGCGACGATGAGACCGACGAGGCTCTCCTCCCCCCGCCAAACGTCTGCGCGGGCTTCGGCGTCTGCCTCGAGGGCACTCCGACGTGCACGGGCGCCGGGGGCTGGTCCTGCCCTCCGCCGCGGAGCTTCGAGGTGGTCGAGGTGAGCTGCGACGGCAGAGACAACGACTGCGACGGCGAGGTCGACGAGGGGCAGCTCGAGGCACCCGAGGGCGTCTGCCCGGACACCGGCGTCTGCGAGGCGAGCAGCCCGATCTGCGAGGAGGGTCGCTGGCAGTGCACCGGCGTGGCCGGCTGGGAGGTCGAGGAGGTGACCTGCGACGGCCTCGACAACGACTGCGACGGAGCCGTCGACGAGGACGTGGTTGCGCCCGAGGGGCAGTGCCCGGGTGATGGCGTCTGCGGCGGCGTCCGGGCCAGGTGTGAGGGCGAGCAGGGCTGGGGGTGCCCGACCCCGCCGGCCTGGGAGGCCGACGAGCAGACCTGCGACTTCTTGGACAACGACTGCGACGGCGAGGTCGACGAGGGCCTGGATCCTTCAAGCTGCGGCGGGGACACCTGCGCCGACGCCCTGGAGCTGAGCTTCGACGACACGGGCTTCGCTGCCGCCGCGGGGGACACCTCTCGTGGGGCGGACGACCTCGAGGGCAGCTGCGGAGGCGCCGGGAGCTCGGACCAGGTGTTCCACTTCGCCCTGACCGAGGCCCGCGGGCCGAGCGTCTTTCGCATGCTCGCGGAGGGTGGCTCCTGGGACACGGTGGCCTACCTGCGTCACGGCGACTGCGCCGCGGGCCTCGACGTGGACTGCAGCGACAACGGCGTGCTGGGCTTCGGCAGCTCCGAGCTCGTCGCCGACCGCCTCGAGGCAGGGGACTGGTACGTCGTCGCGGACGGCCTCTCAACCGAGGAGCAGGGCCGCTTCCGGCTGGAGGTCGAGCTCGGCCCCGCGCTCGAGGCGCCGGAGAACGAGTCCTGCGACAGCGCCACGGTGTTGACGCTCGGGCCGGAGGATTCCCCCCGCACCTACGTGGGAGATCTGAGCGTCGCCGAGGTCGACGAGCCCGAGCCCTCGTGCGCGGGGCCCAACGCGACGGGGCGCGACGCGGTCTGGGAGGTGGAGGCCACTGAGCCCCTGCTGCTCCGGGCGCGCCTCGATCCGGTCGGGTTCGGCGCCCTGACCCTGCTCACGCGTGACGCCTCCTGCGGTGAGGAAGGCGCGAGCGAGCGCGCCTGCGGGCGGACGGCCGAGGGGACGGCGGAGGTCGAGCTGCAGCTTGTGGCCGGCCAGCGCGTGCCCTTCGTCGTGGCGGCCGACGACGCGCGCGCCGGCAGGTTCAGCCTCAGGTTCACCCCCTCCGCGCTCCCCGCCACGCCCGCCAACGACACCTGCGAGCTCGCCGAGGCCCTGACCTGGCCGCAGAGCGCGGAAGAGCCGCGGTCCGTGCTCGTAGAGGGCTGGATCGCCGGCGTGGCGGACGACGCGGCCGGCACCTGCGGAGGGGAGGGCGGCCCGGACCTGGTCTACGCCTTCGAGCTGGAGGAGGCCGCCGCGCTCATGGTCTCGGTGACCCCGGTCGGCGCGGCTGAAGACCTCTACGCCTACGTGAGCAAGCTCGAAGAGGAGAGCGAAGGGGAGGGGGAAGGCGACACGCCCCCGCCGGCCTGCGGCGTCGAGCTCGTCTGCGCCGCGTCGTCGCCGGCGCTCGTGGGCAGCGCCGGGCCCGGCAGCTACCTCCTGATCGTGGACGCCGCGCCGGACACGCCACCCGTGCGCTTCGAGGCACTCCTGCAACGCGCACCCCCTGTCGGAGATGCCGGGGGAAACGGGTGCGCCGCGGCCGGCGAGATCAGCTTCGACGACGGCGGCCGCGCGCTCGCGCTCGGCACGACCGAGGACGCCTCGGACCGAGTGTCGGGCACGTGCGGTGGGAGCGACGCCGCGGACCGTGTCTTCCACTTCGAGCTCACCGAGGACGCGGGCCCCTCGATCTTCTCCGTGGACACGAACCCCTGGATTCCGTGGGCCCCGGTCCTCACCCTGCGCCGCGGCGACTGCAAGACGGGCGTCGACGTGATCTGCGACGGCAGCGCCTCGAGGCCCGGGGCGAGCTTCAGCGTCGAGGGGCTCGCTGCGGACGACTACTACCTGCTCGTCGACGGCGCCGAACCGAGCGCCCGCGGCGCCTTCCGCCTCGTCGTGCAGCTCGACGCCAACTGAGAACCGGCTAGCCGAAGCGCTCCTCGAAGGGCAGCGTCCGGACCCCGGCCCCGTCGAAGATCGCCGTCTCCCCCGGCTCGAGCACGACCGGCGCGGTGGCTACCCCGGCGCGCTTCAGCTCGACCGGGAAGCGGCGCCTGCGCCCCGGGTGCCAGCTCGCCGGCGGGACCGGCAGCCACTCGCCTCCCTCGTGGATGGGGATCGCGAAGCGCGCGCCGAGCACGTCGCAGGCCCTCGCCGCGTCGGCGGGGCTCATGGTCGTGCGGTGCCCGAAGATGAGGGTGCCGCCGATGGGCACGAGCGCCACGTCGACGCGCGGGAAGCGCTCGGCGATCTCCGCGAAGGCGCCGCTCCAACGCACGTCCCCGCCGAAGTAGACCCGGTGCGGGCCGCAGCCCACCATGAAGCTCACCTCGGGCGGAGGAGGCCCGGTGTGCTCGGCCGGGGTGGCGGTCAGGGTGAAGGTCCCTACCCCGGCTTCCTCCCAGGGCGAGAGCTCGAGCACCCGCTGGACTGGCAGCGAGGCGCAACGCTCCCCCGTGCCGCGGGTGCCGGCCACGACCAGGTCGCGGCCCTTCATCCTGGCCAGCGCGGCGCAGTCGAAGTGGTCGGGGTGCAGGTGGCTCGCGATGACGAGGTCCACCGGCGGCAACCGGTCGAGCGCCACCCCGGGCCGGCGAAACACCGGCAGGCCGCGCATGGTGCGCGCGAACCAGGGGTCGGTCAGCGCCGCCCTCCCTCCGTGCTCGATGAGCAAGCAGGAGGTGCGAATGAAGGTTATCCGCAGGGGCTCGGCCTGGTCGCTGCTCATTTTGCTCCTGCCGGACGCGCACGGGCTCGACAGCCTTATCACAGCGACGCCCACCCACCGACCAGGCTCCACCGGCCCATGGCCGGCGGATTGTCGGGTAGCCCGGGGTGTTACCAACCCCGGGCCCCCACAGATCCGGACGTGCA
>CAZQPP010000078.1:10472-21351 GCA_964594295.1 uncultured Myxococcales bacterium | reverse complement strand
CTAACCGCTAATCGCTGCATCCTGAAACGCGAGTTTCAGGATGCACACTAGCCTGCATGGCGTTAGCCTGCAGGAGCAGCACCACACGAGAATGTCCGCACTTCTGGCCGTCGTCTCCATCCTGGCCGGCCTGGTCCTCCCGGGCTACTGCCTGAGCCGCAGGCTGGTTCCAGGATCCGATCTCATGGAGCGCTGGATCTACGCCGCCGCGTTGGGGATGAGCACCGTCCCGCCCCTGGCCTTTCTCGCGGCGTGGGCCTTCGGCCTGCACCTGTCGCGACCCCTCCTCTGCCTCGTCGCCTTTGCTCTCATCCTCGCCAGCATACCGTGGAAGCCGACACGCGGAGCGAGAAGGGGGGCAGACTGGCTGGCGCTCGCCCTCCTCGTGGCCTGCGCCGTCCTCCTCTTGCAGGTCAGCTACATCCAGGACCGCGGCGAGCGCTTCTTCGACACCTGTCTCCACCTCAGCTCCCTGTTCCTCCAGCAGGTCGACGGCTCGGGCTGGACCCTCTACCACCCCAAGCTCGGAGCCCACCTGACCCACGTCCTCAGCCACGACACCTCTCCGGTGTTGGCGCAGGGCCTGCTCATCGACGACCAGCGGCCGGCCAACGGCGCCTTCCTCGGCGTGTTCCTGATCTTCGGCGGCCGCGCCGGGATCGAGATCTGCGCGATCTTCGTCTACTTTGTCGTCGCCGGGGCCGCGGCCCTGGTGAGCCGCGCCTTCCTCAGGCATCCCCTCGCACAGGCCGCGGTCGGCGTGGCGACCCTCGCCTGCCTGCACGGTCTGGTCGGCTACATGGTCAACGAGAGCGCCTTCGCGGCGGCGGCGGGCTTCGCGCTCCTCGCCCTGCTGCTCCGCGAGGAGAGAGACGCCGGCGTCGTGGTCGCCGCCGGGCTGCTCTTCGGATTCGCCGTGGGCAGCCGGCTCGGCGCCCTGCTCTGGGTCGCGCCCGCGGCCCTGCTCCTGCTCGGCGCGAAACCCCGCCTCGTCCTGGCGGGGGCCGCCAGCGCCGCCCTGTGCTCTCTGCCGTGGCTGCTGGTCCCCTGGCTGGTCGCCGGGAACCCGCTGTTCCACCCGATGGGCTCCTGGGCGGAGAGCTCCATCCTCGGTCTCAGCTTTCAGTTCTGGCCCCTGAACTGGCCCTTCCACGAGCAGCTCGTGCGCACGCCGGGCTTCATCCTGCCTCCCCTGCTCCTGCTCCCCCTGCTCTGCACCAAGTCGGCCGGCTCCGTGGCGGCCTCGGCGGCGGTCATCGGCTTCGCGTTCATGCGGCACCGCGAGAGGCCCTTCTTGCTCAAGGCTGTCTTCCTCGCCTGGAGCCTGCCGATCAGCCTCTTCCTGCTCGTGTTGGCCTACATCGACCACGAGAAGGCCTCGTGGCTGCTCCTCGGGGCGCCGGTCCTGCCGCTCGCCCTCGCGGCCTTCGGGGCGGAGCTCTCGAACAAGAGGAGGCGGCTCTGGGTGCTGCTCGGCCTGGTCGCCCTCTCCATCCCGCTGACCTTCGTGCCCCGCTGGTTGGCCGGGGTCGAGCTGCCCGAGGACCGGAGGCGCTACGAGGTCGTCGGCGGGGTGACCGTCGGCGGGGGCTTGAACCTCGTCCGCGGGGGAGCCAGCAGCCGAGAGCGCATGGCGGCCGCGGCGGTGCTGCCGTCGCTGCAACGATTCTCGAGGCACCCGAGCCACCTCGGGGCGGCGCTGGCCAACGTCGGCGGCGGCCGGCCATTCCAGTCCGGCTCCACCCACGCATGGATCGTAGACCGCGAGTGGAGCTCCAAGGACCTGAGCTTCCCCCTCGACACCTCGGAGAGGGAGCCCGAGCTGAGCGAGGTCTCGGGTTCTCCGTGCGGGCCCGAGATGGGTGACGACCTGAGGTTCTGGGTGCACCTGCGCGTCCCCGCGGCCGATCGTGTCGGGCTCCTGGTCTCCAAGCACGAGGGGCGGCACAAGATCACCCTCGACCCCGGCCCCGGGCCCCATGAGCCGCGCTACGTGACATTCCTGGCGCGCGACCACTTCGACCCGCCGGCCGCGACGCGGGGGCCCACGGTCGAGGTCGCGGGCAAGCCCCTCGTGGTCCGGAGCTACGGTTACGTCTGCCGCGTCGACGGCACGGACGAGGTCTTCCACGACCTGCGGGCCGTCACCAACCTGCCCCTGAAGCACATGCCGGCGGAGACCAGGGGGATCCTGAAGGACCAGGGCCCGCCGCTGAGCTTCGAGTGGGTGGATCTCTCAAAACAGCCGCGCCGTCTCCCGCACACGCAGGGCCCGCGTCTGCCCCGGTGAGCGGTGTTCGGCGTTGGCTCGAGCTGCGTTTTTGGCAAGACTGGCGAGCCCCAGCCAGCGAGAGGCTCGATCGTGCGCCGAAGCCGAATCCCCGTTCTGCTGTTCCTCAGCGTCGCCATCGCCGCCTGCTCCGGCGGCGAAGATGCCCCGGCGGTGGACACCGGCGGCGGCGGCGACGGTGGTGACGCTGGCGGGACCGTCGCGCGCACCTGCCAGCAGCTTGACGAAGACTTCAGCCTCGCGACCCCAAGCCTGCTCGAAGGCCTGCTCGAGTGCTCGACCGCGGCCGACTGCGCGTTGCTCGAGCCGCTCTTGGAGTGTCCGGTCGACGCGCGTGTCTCCGGCTGCCACGTGGCCCTCGCAGACGGCCGCCAGGGCGACTTCGTGGCGGCCGTCGCGGCGCGCCTCGGAGATCTCTGCGCCGGCGCGCCGAGCGGCTGCCGTAGCGGACCGTCCTGTGTCGCGGTCGAAGCGGCCTGCATCGCCGGAGCTTGCGCGACCAGGGCGCAGGTAGGAGGCGCCGACGCGGTGGGAGGCGGAGCCGACGTCCCGGGCAGCGCGATCCCCTGTGGCGAGGTGCGCGAGCGCTTCGCCGAGCTGGTCCGCGGCGCGCATCCCTGCAAGAAGGCGGAGGAATGCGTCCTCGTCGGCGCCCCAGACTCCTGCGACTGCGTTGGCGCGCTGCACGGAAGCGGCGCGGCCATCTCGCGGGACAAGCTGACCGAGGCGACGATCCTCGAGGAGCGCTTCCGCTCCGAGGCCTGCGCTGCGGAGCGCGAGGCCGTCACGGTCTGCGACGCCGCTCCGGCGCACAACCTCCTCTGCGACTTCGGCCAATGCCGCGCGAGCCCGGCCTATTGCGGAGTCGGGCCCGACGGCCCCGAGCCGCTGCCCCTGCCCGAGGCTTGCGTCGGCGAGCTTTGCGCGGCCGGCCCCAACCATGCGCCCGACCCGAGCGACTGGGGCCCCTTCCCGGTCGGCGTGAAGACCATCGAGCTGACCGCCCTTGGCAGCGTGGGCCAGGAGCGCAAGGTGGTGGTGGAGGTGTGGTACCCCGCCGTCGAGGAGGCGCGTGACGGCCCCTTCGAGAAGATCGATCTGAAGGCCCACGCCCCGCCGGACCTGAAGGAGACCTTCGCCGAGGTGGCGGTCGAGCCCGAGGAGGTCCAGCAGGTGCGCGACGCCGAGCTGCGCCGAGACGACGGCCCCTACCCGTTGGCGCTCTTCTCCCACGGCGCCTTCGGCATCCGCTTCCAGAGCGTCTTCTGGACCGTCTACCTGGCGAGCCACGGCTACGTGGTCGCCTCGATGGACCACGCCGGCAACACCACCTACGACCTGCTCTACGACGGCGGCTGGTCGCCCGAGAAGATCTTCGACAACGCCCTCGAGCGCCCCTTCGACGCCGCCTACACGCTCGAGGAGATGGTCCGGCGCAACCGCGCCGAGGTGGGCTTCTTCCACGACTCGATGGACCTGGGCCGGGTGTCGATCAGCGGCCACTCATTCGGCGGTTTCACCAGCTTCCTGCTCGCTTTCCGCGACCCTCGCGTCAAGGCCGTCGTGGCGATGGCGCCTCACACCGTCTCGCTGGCCATCGGAAACTACCACCTGCCGAAGCTCGAGACGCCGGTGATGGTCATGGCCGGCAGCGACGACAACACCCTCGACCCCGAGGTTGAGATGCGGCGCGCCTACGACCGGCTGCCGGCGCCGAAGCGCTACTTCGAGCTCAAGGACGGCGGCCACTTCACCTTCAGTGACATCTGTGCGCTGGACCTCGAGTCGATCGCCGAGCAGATCGACATCCACACCGATGACGCCCTGACCGACGGCTGTGCGCCCGAGAACATCCCGGCCGATGACGCCCACCGGCTGATCCGGCAATTCGGCATCGGCTTCCTGAACTACCTGATGCGCGACAGCCCCGGCTCGAGAGCCTACTTCAGCCCCGACGCGGCGGTCGAGCACAGCGAGGCGCTGCTCTACCTCGAGGAGCTCGAGTAGGGCGCGCGGCGACCGGGTCCGACGCGCTCGGCTTCGAGTCGGTGGATCACTCGAGCCGGCCAAAACGATAGGCTCGGGCCATGGGCAAGCTCGACGAGCTCGAACGGATCGGCGCTCCGGACCGCGCCTCGTGGCGCCGGTGGCTGAAAGAGAACCACGAAGGCTCGCCGGGGGTCTGGCTGGTCTACTTCAAGAAGGCCTCGGGGAAGCCCAGCGTGAGCTACGACGAGGCCGTGGAGGAGGCCCTCTGCTTCGGCTGGATAGACAGCCTGGTCAACAGCCTCGACGAGGAGCGCTACATGCAGGTCTACACGCCGCGAAAGAGGGGCAGCGTGTGGTCCAAGCCGAACAAGGAGAGGGTCGCGCGAGTCGTCGCGGCCGGGCTGATGACCGAAGCCGGCCTCGCCAAGATCGAAGCCGCCAAGGCCGACGGCTCATGGTCCCTGCTCGACCCGGTCGACGCCCTCCTCGAGCCCGAGGACCTGAAAGCGGCCCTTGACTCGAACCCCGACGCGCGGGCCGCCTTCGACGGCTTCGCGGAGTCGGTGAAGAAGCAGGCCCTCTACTGGGTGTACAGCGCCAAGCGGGAGAAGACCCGCTCCGCCAGGATCGAGGAGGTCGTGCAGGCCGCCGGCCTGGGCCTGTCGGTCGCGGAGCACCGCGCTCGGGGGCGTGGTTCGTAGGGCGGCTGCGCCAAAAAAATGGAAGCCCCCGGCCGGGGTCGGAGCCGGGCGAGAGGATGAGAGCCTCGCCCGAGGGTTCCCCGGCCGGGGGCGTCGCTCCGCCCCCGGCTCGCAGCCTGGGGTGTGTTATTGACCGTGGTAGCCCATCGCGTGCGTGGAGAGCTCGGCGTCGGTCTTGTCGGACGCGGAGCCGTCGGCGCGATGGCAGACCTTGCAGGAGAAGTCCAGGGTCACGAAGGGCTCCGCCTCGGAGCCGTCTGCGGTGAACTGGGACATGCCCTCGGCCGTGTTGATGTGGAAGAAGTGGGTGCGGATGTCGCCGCTGTACTGGGCGGCGTCACCCTGGGCGGACTTCACGATCCTCGGCATGTGGCAGTCGACGCAGGCCAGGTTGTTCTGCATGTAGTTGCTCTTCTGGTTGCTGTCGAAGCCCACGTGGCAGGTGGTGCAGGAGATCCTGATGCCGCCGTCCGGGTTGATGGGCTCGGCAGGCGCCTCTTCCAGATCGGCGTCGGAGTAGAGCACGCTCTTGTGGGGGTCGTGGCAGTCGATGCAGCGCATGGAGTGCTTCTTGCTCGCGAAGAGCTCCTCGTACTGCTCGTGGTGCTTGATGAAGCCGCCCTTGGCGTTGACCGACTCGACGGCGTCGCGGATATGGCACTCGCCGCAGAGCTCCGGAGAGCGGTCGACCTTGGCCTCCACGAAGTTGGGGTGCTCGGCGTGCTGGCTGCCCGGGCCGTGGCAGGCCTCGCACTGGACGCCGCCGGCAAAGAAATTGCCGGCCATACCGGGAAGCCCGTCCTGACGGCAGGGATCGTCCGCCGCGGCGCCATCGGGGCAGGGAACCCAGCCGGTGGTGTGGCAGCTGCCGCAGTTGTAGGCCTTCTGCTTGCCGGCGTTGTAGGCGACCCACTTCTCGTCGAAGGTGATGCCGTTGCCGAAGTCCTTGGGGAAGTTCCACTGGGTCGTGCCGGTGTCGGCGGCGCCAGTGATGATGTAGCCGTCGGTGCCGACGTAGCGGGCCTTCCAGCCGAAGCCGCCGATGACGTAGCTGACGTCGTTCCAGCTGAGGGCAGGATCGAAGCCCGGGATGTCGGCCGGGTCGGGCACGCCGCCGGTGACGTTGTCGAAGGGGCGCTCGACCTTCTTGCCGTCCACGACCTTGGTCAGCTTGTAGGGGTGGCCGCTGTTCATGTGCTCGGCGTACTCGGCGGCGTGGCACTCCCCGCACTTCGCGCTGCCGACGTAGCTCGGGGGCTCGAAGCCGCTGCCCGTGTCACCCTTCTCGCCCATGGGGCCCGCGCAGTCCGCGGCGGTGCAGGAGCCGTCCCCGTCGATGTCCTCGGTGGCGGCGTCGCACGCGCCGTTGCCGTCGAGGTCCCAGCAGGAGATCCCGGCTGCGCCGTCGGTGCCTGCCGTGCCGTCCTTTCCGGCTTCACCGTCCTTTCCGGGGTCTCCGTCCTTTCCGTCCTTGCCCGGGTCGCCCTCGGCGCCCGCGCAGTCGGTGACCGAGCACTCCCCGTCTCCGTCGGTGTCCTCGGTGTCGGCGTCGCAGGCCCCGTTCTCGTTCAGGTCCCAGCAGGAGATCCCGGCCGCGCCGTCTGTTCCGGCCGCTCCCGTCGTGCCCTCGGAGCCTTCACACCCCGCGGCGAGCAACGCCGCGACGGCGACTCCGACGGCCAGCAAGTTCGTCGTGGCGATCCGCATTTGGCTGTCCTCTCTTGAGAGCCCCGCCAGGCGTCGCGCCGGTGGGGCCAGGTCGGTGTAGATGAGTTGGAGAGGCCCCTACACGCATGATCCAGGCCAAGTCGGCCCCGAGAGCCTCTTTGCGCCCGCCTCGATCCGAGGATCTCTCCACCGTCTCCAGGGCGAGGGCGCGAGCAAGCCCCAACACCGGTCGGAGGGAGAAAGGGCGACCAGAGGCGTCCTAAATCCAAGAAATTGCAGAAAATACGGTCGCTGCGGGGAGCGTTGACGGCTGGTTTCTGCGTTTTTGCCGAGTTCTCGGCATTCGTGCCGAGATTTGGGCAACAGATAGCCTCAGGCAGCAGCACCGTGCCGGCGAAAGCTCAGCCCTGCTTCAGCTTGCTCTGGAGGGTCGTGCGGGGCACCGCGAGGAGCTCGGCGGCCCGCCCCTGATGTCCGTCCGCCTTGTCCATGGCCCAGGCGATGAGCTCCTGCTCCACCTTGCGGAGCGCGTCGGGCAGGTTGACCGTGGTCCTGCCGGTCAGGTCGAGGCACACCACGTCGTCGGCGAGGCCTTCCTCTCCCTGTCTGACGTGCTGGGGCAGGTGGTCCCGCCCTATGTCCGCCCCTCCGCAGAGCACCGCGGCCGACTCCATGGCGTATCGAAGCTCCCGGACGTTGCCGGGCCACGAGTAGTCCCTGAGGGTGTCGGCAGCCTCCGGCCGCACGAACGAGACATCCCGGCCCAGCGCGACCGCCCGCTCGTTCAGGAAGTGCTCGGCGAGCAGCAACACGTCGTCGCCCCGCTCGCGCAGCGGTGGCAGGCGCAGCTCGAGGCCGCGCAGGCGGTAGTAGAGGTCCGGGCGGAAGCCGCCGTCGCTCACCAGGTCGTTCAGGTCCACCTTGGTCGTGGCCACGACCCGCACGTCCACGTCGATCTCCGAGCTGCCGCCGACGCGAGCGACAGTCCCCTGCTCGAGCACCCGGAGCAGCTTGGCCTGCACCGGAGCGGGCAGGTCGTCGATGTCGTCGAGCAGCAGCGTGCCGCGGTGGGCTCGCTCGAACGCCCCCGCGTGACGTGACGCCGCCCCCGTAAACGCGCCGCGCTCGTGGCCGAGGAGCTCGCTCTCGGCGAGGGTCTCGGGGATGGCGCCGCAGCCAACCGCCACGAAGGGGCCCCGCGAGCGGCTGCCGAGCCCGTGAAGGGCTCTCGCGACCAGCTCCTTGCCCGTCCCGGTCTCGCCTATCACCAGCACCGGCGCGGCGTGGGCCGCGAAGGTCCGCACCAGCTCGACGACGTCGCGGACCTGGGGGCAGCGCCCGATGATTCCGCCGTCCCGGGCGCCGGCCTGCATCGCCTCGCGCAGCTCGCGCAGCTCCTTCCGATAGCGCCTGATCTCCGAGATCGTGTGCAGGCGCTGCTGGAGCTCCTCGAAGTGGAAGGGCTTGGTCAGGTAGTCGGCGGCGCCTTTGCGGATGGCCTCCACTGCGGTCTCGACCGAGCCGTAGGCGGTCATGATCAGCATGTCGACGCCTTCGTAGCGCTCGCGGACGAGCTGGAGCAGCTCCATGCCGTCCATGTCGGGCATGCAGAGGTCGCAGAGCACGAGGTCGAAGGCGCCCGCGGCGAGGCGCTCCAGGGCCTCCCTGGCACCGGCGGCGCCGAGCACCTCGTATCCCGCGTCCTCGAGCTGGCGGACCGTGGTCCGGAGGCACAGGGCGTCGTCGTCGACCACGAGCACGCGGAGCTCGGATGTCTCTGGGGGGGGGCTCGTCACGCGACCAGGATCTCCTTGGGGAAGACGATGCGTACCATGGTGCCACGTTCAGGCTCGCTCTCAAGCTCGACCCTCCCGCCGTGGTCCAGGATGACCCGCCTGGTGATGGCCAGCCCGAGGCCGGTGCCTTCTCCCACGGGGCGCGTGGTGAAGAAGGGATCGAAGACCCGCCCCATGACCTCGGCGGACATGCCGCACCCGGTGTCCTCCACCTCTACCGTGGGACCCGCCCCGTCGGGCCCGGGAGCGATCAGGCGGAGGGTAATGCGATCGCCCTCCTCGCACGCCCGCACGGCGTTCTCGAGCACGCCGGAGAAGGCGTCAATGAGGCGATCGGCGTCCACGCGCGCCATCGGCAGCTCGGCAAGCTCCCGCTTGATGGCCAGACCGCGGTTGCGCGCTTGCACGTCGACGAAGCTCAGCGCGTCGTCGAGCACATCCCTCAGGTCGATCGTGGATCGTTGCTCGGCTTGCTCTCCGCCGAGCGCCAGCAACCTCCGCGTGACCCGCTCGATGCGGTCGATGCCCTGTCCCATCAGGTCGAGCGTCTCTCCCACCGAGGGGTCTTCGTCGCCGAGGCGTCGCTGCAGGATCTCGAGGCAGCTCAGCAGGGCGTGCAGCGGGTTGCGCACCGTGTGGGCCACGCCGGCGCTCAGGGCACCGATGCGGGCGAGGCGCTCCCGCGACTCGGCCACGTGTGCCTGCTCCCGCCGCCGCGCTTCGGCGCGCCGGAAACGTTCGGCGAGGGAGTGCACGAAGAAGACGGTCCCGGAGAGGGCCGCGAGCTGCGCGACGAAGTAGCCCACCATGTACAGGCCGGATCGCCAGATGGCTCCGCCAGGGTGGTGCTCCACGAGGTGATGGGTGCCGATCCTGAGCGAGTGGTGCGTGAGGAAGCCGGAGGCCTCGAGCACGACTATGGTCCCGAACAGAGTGGTCGTGGCCAGGGCCAGGAGGAGCCCGGTCCCGAGGGGGAGCAGCATGGCCGCTACCACCATCGGGAGCACGAAGAGCACGACGAAGGGGTTGTCGGCGCCGCCGCTGAAGTGGAGCAGCGCCGCCAGGGCGATGATGTCGAGGAGGATCTGGAGGGTGAGCCAGCGGCGCGGAGCGCGCCTGTCGGGCCTGGCGAACCACGCGAACACGATGTTCGCGGCGCCCATGGCCGCGGCGACCAGGACCAGAGGCCAGAGGGCGGGCAGCACCCCCAGCGCTGCGGCGACGCTCACGACCACCGCCACCGCCGAGATGGCGGCCCAGCGCAGGCGCACGAGCCAGAGGACGGACTCGACCTCCGAGAAAGCGGTTTCGGGCAAAGGGCTTGGCGGCGAGGGGAGCATGTTCGGCGCGGACAGGTCTTGGCGGCTGGGCGGCGCGGGAGGCTGCAAGATCCACGCCTCGGCGCGACGGTTCTACGGCTCCGTGGAGGCAGGCGTCCAACGAGCCGGCCGCATATAAGCAGAAACTATGATATCAGCAGCACAAACGATTTTACTTAACAGCCTCTGCTTGTCATTTTTCGGTCGTCGCCACCAGCGGCGGCGCAGAAAGAACCCCCGCCCATGGAGTCTATTGCCATGTTCGAGAACATCCCCGCCGAGCGCGAAGGCACGCGAGTCCCCGAGCTCACCTTCCACGCCCGCAAGGACGGCGACTGGAGCCACATCTCCAGCGCCGAGGTCTTCGCCGGCAAGAAGGTCATCGTCTTCGGGCTGCCCGGCGCCTTCACCCCGACCTGCTCCTCCTCCCACCTGCCCCGCTACAACGAGCTCGTGCCCGCCTTCCGCGCCGCCGGCGTCGACGAGGTGGCGGTCGTCTCGGTGAACGACGGCTTCGTCATGGAAGCATGGAAGCGCGACCAGGGCGCGGACAACGTGCTCTTCTTGCCGGACGGCAACGGCGAGTTCGCCGAAGGCATGGGCCTGCTCGTCGGCAAGGACGCCATCGGCTTCGGCAAGCGCACCTGGCGTTACTCGATGCTCGTGAACGACGGCGTCATCGAGAAGATCTTCGTCGAGCCCGACAAGCCCGGCGACCCCTTCGAGGTCTCCGACGCCGACACCATGCTCCACTACCTCGGCGGCGAGGTCCCGCCCGAGGTCACCATCTTCGCCAAGCCGGGCTGCCCCTTCTGCATCAAGGCCAAGAAGCTCCTCACCGAGCGCGGCTACGCCTACGAGGAGATCCTGCTCGACCACGGCCTGAGCTACAAGACCCTCCGCAACGTCACCGGCAAGAAGACCGCTCCGCAGATCTACATCGACGGAGAGCACATCCCCGGCCTCGACGCCTTGCAGGAGTGGTTCGCGGCGAAGGACAAGCAGGCCTAGCCAACGAGCACCCCGCGTAGGGATGCTTCAACCCACGGAGCGAAGAATGCGCGCTTTCGACGTCGCCATCATAGGAGCCGGCACCGCAGGCCTCTCCGCCCGCCG
>CAZQPP010000078.1:0-10452 GCA_964594295.1 uncultured Myxococcales bacterium | reverse complement strand
AGCTACGTCGTCATCGACGACGGGCCCCTCGGTACCACCTGCGCCCGGGTCGGCTGCATGCCCTCCAAGGTCCTGATCGAGGTGGCGAACGCCTTCCATCGCCGCGAGGTCTTCGAAGGCGTCGGCATCCGAGGCGGCGACGCCCTCAGCGTCGACGGCCGGGCCGTGATGGCGCACGTCAGGAAGCTGCGCGATCGTTTCGTCGGCGGGGTGCTGCGCGGCAGCGAGGAGTGGATGGCCTCCAAGCTGCTGCGCGGCCGCGCCCGCTTCCTCTCCCCGACCGAGCTCATCGTCACCGGCGAAGACGGCGAGGAGCGCATCAAGGCCGGGAGCGTTGTCATCGGCACCGGCTCGAGCCCCATCGTGCCGGGGCCCTGGCGCGCCCTTCAGCACAGGCTCATCGACACCGACAGCTTCTTCGAGCTCGAAGATCTGCCCGAGTCGGTCGCCATGATAGGGCTCGGCGTGATCGGGCTGGAGCTCGGCCAGGCGCTGTCTCGGCTCGGCACGCAGGTCCGGGTCTTCACCCTCGACAAGCGCCTCGGCGGCCTGAGCAGCCCCAAGCTCCAGGACTACGCCGTCGAGCTGCTTCGAGCAGAGATGCCGGTGGCCCTCACCGGGGTCGACAGCCTCGAAGAGCGCGACGGCAAGCTCGTCGTGAGCGCCGGCGGTGAAGAGCACGCGGTGGACAGGGCCTTCCTGGCCATGGGACGCCGTCCCAACCTGACCGGATTGGGCCTCGAGGACCTCGGCCTGGAGATGAACGGGCCCATCCCGGCCTTCGACGGCGGCACCTTCCGCGTCGGGGAGCTGCCGATCTACATCGCGGGCGACGTGAACGCAGAGCGCCCCCTGCTCCACGAGGCGGCCGACGAGGGCCGCATCGCCGGCTACAACGCCGTGCGCGACAAGGACCAGTGCTTCCGCCGCCGCACCATGCTTGCGATCACCTTCAGCGACCCGAACATCGCCGTCGTCGGCAAGAGCCACGAGCAGCTCGTCGCCGAGGGCGTGGACTTCGTCACCGGCGAGGTGAGCTACGAAGGGCAGGGCCGGGCCATCGTCAAGCTCAAGGAGAAGGGCCTGCTGCACGTCTACGCCGAGCGCGAGAGCGGCCGCCTCCTCGGCGCCGAGCTGATCGCACCGAACGGCGAGCACCTCGCCCACCTGCTGGCTTGGGCCGTCGCCGCTGGGCTGAGCGCGCAGGACACCCTCAGCCTGCCCTTCTACCACCCGGTCCTCGAGGAGGGCGTGCGCACCGCGCTGCGCCACGCCGTCTCGCAGCTCCCTGCCGAGAGGCGCGCCCTCGAGACCCTGCGCTGCCAGGATCCACCGGTCGGCTGCTGGGGCTGAGCTCCTGTCTACCCTGACCCAGCTCGAGTACGCGCTCGCCGTCGCGAGGGTCGGCTCCTTCTCGAAGGCCGCCCAGGCGTGCTTCGTAACGCAGCCCGCGCTCAGCATGCAGGTCCAGAAGCTCGAAGACGAGCTCGGCGCCCGCCTCTTCGACCGCAGCGCCCGCCCCATCGCGCTCACCGAGGCCGGCGAGCTCCTGCTGCCGCAGTTCCAGAGAGTGGTCGACGAGCACCGGCGCATCGACGACGTCGTGAGCTCGCTCAAGGGCGACCTCGCCGGCACCTATCGGCTGGGCGTGATCCCCACGGTCGCCCCGAGCCTGCTGCCACGTCTCCTCGCCCCGTTCGGCCGCGAGCACGGGTCGGTGGAGCTGAGCGTGCGCGAGCTCCCCACCGCGCAGATCGTCGAGGCCCTGCGCCGTGATGAGCTCGACGGCGGCATCCTCGCCACCCCCCTCGGAGAGGACGGCATCCGCGAGCTGCGCCTGTACGACGAGCCCTTGCGCATCTACTGCTCCCCGCAGATGGAGAGGCCGCCTGCCTCCGGAGGCGCCGTCGCGGTCTCCGACCTGGCGCTCGAGAGGATGGTGCTCCTGAGCGAGGGGCACTGCCTCCGCACCCAGGTGCTCGACGTATGCGCGCTGCAGAGCGGCGTCGACGCGACGACCCGTTTTCGCATGGAGACCGCCAGCATCGCCACCCTTCTGCGGGTGGTGGATCAGGGGGAATGGTTCACCGTGCTGCCGGCTCTCGCGGTGGAGGACCTGCCGGAGGAGGTGCGCACGGAGCGTGTGCTCTCCTTCGCCGGTGACACCCCCTTCCGGGAGATCGCCTTCGTCACGAGGAGGACGGAGGTGCGCGCTGCGGTGCGCGACGCCCTCGCCGATCACGTGCGGCGTGTCGTGCCCACCGAGTGGCTGGCCCCGGCCGCGGGCCGCCGGATCCCGCCGACCTGAGAGGGCGCCCGGGTGAGCCCTGCGGCTCGTCGTGCCGGACCGGGGGCGGCTCAGATCTGCGCGCGTACCCAGGCCACCGTGCGGCGTATGCCCTCGTCGAGGTCGACCACGGGCTCGTAGCCGAGCTCGCGGCGGGCGCGGCCCGGGTGAAAGTAGCAGTCTCGGGAGGCCACCAGGACACGGTAGCGTGTGAGCAGGGGCGGCCGCTCGAGCCTGAGGAGACGGGCGGCGTCCTCCACGACGCAGGCAGCGGCCCACGCGGCGGCGAAGGGGACGGAGCGCCGGACGCGCTCGCGGCCCAGCTCGTCGCAGATGCGGTCCATGAGCTCCCGCCAGGTGATGCGGACGCCGTCCGCGATGACGTAGGTGCGGCCGGCGGCGCCCTCCACCTCGCCGGCGAGGGCGATGCCGTGGGCCAGGTTCTCGGCGTAGGCGGTGCCCACGGTGGCGCGGCCGCCGCCGACGTGGGCGTAGGCGCCGATCTTCTGGATCAGCGGGAGGAAGGAGGTGCGGTCCTCGGGGCCGAAGGGGAAGAGCCCCGGGCGCACGACGACGCCTTCGAGCCGGCCTGCGTCGTGGGCCTCGCGCAGGGTGTCCTCGGCGTGGATCTTGGAGACGGAGTAAGGCAGCTCGGTGTTGTCGCGGGGCAGGTCCTCGTCGCCCTCCGAGATGCCGCCTTTGCGGAGGCTGTGCACGGCGACGCTGCTGACCAACACCAACCGGCGCGCCCCCGCCGACTCGGCCGCGTCGATCATGGAGCGGGTGCCTCCGGCGTTCACACGTTCGAAGTCCTCGGGACGCCCCCAGTCGCCCACCTTGGCGGCGAGGTGGAACACCGTGTCGATGCCCGGCAAGGCCTTCTGCAGCGTCTCGGGCTCGGTGAGCTCCCCGTAGACCACCTCGGCGGCGGTGTTCGCGACGGCGTCCAGGGAGGTGCCGGGCTGCGCCATCACGCGCACGTCGTGCCCGGAGGCCTCGAGGCGCTTGACGACGTGGCTGCCGATGAACCCGTTCCCGCCGGTGACCAGCGCCCGCATCAGAAGAGCCCGGCGCGCATGGCGCAGAAGACGTCGTTCAAGATGCCCATGGCGTAGTGGAATGCCAGGACGTAGAGGATCGAGCCGGTGCGCAACGCCACCGCGCCGAGGAGGAAGCCTGCGGCCACCGAAGCCCACGTCTCCCCCACGGGCTTGCCGATGTGGATGAGGATGGAGGGGAAGCACTGGAACGCGATGGCGCCCCATGAGCCGTAGCGCTCTCGCAGCCCGAAGAGCATCGTGCCCCGAAAGAGAGACTCCCAGCCGACGTAGTAGAGCAGGTAGGCGCCTTCGTAGAGCAGGAAACGCACCGGGTCGGCGGCGGCCTGCTTCGACAGCGGGTACTCGGCCTGGAAGTCGGCCTGCCCGGCGGAGACGTAGATGAAGGGCAGGGCCACCAGGGTGGCGATGAGGGTGAACTTCAGGCCGAAGCGCCAGTCGCCCACGCACCAGCCGAAGCGCGACGGCCCCTCGCCGAGCACGAGGCGGGTCAGCAGGGTCGGCGCGAGGAAGAAGAGCACGAAGACCGCGCTGAACTGGTAGAGCCGCGCGTGCACGTCGGCGAGGGGGTGGTCCTCGAGCCCGAGGAGCGGCGCCACCTGCGCGAGGTAGAACTCGGCGGTGCCGTTGTAGACGTAGAGCACCGGCACGATGGCGGCGGTCAGGAGGATCAGCCCGGCGCGCCGGTCGGGCGGCCGCAGGTAGGACAGGAGCTCCCTCATGGGACGGCATTGAAGCACGCGGCGCCTCAAACTGGAAAGGCCTGTCGACTCGGCGATCAGCTGGGCGCCCTTGCGGCGTGGTGTCGGCCGACGCTAGCATCCCGGTCGATGGGGATCAGGCAGACACGCACTCCCGCCCACCCGAGCTCTCGTGGCTGAGCTGCTCCTCGGTGTGGCCGTCCCGGCCCTCGCCTTCGCCCTGCACGTGGTGGCCTGGCGCGGGCGCCTGGTGCCGCGCTCGGTCGGCTGGCTCATGGTCCTCTTCGCCCTGGCGGCGGGGCTGCTGGGGGCCCTCGCCCTGGCGGGAGCGCTGCCCTGCCCCGAAGACGGGCCCGGGTGGGCGCGCGCCCTGCTGGCAGCTCTCGGCGTTTGGGGGGTGTACCTGTCGACCTACTGCGCCGTCGCCGACGACAGCCCCTCGGCGGCGATGCTCGTGCGCGTAGAGCGCGGCGGGCCCGACGGGGTGCCCGTCGAGGAGCTGCGCGCCACCTGGGGAGACGACGACGAGATCCTCGTGCGCCTCGCTGATCTTTGCCAGGCGGGCTGGGTGCGGCGCGACGCCGAGATCTACAGGCTCACCATGCGGGGCAAGCTCTTCTTGGGCTTCGTGCGCGCCGTGCGCCGTCCGCTCACCAGCGCCGCGATGGAGGGCTGAGCGCATGGGCTCCTCCTGGCTGAGCGTCGCCGTCCCCTTGCTGATGCTGGGGCCCGTAGCCGTGGCGCACTGGATAGCCTACCGGCTGCTGCCCGGGCGCTCCGTTCTGGGCTCCTTCCTCGTCGCCTTCTTCGCGGTCTGGGTCGCCTTCGCCGTGGTCAGCGCCCTATTCTCCTGGGGCGCGGCTTTCTCCTGGGACGCCGTGGGCCGCTGGGCCACAGATCTCATCGTGCTGGCGGGTGTCTCCTACGCCTACGCGGACGCCGTGAGCTTCGGCCAGTCCTCCATCCGCACCCGAATCCTCGACGAGATCGACTGCGCCGGCGGCGAGCTGAGCGCGGACGCCCTGCTGGAGCGCTACAGCGGGGCCGACGTCTTCGAGCTGAGGCTGGGGAGGCTCTCGAGGCAGGGTCAGCTCGAACTGAGGGGCGAGCGCGCACACACGGGCCCTCACCGCAACCGCCAGCTCCTCGCGGGCAGGTTCTTCTTGTGGCTGCGGCGGCTCACCTTCGGCGGCGAGGATCTCCCGGCTCGCGACAAGCGTCGCTCTTACCTCTGAGCTCGTCGAGCAGGCCCTCGCAGGAAGAGCGGCAGAGCTCGAAGGCGAGCTCGAAGCCCTCCGCGCCGCCGAACCACGGGTCCGGGATGTCCGAGCCGCGGTGTGGCGCAGGGGCGTACGAGCGCAGCAAACGAACGCGGGCGCGCTCAACCTCCGACGAGCACATCTTTCGGAGGGTGTCGGCCACGGCCTCGTCGAGCGCGAGCACCAGGTCGAAGCGTGCGAAGTCCTCGGGAGCAAAAGCTGTGGAACGCCCCGTGAGGTGGACGCCGTGCCCGGCCGCCGCCTCTAGCGCGCGGGGATCGGGCTCCTCGTTCCCGGGCCGCACCCCGACGCCCCGGCTGTCACAGGAGAAGCTCTCGGCGCAGCCGTGCTCCGCGGCCAGCTTCTCGAAGATCCCTTGAGCCGTGGGCGAGCGGCACACGTTGCCCAGGCACACGAAGCAAAGCCGCGTCATGCGAGATCCATCCGTAGAAGGTCGGGGCGAGCCTAGTTCCCGTCCTGAAACTCCCGTTTCAGGACGGGGGCTGTTAGCCGTTAGCTGTTAGCCGTTAGCCAGGCACCTGAGATCACTGCATTCCGGCTAACCGCTAATCGCTAACCGCTAATCGCTGCATCCTGAAACGCGAGTTTCAGGATGCACACGAGCCTAGCAGCGTCCAGCCTCCAGTCTCCAGCTTGCTACCTCCCACCTGGACCTGAGCAGACCTCCGAGCGTAGGCTCTTGCCGCCCTCCTCATCCGGGTCACGCGCCTGATGCTGGCGAACGCGCTCCTCTTCATCCTCCTCTTCGTCCTGGTCTACTACCTGCCGGGGAGGATCGCCTGCGCCGTGGCCCTGCCCTCGTGCCGCCCCGAGGAGTCTCTCCCCTTCTCGGTCGGGCTCGGGGTCGTCCTGGTCAACGTGACCGCCTTCCTCGGCGCTGGCTTCGGGAACCTCTTCGCGCCCATCCACCTCGAGCGCGAGGGGGTGTTCTTCGCGGCGGCGGTCGTCGTGGCGGTCCTCGCTCCGCTTTGGATGGGTCGCCACGACTGGCGCCCGAAGCTGCGCCCGCGCTGGACGCGTCCATCGCGCAACCTCGTCGCGCTGTGGGTCTTCACCGCCCTGTCCTTCGGCTTCTACCTCCTTCACTACGACGAGGACTCCCTCATCCAGGACAGCTGCAAGGTCCGCGCATCCACGAGCGTCGTCGCCAACTACCTGCAGCCGGAGCTCATCTCCCTCGGCACCCGCGACGGCACCCTCGACCACCGCCTGAGCGAGACCCTGCCAAGCGCAGAGCAGGGGCGCCACCGCTTCTTGATCTTCAACCAGGGGCAGCGCAGCGGCCCGACCCTCCTCATCGCCCCCCTCATGGCGGTCTTCGGAGTCTTCGGCTTCAGGCTCCTCTTCGCGCTGCAGGGCTTGTTGCTGCCGGGCCTCGGGTACCTGGCGGGGCTCTACCTCTTCAAGAAGAGATGGGCCGCCTGGACGACCGCCCTCCTGCTGACCTTCAACCCCTACTCCCTGTCGGTCCAGGTGGTCGACGAGAACTTCCTGGCGCTCTGCTACAGCTCGCTGGCGATCACCTTGATGCTCAGGCCCACTCCGGCGCCCTTCCTCTCCGGTGCCGCCATGAGCGTCTTCTTGGGCGTGCGCCACGTCGGAGCCCTGGTCCTGCCCTTCGTGCTCGTCTACCTCTGGCGCCGGGTGAAGCAGCCGCCCCTGTCCGTCTTGAGAGCCCTCGCGGGCATGTGCCTGCTCGGCCTGCCCTACGTCGTCAAGCACCTCTACCAGCTCCTCTCCTCCGGAAACATCATAGACGACGGGGCCATGCGCCCCTCCTTCGAGCACTCGTTCCTGGGCTTGGACTTCGAGTCCACGCTCATGCTGAGCTTCCCCTTCACGGAGGAGCTGCTCCGCTCGCCCTCGACCGGGTTCCCGACGCTGTTGGCCTTCCCCCTGGACCTGGTGCGGCGCTTCGGGCTGCTCCTCGCGGCCCTCGTCCCGGCCGGCCTGGTCTACCTGCACCGCAGAGAGCGCTGGGTGACCTGGCTCCTGGTCATGTGGTTCGCGCCGCTTCTCGCCTTCCTCATGATCCAGTCGAACTGGTCGGAGCCCGAGAAGATGGGGCTCCCGGCTTCGGTCCTGCTGCCGGTCGTCCTCGTCATGACCGGTGGCGTGGCCTGGGCGGTCGACAAGGGGACCGCCTGGTGGAAGCGCCTGGCCCTGCTGGCTTTGGGGCTGGTCCTGCCGCTCTCTTTCCATGCCGGCGTCAGGGGCTACGAGGCGCCGGTCGACGCCCGGGTCTACCAGCTCGAGCGAGAGTACTTCCCGAGACACGCAGATCTGGATCAGGTTCAGGAGGAGGCCGCCGGCGAGGTGGCGGCCTTCGTCGACTGGGACCGGGACCGCTACGCACCTTCGCTGCTGCCCAGAGCGGAGCTCGGGCAATACCGCGGCGGGGTCCTCGCGCTGCGCTTCGACCAGCTCGCGGAGATCCTGTCCCACCCACAGCTCGGCGAGTTCGAGGAGACCTTCGCCGACTACGTCAACACCCTGGTGAGCCCCAACTGGTCTCAGGTGAAGCCTCTCTCGGTCGCCAGGGTGCTCCGGACGGGGGAGCGCTCGCGGGGCTACACCCCGATAGCTCTCTTCGCGCCTCCAGCGGGGAGCGCGGCGACCGTCTACCGGGACCTCGAGCTGAGACTGGGCAGCCCGCCGGTCCTGTCGGAGCGGCTCTTCCACGAGGGCGGCCGGGATTCGAAGGTCGAGCCGCTGAAGATCGAGGACGGAAGGGTCTACCTGATCCGGAACCTGCCGGTCGGGTGGCGCGAGGAGCCCGAGATGCTCCTGATCGCCAGGGACCGGCTCGGCACCGTTCACGTCTACGAGGAGCCCATCCTCGACGCGGACCAGCGCATCGAGCCCCCCGCCTGGCTCCCGCTGGTGCGGGTCGACGGGCAGGCCTACGCAGACCTGCGGGTCCCGCTGAGGCTCCCCGAGGGCGCGGTGATTCGATTCGTGCACCTGCCCAGCGAAGCGGGGCCGCGCTACCTGCGCTACGCGGTTGCACGAGAGGACGGGGTGAGCGTCTCCCCGGTGACCGTAGAAGAGGCGCCCTGAGGGCGGAGATCAGGGGGTGTCGAGCTTGGGTGCCGTCTCGGGTGCCTTCTCGGGCGCCTTCCCCGGTGCTGCCGGCGGGGCCTTCTCCGGGGTCGGCGCGGGCGCCTTCGCGGGGGTCGGCGCGGGCGCTTCGTCAGGTGCAGGCGCGGGGGCCTTCTCGGGGGTGCGCGCGGGCGCCTTGTCCGGCGTGGGCGCGGGTGCCTTCTCGGGCTCGGGCGCCTTCTCCGGGGTCGGCGCAGGTGCCTTCTCGGGTGCCTCTCCCGGCTTCACCGGCGCCTTCTCGGGTTCGGGCGCCCCTTCCTTGGGCTTCTCGGGCGCTCCTCCCGGCGCCGCGGGTTCCTTGTCGGGCGTGCCTTCCGGAGCCGGCTCGTCCTCTCCCGCCACCCCGGGATCGCTCCCGGCCGCGGAGGAGCTGGCGTCCGGGCCCGTCTTGGGGTCGTAGGGCAGGCCGGCGGGCAGCTGCGGAGGCACGTCCAGCTTGGGTGGCGGCTTTGTGCCGCGGGTGGTTGGGGCCGGGGCGACGGTGCCCTTGGCGCGCTGGTCCGCGGAGAAGGAGCTGTGAATCTGTGGGTCCAGCTGTTGGATGAAGTCCAGGGCGCTCGAGTAGGTGCGCACCTCCGCGGCCTTGCCGGCCTCGAACCTGAAGACCTGCGCCTGCTTGATCTCCACCGTGTTCCCGGTGGCTTCGAGCTTGCCGAGGGGCCCGTCGTGGGTACCGGTCCATACCACCCGGGTGATCACGAAGTCGCCGATGGCGAAGGCGTCTACGATCTTTGCGACGAGGGTCGGGAAGGCCTTCTCCATGGCCTCCATCTGTTTGCTGTACTCGTCGACGCCGACGATCTCCACGTTCTCGGCCATGTCGTGGAAGCGGGTGTTCTCCGTGAACATGGCCTCCCAGGCGCTCTTGTCCGGCTTGGCGAAGGCCGCGTAGAACGCCTTGACGGCGTCTATGTGCTTCGCGTTGCCGGGGCCGCTCACGGTTGTGAAGGTGTCCGCGGCCGCGTTGGTTGGAGGCACCTCCGGCACGGGCCCCGACGACGGGGGAAGGTGACCGAGCTGCCGCAGGATGGTGGTGACCCGGTCCGAGTAGGTGACGATCTTCGCGAGCTTGCCCTTGCGGTACCAGCGGAACCACAGCGCCGGCGCGCCCACCCGCTTCCCCGACGGCTTGAAGCCGGAGTACACCCCCATGTGCGTACCGGCGGCGAAGAGCTCGTCTACGATCAGCTCCCCGGAGACGAAGCGGCGCGAGATGAGGAGCTGCTCATCCGGGAAGGGCTTCGCGAACTCCTCCTCGAAGAGCTCCCGGACGGCCGCCTTGCCCTGGTCCTCCCCTGGATCTCCCGGGTCGGCCATGAACTCCCAGATGACGTCGGGGGCGAGGCGGCTGAAGATCTTCCGCGCCGTGTGATCGTGCCACACCTCCTTGGCGATGCCTCCTTCGGCGTCGTCGCCGAAGATCTTCGAGGAGTCTGCGTCGCCGCCTGTCGCGCCTTCCTCTTGAGCGTGTCGCAGCCAGAGGAAGACCGCGACGGCAATGGCGAGGACCGCGGCGGCGATGGCAAACTTCCGCATGAGCTGAAACCCCGTGACTTTGAAGCCGTTTCTTCCCGAAGGAGGGCTCTCGGGAGGTTATTCCAAGCCCGATCCAGGCGCAAGCAATGTAGCGGCTCCACGGCTCTGAGCGCCCACCTCGGCGCCCTCCCTCAGATCAGATCCCAGACCCGGAAGGAGAGCAGGCTGTCGATCTCGGGCGTGCCCGAGCCGCAGCCCTCGCAGCTGAACGCGGGCATCCGCTTCATCGCCTCCACGTAGCCCGAGCGCGCCCCGTCTACCCAGTCGCGTCCCAGTGTTTGCAGCGGGTTGCAGGGGATCACCCGCCCGTCGGGCAGGATGGAGCAGAAGAGGCGGCCCGCCCAGCGGCAGGGGTACCGGTGGGCCTTGCCTCCGGGGAGGGGATCGCGCAGGAAACGAGCCGGGTAGCCGACCTTGTGGCCCTTGCGCTTCTTCTCGAGCAGCAGGGCGAATGCCGCGCGCAGGCGCTCCTCGTCCCGCCGCCCAAC
>CAZQPP010000077.1:0-21519 GCA_964594295.1 uncultured Myxococcales bacterium | reverse complement strand
CACGGGTTGGCGCCGCCGCATGTGCTGCCGTTGCGCTTCTTCGCGTAGCACCTGCCGCCGGAGCAATAGTGGCCGCTGACGCAATGGCTGTCGCTGCTGCAGCTCGTGCGGCAGGAGCTGCCGCTGCACTTGTATGGGCTGCAGCTCTGGGTGCCGCCGTCGTTGCAGCTCCCGTAGCCGTTGCACACGTCATTGTAGTATCTCGTCGAGCCCGAGCAGTACTGCGACTTGCATACGGTGCCGTTCGCCCAGAGCCTGCACCCACCGTTTCCGTCGCACTGCCCGTCCCGGCCGCAGGTGCTCGCCGACTGTTGCCCGCAGTTGTTCTCGGGGTCCGTGCCGTAGGAGCTGTTGCCACAGCCCCAGTTGCCATTGCACGAGCGGCAGGTTCCGCTGCACTCGCCTTCGGGATCCGTGTTGGCGCCGTAGGTGCTGCACGTGCCCTTGCGGTTGGAGAGCGCGCAGGAGGCGCACGTGTTGGTGCAGGCGGTGTTACAGCAGACCCCGTCCACACAGTGCCCCGTCTGGCACTCCACCCCGCGGGCGCAGGTCTGGCCGTTGGGTTGAGGCGGCTTGCAGCTGCCGAAGACGCAGAAGTTGCCGCTCGTGCAGTGCGTGTCGGAGCCGCAGCCGGACCTGCACGCAGCCCCACCACACATGTAGGGGCTGCAGTCCGTCGTGCCCTTGTCCACGCACGTGCCCGACCCGTCGCAGAGGTCGGTCTCGTACTGCGTCGAGGCCACGCAGGTCTGGCCGACGCAGACCGTGCCGTTGTCCCAGAAGTCGCACTGGCCTGCTCCGTCACACAGGCCGTCGAGGCCGCAGGTCTCCGGCGGCTGCTGCGTGCACTCCCACTCCTCGTCGAAGCCCCTCGCCGTCAGCCCGCAGGCACGCGCGCCGTCACAAGACCGGCAGAGCCCCGGGCACTCGCTCTCCCGATCTGTGTTCGCCGGGTAGGGCAGGCACTCTCCCGCGTAGGCGGAGAGATCGCAGGCCTCGCAGGTGCCGTCACACTCGAGGTCGCAGCACACCCCGTCGGTGCAGTGCTCGGCTCCGTCGGTGCCGGCGAGGCACTGGTTGTCCTGCGTACACGCCACCCCCTGCGCCCTCTTGGGCTCGCACTTGTTGGTGCCCGTGTCGCACCAGAAGAGCTCCTGGCAGTGCGAGTCCTCGGTGCAGGAGCTGCGGCAGTCCGTCTCGCTCGCGTTGCACATGAAGCCGCCGGGGCAGACCGTCGCCTGCTCGGGCGTGCAGGTCCACGCGCCGTCGCAGAAGCGCTTCACGGTGATCTGGTAGCCGGTGCAGATCTGCGCCCTGCACTCCGTCCCCGAGGCCCACGGGCGGCACTGCCCGCCACCGCACAGGCCGTCCTTCGCGCAGGTGGACTTCGCCTCGGTCGGGCAGTCCTCGTCCGGATCGGTGTCGTCGAGGGCGTCCACGCACACCCCGGCGCTGCCCTGCACACCGCAGACGCGGCACACTCCGCCGCACTCGCGATCCGGATCGGCGTTGGGGAAGACCTGCGCCGCGAGCAGGCAATAGCCCTCCTGGCCCGGGTTGTTGCAGCGCTCGCACACACCGTCGCACAGCTCCTCGCAGCAGACATCGTCCACGCAGAGCCCACTCACACACTGTGGACTCGTCTCGCAGGCCACGCCGTCGTCGAGCTTCGGGAGGCACACGGTCCCGGCGCAGTAGTGCGTGCCGAGGCAGTGCGTGTGCAGGCTGCAGGAGGTACGGCAGGCTTCCGTGCCGCAAGGGGGGTTCAGGCAGTCCTGTGTAGGAGGTATGTAGCCGCAGACGTAGGGCCCGCAGTCCTCGGTGCCGCCGTCCACGCAGCTCCCCTCGCCGTCGCAGCGGTCCGGGTTGTACTGGGTCGCGTTCGGGCAGGTCTGGCCCACGCACACGCTCCCCTCGGCGTGGAGCCGGCACGCCCCCGCTCCGTCGCAGACGCCGTCCCTCCCGCAGGTCGACACCTGTTGCGTCGAGCACTCCTCCAAAGGATCGTTGCCCTCCTCGGCCATCCTGCAGGCCGACGCCCCGTCGCAGACCTGGCAGATCGGGCAGTCGTCCTCGGGGTCCGTCTCGTCCGCGAAGGCTATGCAGTCGCCAACGCGGCCCTGGAGGTCGCAGGCCTCGCAGGGGCGGTCGCAGGCCTGGTCGCAGCAGTACCCGTCGGCGCAGCTCTCGCTGAGGCAGTCCAGCCAGGACTGGCAGCCCGTGCCGTCGGGCCACACGCAGCGCCCCTCGCCGTTGCATATCGAGATGCCCGAGCACTCCGCGTCGATGTCCTCGCCCTTCGGGACGGGCAGGCACTCGCCCTCGGTGCCCTCCTGGTCGCAGGCGTAGCAGGTCCCCGCGCACTCGGCGTCGCAGCAGAGTCCGTCGGTGCAGAAGCCGCTCAGGCACTGGTAGCCGATGTCGCACTGCGTGCCGAGGCCTTTCATGCAGCCGCCCTCACCGTCACAAACGCCGCCTTCCCCGCAGTGGTCGGCCGGGTCCTCACCCGCGGGCACGCTCGTGCAGGTCCCCTCGCTCCCCGTGGCGTTGCACACCTCGCAGAGCTGGTTGCAGGCGCTCGTGCAGCACACTCCGGTCGTGCACCACCCGCTCAGGCAGTCCTGGGCTCTCTCGCAGTCGCTCCCGGGTGGACTCAGGCATCCGCCGGCACCGTTGCAGGCGCCCCCGACGGCACAGTCGCCGGACAGGTCCTCCCCGGAGGGCACGGCCGTGCACGATCCCACGGAGCCGGGCACATCGCAGGCGTAGCAGATCTCCTCGCAGGCCGAATCACAGCAGACTCCGTCCACGCAGCGCCCGCTGAGACACCCCGCGCCGTCTTCGCAGGTCTCGCCGTCGAGCTTGGAGCAGCCGCCTCCGCCGTCGCAGACCTGACCCGAGGGGCAGTCCCCGCCCGGATCGTCCCTCGCCGGCACCGGCTCGCACCTTCCGCGCGAGTCGACGAGCCCGCAGCTCATGCAGGGATCTGTGCACGCCGTGTCGCAGCAGTAGCTGTCCGCGCAGTGGCCGCTCAGGCAGGCGTCCTCGCCGAGGCAGAACTCGCCCTGCATCTGCAGGCAAGCCCCCGCGCCGTCGCAGCGGGCGGTGGTCCAGCACTCGCCCTCCGGGTCGGTCCCGGCCTCGTGGCGGGTGCAGGTACCCTCGAAACCGAAGAGGGCGCAGGACTCGCAGGCGCCGCTGCAGGCGGTGTCGCAGCAGAGCCCGTCTGTGCAGTGCCTGCTCTCGCACTCCGCCCCGGCCTCGCAGGGGCTCCCGTCGGGGGCGATGCAGGCGCTCTGTCCGTCGCAGATCGCGGCGCCCTCGCACTCCTCGTCGGGATCGTTCCCACGGAGGAAAGACGCGCAGCGCCCCTCGAAGCCCGGCACCGCGCAGGAGCGGCAGGTCCCGGGGCACCCCGTCTCCGCGCAGCACACGCCGTCGGCGCAGAGCCCGCTCAGGCACTCCACCTCCGAGGCGCAGGTCGCGCCCAGAACGCGGAGGCAGGCGCCGTCACCGTCACAACGCGCGACGTCGTCGCACTCGCCGTCGGGATCGCTCCCCGCCGGCACCTCGCCGCAGCTCCCCTCCTTGCCCGCCAGATCGCAGGCCTCGCAGGCCCCGTCGCAGGCCCCGTCGCAGCACAGCCCATCCGCGCAGAAGCCCGACGAGCACTCGCCGTCCGCCGCGCAGGGCTGCCCGCGCTTGGGCTTGCACTCGGCGCTCGAGTCGCAGGTCACCGTGCCGGAGCAGGTGTCCGGGTCCTCGACCCCCGCCACCTCCAGGCAGGCGCCGGGCGCGGCCCCGTCGCACCTGCGGCAGGCCCCGTCACAGCGCTCGGCGCAGCAGACCCAGTCGGTGCAGGCACCGCTGATGCAATGTGAGTCGGCGCTGCAGGGCTGGCCAACCGTGCGCTTGCAGTCGCCCTCGTCGCTGCACACGAAGCCGCCCCGGCAGCTGTCCGGGTCCTCGGCGCCGGTGACCGGCACGCACACGCCGGGCGCGGCCCCGTCGCAGCGCTCGCAAGAGCCTCCACAGAGCTCCGCACAGCACACGCCGTCCTTGCAGATGTCGCTCAGGCAGATCCCGCCGCTGCCGCAGGCCTCGCCGTCCGGCCTCACGCAGCTCCCGCGCCCGTCGCAGACCTCGCTCGCCGGACAGGCATCCACCGGATCCAGACCCTTGGGCACCAGCGCGCAGTCGCCTTCGAGGCCCTCGACCGAGCAGATCCGGCACGGGCCCGGGCAGGACGAGGAGGCGCAGCACACCCCGTCGACGCACCAGCCGCTCGCGCACTCCGACCCGGCGCCGCAGGCCTCGCCGTCCGGCCGCACGCACCGGCCCTCCCCGTCGCAGCTCTCCTTGCCCGCGCACTCGTCATAAGGATCGCTGCCCTCCGGCACGGGCCGGCAGCTTCCGGGCTGCCCGGGAAGATCACAGGCCTCGCACGTGCCGTCGCAGGCGTCGTCACAGCAGAGGCCGTCGGCGCAGTGCCCGCTCAGGCAATCTCCGCCCTCGTCACACTGCGCCCCGAGGAGGCGCACGCAGCTCCCGCCGCCGTCGCAGACCTCGGTACCCGCGCACTCGTTGCGGAGATCCTCGCCCTTCGGCACCAGGGCGCAGCTCCCGAGGGCGCCGGCCACGTTGCAGGCGTGGCAGGGCGCCTCGCAGGCCTCCTCGCAGCAGATCCTGTCCACGCAGAGGCCGCTGAGGCAGTCGTCGCCACTCTCACAGCCCTGCGCATTGGGGGAGACGCAGCCGCCCTGTCCGTCGCAGACCGCCGCCCCGAGACACTCACCACGCGGGTCCGACGCGCGGGGCACCGCCGCGCACGACCCCTCGCTGCCGTCCACGTCGCAGGACATGCAGCGCCCCTCGCAGGCGCCCTCGCAGCACACGCGGTCGACGCAGAGCCCGCTCATGCACTCCACGTGCCCGAGGCAGGGCTCACCGAGGGGCAGCACGCACTCGCCCGCGCCGCTGCAGGTCCCCGCGCCGGGGCAGTCGTCCTCGGGATCGCTGCCCGCCGCCTCCGGGCGGCAGAGCCCCGCGGAGCCCTCGAGGTCACAGGCCTCGCAGGCCGCGTCGCAGCGCCTCGCGCAGCACACCCCGTCCGTGCAGAAGCCCGAGAGGCAGTCTGCGTCCGCCCCGCAGGCGTCCCCCGCCGGCCGCGCGCAGGCCCGAGCGCCGTTGCAGGCCTGCTCGCCCGGGCACTCGGTGGCGGGGTCCTGGCCGTGCCCCACCGCCGCGCAGGCCCCGGGGCTCGCGCCCAGATCGCAGGCCTCGCAGGTGCCCTCGCAGGCGGCGTCGCAGCACACGCCGTCGGCGCAGTGCCCGCTCAGGCAGTCGCCTCCCGCCTCGCAAGCCGCGCCGACCTGGCGCACGCACGCCCCGGCCCCGTCGCAGACCTCGGTCCCCGGGCACTGATCTGCCGGGTCGCTGCCGCGCACCACCTGGCCGCAGCGCCCCGCGGCCCCGTCCCGGTCGCAGGCCTCGCACAGGCCGTCGCAGGCGGCGTCGCAGCAGATCTCGTCTACGCAGTGCCCGCTCAGGCAGCCTCCGTCCCCGGTGCACGAGCCGCCGTCGAGCTCGACGCAGCTCCCGGCCCCGTCGCAGACGGCGGCCTCGGCGCACTCGCCGGCCGGGTCGGTGGCAGGCGCGACCGGCAGGCACAGCCCCGAGCCGCAAGCCTCGCAGAGCCCGTCGCAGGCGACGTCGCAGCACACGCCGTCGGCGCAGTGCCCGCTCAGGCACTCTCCTCCTCCACCGCAGGTCTCGCCCTCGGGCAGGGCACAGCCCCCGGCGCCGTCGCAGAGCGCGACGCCCTCGCACTCGTCAGCCGGGTCGCTCCGGGCTTCCCTGAGGCTGCAGCGCCCTTCGTGCCCCGCGGCGTCGCAGCTCTCGCACAGCCCGGCGCACTCGGCGTCGCAGCAGACCCCGTCGGCACAGCGGCCGCTCAGGCACTGCCCGTCGGAGCCGCAGGCGCCTCCAAGCTCGACCACGCACCCGCCGGAGCCGTCGCAGGTCTGCCCCGCCGGGCAGTCCGCCTCCGGGTCCGTGCCCCGGGGCAAGGCGGCGCAGGTGCCCTCTTCCCCGGCCACCACGCAGCCCATGCAGGGTGAGTCGCAGGCCGAGGTGCAGCAGAGACCGCCGGAGCAGTGCCCGCTCAGGCAGCCCTCGTCCGTGATGCAGGGCTCGCCGAGGGAGCGGGCGCACGCCGCGGCCCCGTCGCAGGCACCTCCGGGGCAGTCTCCGTCCGGATCCTCGCCCGCGGGCACCGCCGCACAGCTCCCCGTGTGCCCGGCGACGTCGCAGGAGCGGCAGAGCTCCGTGCAGGCCGAGTCGCAGCAAACGCCGTCTGTGCAGAAGCCGCTCAGACACTCTCCGCCCGCCCCGCAGGCCTCGCCGTCGGGAGCCTTGCAGGCACCCGCGCCGTCGCAGACCAGCGCACCCGGGCACTCCTCGTCGGGGTCGTCGCCCGCAGGCACCGGCAGGCAGGAGCCCTCGCCCCCGCCGACGTCGCAGCGCTCGCAGAGCCCGTCGCAGGCCTCCACGCAGCACAGGACGTCGGTGCAGATCCCGCTGAGACAGTCGCCCGCCCCCGCGCAGGGCCGGCCCTCCCGCAGAAGGCACACTCCCGCGCCGTCGCAGCCCGCCGCCGGGCCGCACTCGCTGTCGGGATCCTGGTAGGCGGGCACCGGCGTGCAGGTCCCCACCAACCCCGAGAGCGCGCAGGACTCGCAGGGACCGTCGCAGCGCTCGTCGCAGCAGGCCCCGTCGGTGCAGGAGCCCTCGAGGCAGTCACCGTCCACCGCGCACTCGGCCCCGGTGTGCAGCGCGCACCCGCCTTCGCCGTCGCAGGCGTCGAGACCGGGGCACTCGTTGTCGGGGTCGGCCCCAGCCTCGAAGGGCACGCAGCGCCCCGGAGAGCCGCCCTCCGCGCAGCCGTGGCAGCCGGCCGCGCAGTCCTCTTCGCAGCACACCCCGTCCGCGCAGCTGCCGCTCAGGCAGTCGGGGTGCCTCGCGCACGCCTCGGCGAGGGGCAACGCGCAGGCCCCGGTCCCGTCACAGGCACCGTCCCCCGGGCACTCTCCGTCGGGGTCATCCCCGTGGGGCACCAGCGAGCACGTGCCCTCGCGGCCGGCGAGATCGCAGGCCTCGCAGAGGCCGCCGCAGGGGCGGTCGCAGCACCGCCCGTCGACGCACAGGCCGCCGAGGCAGTCGCCGTCCACCGAGCAGATCTCCCCGTCCTCGCGGGCGCACTTCCCCGCGCCGTCGCAGACCTGCCCGCTCCCGCAGTCGCCGTCCGGATCGCTCCCCCGCGGCACGAGCGCGCACCCGCCCTCGAGACCCGCGCGGTTGCAGGCACGGCACGGGCCCGTGCAGTCGTCCGGGCAGCAGACCTCGTCGGTGCAGAAGCCGCTCAGGCAGTCGCCCGCCTCGGCGCAGGGCCGCCCGAGGGCCCGAACGCAGGTCCCCGCGGCACCGCAGACCTCGGTGCCCGGGCACTCCGCCTCGGGATCGCTCCCGGGCAGCACCATCGAGCAGCTGCCCTCGAGGGGCGGGGGGGGGGGGGGGCGGGGCCCTCGAAGCCCCCCACCGCGCAAGACCGGCACAAGCCTTCGCAGCCCCCAGGACAGCAAACGCCGTCGGTGCAGCCCCCCGTGGCGCAGTCATCGTCCTCCGTGCAGACGACCCCTTCGGGCAGCCCGCACTCTCCCAAGGCGTCGCAGACGAAGGGATCCGGGCAGATGCGCCGGGGCTTCGCGCCCACGGCCAGCAGCCCGCAGGTCCCGACGGCGCCCTCGAGGTCGCAGGCCTCGCAGGGGCCGTCGCAGGCCGAGTCGCAGCACACGCCGTCGGCGCAGACCCCGCCGAGGCAGTCGAGGCCCGAGAAGCACGGCCCGCCCTGCTGCTCCACGCAGCCCCCCAGAGCACCGCAGACCGAGTCTCCGGCACACTCCTCGTCGGGATCGGCCCCGGTCGGCACCGGCGTGCACACGCCTTCGTGCCCCTCTGTGTCGCAGGCCTCACAGCGTCCTGCGCAGTCCCTGTCGCAGCACACGCCGTCAACGCACTTGCCGCCGAGACAGTCGCTCGCGTCCTCGCAGGCCTGCCCGCCGAGGCGCAGGCACCCGCCGGCTCCGTCGCAGACCGAGCCTTCCCCGCAGTCGCCCTTGAAGTCCCAGCCCCGCGGGATCGCAAGGCACAGCCCACGCCCTCCCGGGGCGTTGCAGCGTCTGCAGGGCTCGTCGCAGCTCTCCTCGCAGCAGACACCGTCCGCGCAGGCCCCCGAGAGGCAGCCCGCCGCCTCCTCGCAGGGCTCGCCGATCGGGCTCGCGCAGCCGCCCGCCCCGTCGCAAGCCGCGTTGCCGGTGCACTCGCCCCCCGGATCGTCTCCGTGGCCGACGAAGGCACAGCGCCCCCGCGAGCCCGGCAGGGCGCAGGACATGCACGCGCCGTCGCACTCGCCCGCGCAGCAGAGCCCGTCGGCGCAGACGCCCGAGAGGCACTCGAGACCCAACGCGCAGGGCTCCGCGTCGGGTGCGATGCAGCCGCCCGCCCCGTCGCAGAGCAAGGCGCCCTCACACTCGTCGCCCGGATCGCTGCCCCTCGGGCGCGGCGCGCAGGTCCCCTCAGAGCCGGGCTCCGCGCAGCCGTGGCACCGAGCGCAGCGCTCCGCGCAACACAGCCCGTCCGAGCAGCGCCCGCTCAGGCAGTCAGCGCCGGCCTCGCAGGCGGCGCCGTCGAGCGCCACACACTCTCCCTCCGGCCCGCACACATCCTCGCCCGGGCAGTCGCCGTCCGGGTCCTCGCCCTCGGGCACGAGGACACACAACCCCTCGCTGCCCTCCACGTTGCAGGCCTTGCAGGCTCCCTCGCAGGGCTTGTCGCAGCAGAAGCCGTCGGCGCAGCGCCTGTCGAGGCAGTCCCCCGCGGTCTCGCAGCGCTCTCCGCCGGGCGACGCGCAGCCCCCTTCGCCGTCGCAGACCCGCACCCCGCCGCAGGCACCGCGCGGGTTCTGGCCCTTCGGCGAGAGCGCGCACTCACCCTCGCGTCCGCTCAACGCGCAGGAGCGACAGGCGCCCGGACAGGGGCCCTCGCAGCACGCACCGTCGACGCAGGCCCCGCTCAGGCACTCCCTCGTCGTCGCGCAGGGCGCCCCGTCTTCGCGGCGAGGCAGGCAGCGCGCCCCCGCGCAGAAGTGGCCCTCGGCGCAAGCCTCGTCCCCGGTGCACACGGCCCTGCACGCGCTCCCGGCCCCGTCGCAGAGCAGCGCGCCCGGGCAGGTCTCCGGCGGCGGCTCCACGCAGCTGCCTCCGCCGTCGCAGACAGCCGCCCCGACGAAGGCGCGCCCATCGCAGCGCTGCGTGCCGCAGATCGTCTCCTCGCCGCGTCTGCGGCAGCCGCCCAGACCGTCGCAGCTCCCGTCGAGGCCGCAGCCTTCTTCGGGCTCGCAGTCCTCTTTCGGGTCGCTCCTCGCAGAGGCGGGCCGGCACGCACCCTGCCCGTCGCAGACGTGGCACGCGCTGCAGTCCCCCTCCGGATCGCTGCCGTCGGCCCGCACCGTGCACGTACCCTCGGAGCCGCCGACACCGCAGGCCTCGCAGGGCCCGTCGCAGGCCCGGTCGCAGCAGAAGCCGTCCACACAGTGTCCCGTCGCGCACTCCGACGCGTCGAAGCAGGGCTGCCCGCGGCGCCGCACACAGCGCCCATCGGGATCGCAGACGTGGTCGCCGGCGCACAGGGCGGGCTGCTCGACGTCCGTGAGGGCCTTGCAGATCCCCAGAGACGCCGGCTCGACGCAGCTCCGGCAGAGCGCGGCGCAGGGGCGATCGCAGCAGATGCCGTCGGCGCAGAAGCCGCTCATGCACTCGCCGTCCGCGTCGCAGGCGGCCCCGGCCACCAGCCGGCAGCGCCCGGCCCCGTCGCAGGCCGCGGTGCCGCGGCAGCCCTCGGGGTCCGTGCCGGCCGTGCGGGGCACGCAGCTCCCGCGGCTGCCCGGCCGGTCGCACTGCACGCAGAGCCCCTCGCAGCGCTGCTGGCAGCACACGCCGTTGACGCAGTAGCCGGCGATGCAGTCCTCGTCGGCGACGCAGGCCTGCCCGAGCACCAGCCGGCAGCGCCCGACCGAGTCGCAGCCGAAGCGGCCGGTGCAGGTGTCGGCGTCCACGGCGAGGCGCACGTCGACGCAGAGCCCCGGCAACCCCGGCTCAGCGCAGCTCCTGCAGCTGTCCTCGCAGGCCTCGACGCAGCACAGGCCGTCCGCGCAGTAGCCCGTCTCGCACTCGGCCCCTGCACGGCAGCGCGCGCCGAGCTCCGCGCGGCACTCACCCCCCGCGTCGCAGCGGCGATCGCCTGCGCAGCTGTCCGGGTCCTCGGCGCCTGTCACCGCCGCGCACTGCCCCACGAAGCCCGGGAGCGCGCAGCTCCTGCAGCTCTCCTCGCAGGCCTCGGCGCAGCACACGCCGTCGGCGCATATGCCTCGCTCGCAGGCGCCGTCGCGGAGGCAGCGCTCCCCCAGAGAGGCCTTGGGCGTGCAGGCGCCGCCCATGCAGTAGAAGCCGTCGAAGCACTGCGCGTCTTCGGCGCAGCCCGTGGCGCAGCGCTCGGCGCCGGAGCAGTCGAAGGGGTGACAGGAGCGGATGCGGCCCGGGAGGCAGCGCCCCTCGGCGTCGCAGAGCCCGGCGCTGGTCTCCACGGCGCCTTCGCAAGACGCCGGCTCGCAGACCGTGCCCGGAGGCGCGGGGCTCGCCGGCCGGCAGGCCGACTCCGCGGTGCCCGTGCAACGCACCTCGAAGCGTTTGCAGGGGTCGGGGGCCTCACCGCAGGGACGCCCCACGTCGAAGTCCTCGTCGGTCAGCCCGTCGCAGTCCTCGTCAACGCCGTCGCAGAGCGTCTCGGTCTCCGCGGTCGCGACGCAGGGGTCGCAGGCGTCCGGCGTGCCGTCCGAGTCGGCGTCTTCGGCCTCCGGGTCGAAGTGCTCGGCGCAGCCGTCCTCGCCGTTCCTGATGCCGTCGCCGTCGGTGTCGGCCTCGGGCCCGCAGTCCGCCCTCGGCAGGTGGGCGCACACTCCGTGGCGGTCGCACACGTCCACCGTGCACGGATCGCCCTCGATGCAGCCGGCGTCCTCGGCGCAGTCGGAGCGCGCCGGCGTGCAGACGCCCCTCACGCACGCGTAGCCGTCCCGGCAGTCCCCCTCCTCCGCGCAGCCCTGCCCGCAGCGGGCCTCGCCGGCGCAGGCCTCGCCCCCACAGTCGTTGAAGCCCTGGCTGACGCAGCCTCCCGCGCCGTCGCAGCTCCCGGGCAGCAGGATGTAGCCGGCCGCGCAGCCGTAACGACCGCACGGTGATCCGGCCGGCCACGGGGCCCCGTCGGTGCAGACCGAGGAGCCGAGCGGCATGGTCGACTCGGGGTCGCAGGCGAGCACGCCGGCGAAGCACTCGCCGCCGGGCGGGTCCTCGCACGGGCGGCCGGCGTCGAAGTCCTCGTCGGTTCGCCCGTCGCAGTCGTCATCTCTGCCGTTGCAGGCCTCGAAGGTGGCGACGCAGCAGTCCTCCGGGCAGCGCACCGGGTCCTCGAGGAGCTCGGGGCAGGCGCTGCACAGGCCGTCGCCGCAGGAGCCGCAGTCGACCGGACAGTCGCTCCAGGTCTCGGCGCCGGTGGCAGCCTCGAGACCGCCGCAGGCGCAGTCGCCGCAGTAGGGAGCGCAGTCCTCGGGGCACAGCTCGGCGCCCCCGTCGATGCCCTCGCAGGTGCCGTTGCCGCACCAGCCGAGGCGGCAGTCCTCCGGGCACCCGAAGGGGTCCTCACCGCGCTCGCAGGCGCCGTTGCCGCAGGCCGCGCTGCAGTCCTCGGCGCAAGTGCTCGCGTCCTCCCCGCAGTCCGGCCCGTGGCACACGCCGTCGCCGCAGCTCCCGCAGCAGTCCTCGCGACAGCGGGTTGGGCTCTCGCCGCAGGGCGTGCACACGCCGTCACCGCAGGAGTGGCAGTCGCAGGGGCAGGTGCTCTGGTCCTCGCCGCCCTCCGCGGCGCACACCCCGTCGCCGCAGGAGCAGTCGGCGCCCTGCCCTTCGTCGGTCTCTCCGTCGCAGTCGTCGTCCACCGAGTTGCAGGTCTCGTCGGAGGGGGTTCTCGCGCTGCACCTGGTCCAACCAGCGCGCCCACGGCACACCTGCTCGCCCTCGCAGGTCCCGTGCTCGTTCGTGCGCTTGCAGGAGGCCTGCCGGCCCTCGGTGGCCGCCGCGCAGCAGCCGATGCCCTCGGTCGGCGTGCAGACCTCGCGGCTCTCCTCGCCGTCGACGAGCCGCCGCGGCGCGCAGGCGAAGCCCCCTGCGCAGCTCCCCGCCGTGGAGCCGCAGTCGAGCAGGCAGACCCCGGGCGCGCCCTCTCCGTCGACGCCCTCCGCCTCCCCCCGGTTCTCCACGCACACCGACAGCGTCCCGCACTCCTCGCTCGCGCTGCAAGGCGAGCAGACCGCGGCCGGCAGGGGCACGCACAAGAAGATCCTGTCGGGCCCGAGCCCGGTCACCGGCGTGCAGCTCCACCCGCTCGGGCAGCTCTGAAAGCAGGAGTAGCTGCAGACGCTGATCTCCTCCCCCGGCACCCCGGTGCACCACCCGCCCGGGCAGTCCTCGTGTCCGCGGCAGGGGTCGCCGATCGTCCAGGTGGGGCCGGCGTCCACCGGCTGGACGCCCTGGTCGCCCTCGTCCGGCGCGCCCTCGTCACGCAGCGCGGGCGTGCCCGGGTCGCCGAGGTCCGCGACGACGCCCCCGTCGAGGCCCGCGTCCCAGCCGGGGTCCGCGGCGGTGGGTCCACGAGGGGTGTCCTCGACGCAGGCTCCCCCCAACACCGCCACAAGGACCAAGCACTGTGACCGGATCCGCAACTCGACCTCCGGAGAGAGGCGGATGGTAGCAGTTTTCCGCGGGTGGGGGCACGGGCACGGGCACGGGCACGTACTCGTACGAGCGAGGCACCCCGACCAGCGAATGCGCTCAGCGCATACGCCAGCCGCCGCCTCACCTATCTTCGCCGCAGTCGGCTACGCCTCGCGGTTCGCGATGTTCACGTCGATGGTCTGGTACGGGATGCCGATGCCGGCAGCGTCGAGGGCCTTCTTGGAGGCCTCGGTCAGGCGCTCGTGGACGGCGAAGTACACGGGCGGGTCGCACCACACGCGCACCTTCCAGTCCACCGAGGAGGCCCCGAGGGCGGCGAGGACCGCCTCGGGCTCCTTGTCCTGCCGGCACCCCTCGACGCCGGCGGCGGCCGCTAGCAGGACCTCGCGGGTCTTGTCGATGTCGGCCGGGTACTCGACGCCGACGTCCACCTCCACGCGCATCGCCTTGTCGTAGTGGGTGAGGTTGACGATGGTGGCGCCGAAGACCGTGCCGTTGGGGATTACGATGAGCCTGTCCGGGGTGTAGAGCTGGGTCGTGAAGAGGTCTATGGCCGACACGATGCCCTGCTGGCCGCCCACGTTGATGGCGTCCCCGATGGTGAAGGGCCGGAAGACCAGCAGCGCCACGCCCGCGGCGAAGTTGCCGAGGGTGCCCTGGAAGGCCAGGCCGATGGCGATGGAGGCGCCACCGATGACGGCGGCGAAGCTGGTGGTCTCGACGCCGAAGACGCTCAGGCAGCTCAGGACGGCGAAGACCAGGATCGACCACTTGACCAGGTTCGCCAGGAACATGCTCAGCGCCGGATCCATGCGGCCGCGCTCCAGCATGCGCCGGGTGCGCCTGCACAGCCAGCCCGCGACGACCCATGCGAGGAGGAGCAGGAGCAGCACCCCCGCGACCCGTGTCGCGTAGCTGGCGACCATCTCGATGGTGCTGGCGTCGATCTCGGGCATGTGCGCCTCCCTCTGCTGACCCTCGGGAGCGCCGATAAGAGCGCATCAGCGCGGGGATTGGAAGCCCGAGAGCGCGCCGACTCCCCCGGCCGCCGCTCAGCTCAGCAGAGCCCGAGCGCCTCCGCGATGCGCGGGAGGGTGCGGCCGAAGCGGATGGGCGTGCCCTCGTAGCTGTCGAAGACGTAGTCGAGGGCCTCGACGGCGTGGCTCGAGCGCCGGTAGTCGCGGTCTTCGGGCACGGGGCCGAAGACAGCGCGGCTGGCGTAGTCCTCGAAGGTGAAGCGCCGGCCGAAGAGCATGGAGACGCGCCCGTAGAGCGTGATCAACGTCTTGAACTCGTTCAGGATGCGCATCTGGGTCGGGTAGCTGTCGAACATCGCCTGCAGCTTGGCCTGCTCCTCTTCGCTCAGGCGGATCTCGTGGTAGGGGGCCCGGCGCCACGGGGGGAAGCGCAGGGGCACGAGGAAGGTGAGCTCGTAGGCCGGGAGCTCGTAGAGCGGCAGGGAGAGCTCGCGGGCGGCGCGGGCGGCGCAGAGGTGGGCGAGGTCATGCTCGGGGTGGCCGCCCTGGTAGGCCATGGTCCAGACGACCTCGGGCTCGAAGGCCTCCGCCTCGGCCATCACCTGCTCTCCGATCTCGGTGAACAGCGGCGGCACGTCCACGTCGTCGGCGCGCCGCGACAGGGCGGCGAGCAGGGAGTAGATGCGCAGCTCGGAGTGGCCCAGGAAGACGAGCCGGTCGCGGGCGATGCCGAGGTGGGCGCAGGCGGCGATGGACTCGTCGGTGCGGCGCTCTCCGTAACGCTCGGGTGTGTCTTCGGACTCGTGCACGAGGCCGTCACCGTTGGTCAGCCAGACGACGCGCACCTCCTCGCCCAAGCGGGCGATGATGCCGGCGTTGGGGAGCTCGTCGTCCTGGTGCGCGAGCACGACGAGGTGCCGGCGGCCGGGCTGGAAGAGGTCTTCTGGGTAGGGGACGACTGGGGCGCTTCGAAGCATCGTGTCAGCCGAGCAGGTCCGCCGCGTGCTCCTTGACCTTGGCCACCGCCGCGACGACCCGGTCGAGGTCTTCACGCCCCGCGAGCAGGTAGGAGTGGTGCAGCCACAAGGCCTCCTCGTAGGCCGCGCGCGCCGCCACCGGGAAGGAGAAGCGCTCGAGGGTCTCCTTCGCGCGGATGCCCTCTCCGTAGCGCTCCTCGAGCATGGGCCAGCACTCGCTGCGCGCGTTGAAGAGCGGGCTGTCCGGCAGGGGCACGTAGAAGTCGCCGTCCATCTCCACGCCCTCGGCGGCGAGGGCCTCGATGAAGCGATCCCTCGGCACGCCGCAGAAGGCCTCCTTGTCGTATCGCAAGATGAGCTCGTAGGCGCCGCGCCGGGTCACGCGGGGGTCTTTGGCCATGCCGGAGAGCCCGAGGGGGCCGAGCTGCTCCTCGAGGTAGGTGGCGGCGGCGTCACGCTTCGCCGTGTTCTCCTCGAGGCGCTCGAGCTGGGCGAGCAGGATCGCGGCCTGGAATTCGGTGATGCGCCCGTTGACGCCGAGCAGCCAGCCCTCGAAGCCGTCGTAGCCCTCCTCCTTGCGGCCGCAGTTGACGATCGAGTGGCAGCGCTGCGCCAGGTCGTCGTCCGACGTGATGACCGCGCCTCCCTCGCCCGAGGTCATCAGCTTGGTGGTCTGGAAGGAGAAGGAGCCGATCTCGCCCCAGGAGCCGGAGCCCTTGTCGCGCCACTTCGCGCCGTGCATGTGCGCGCAGTCCTCGATCAGGAAGAGCCCGTGGCGGCGGCAGATCTCCTGCAAGCGGTCGATGTCCGACATGCTCGCGCCGAGGTGCACACAGATGATCCCGCGCGTGCGCGGCGTTATTGAAGCCTCCACCGCGTCGGGGTCGATGCAGAGGCTCTTCTCCTCCACGTCCACGAGCACCGGCACCGCGTTGACGTGCACCGGCGCCGCGGCGGTCGCGATCCACGTGTAGGTCGGCACGATCACCTCGTCACCGGCCTTGATGCCGAGGGCCATCAGCGCCACCTCGAGGGTGACCGAGCCGTTCACCGCGCAGACGCCGTAGCGGGCGTCGTGGGCGGCGGCGAAGCGCTCCGCGAAGCGCGCGGCGAGGGGCATGGGCTCCGGGAAGCCGCCCCAGCCGCGGGCCTCGACGGCCTCCATGACGTAGCGCTTCTCGCGCTCGTCGAGCTCGGGCCACGGGGCGGCCGGCTTGGAGCTGCAAAGCGGGGTACCGCCGAGAAGGGCGAGCTTGCTCATGGGGTCCTCCGGGTAGGAGCTTCGGGCTGTCCGCGGCCACGGTGTTAGCTGTTGGCGCGGCTCTTGTCATGCGGCGCTCGGCGACGGGCCAGCAGATGTGACGGGCACCCTCGACAGTCGCTCGAGCCGAAGCCCGGCGCCGCCACCTCCCAAGACCGCGACGCAAGGTCTCGGGCGACGAGGCGGCACTCGTCGCCGCCCGGCTCGGTGAGCACGCGGGCCACGTCGGCGCGCGCGCGGAGCGCGTCCACGTGCCAGTGAACGCGTTTGCCCTCTCGGCGGAGGTGCCTGGCGACCCGCGCCCGGATTCCGCCCGGGCCGCGTACGCTGCCGTAGTACCTGAGCACCCCGGGGCCGAGAGCGACCTCCCCGAGGCGTCCCGCCCGGACAACGATCCTCCGATCCAGCGCGAATTCCAGCACGTAGGCGCCGGGTTCGTCCGGGAGATCTGCGACGAGGATCGGCGCCTGGTGTACCGTCATGACCCTGATCAGGAGCACTGATCCCAGCCCTCCGTCCAGGCGGCGACCGTGGACTCCCGACGACCTCGCTGGTAGCTTCCCCAAAGGCAGGGGCAACCACTTTGCGGCGAGCGATGGTGAGACTGGTCGGAATCTCGATGATCCTGGTCTCGTTGCTCGCCGCGTGTGGGGCGGAGACGCCCGGGCGCTTCGGGCTCACCTTCAAGTGGGAGGAGAAGCCCGAGCAGCCCGTCTGGATCTGGGCCGAGGTCCGCGAGCGAAGCGGCCCGAGCCTGGAGGGGCGCGTGCTCGCCGCCGCGGAGCCGGTCGAGTACCCGCCGAGCGGTGGCATAGCCATCGCCGTCGACGGGGTGCCGCACGGCAAGGAGCGCGTCGTCGTCGTGGAGGTCCGGGAGGCCGAAGACGAGAACCTGCGGGTGCTCTGGTACGGATTCTCGGAGCCCTTCTCGCTCTACCCGGGCGACGACCTGCTCGTGGAGGTCCCGCTCGCATTCCGAGCGCCGGAGGCGGGCACACGGGTGGCGGACAAGCCGGTGAGCCTGCTCTTCGGCGGCGAGACGCGGGACACCGTGAACGCGGAGGAGATGCAAGACGCCACCGCAGTCGTGCGCGCGGCTGGCGCCGTCGCCGTGGTGCTGGCCAACGACGCCTCCTTCTCGGCGGGCCTGCGGACGGTGGCCCTTGCGGACGGCGACAAGGTGGCCTGCAGCGAGGAGCCGGACCCGGACGACGCTGACCTCATCTGGTCGACCTGCGCCATCTCCGGCTGGGACCTGACGGCGGGGCTCGGCGACCTCGAGGACGGCAGCTACTCGGTCTTCGCCAAGCTCAAGGACCGCTTCGGCTACGAGTCCGCGGTCTTCCGCGACAGCGTCTACCTCGACACCCGCGGGCCGGTCGTGCTGAGCGCGAGCGTGTCGCCGCCCGCCGTCACCGCGGGAGCCGAGGTGCTCCTGACGGTGACCCTGCAAGAGGAGCTCGCGGGCGGCCCGGACGCCGCGCTCTTGCGTACCGAGCCCGCCGAGGGGCCGACCTTCGCGGGGCCCGAGCAGGTGCCGGACACGACCACCTACACCTGGCGGGCGACAGCGCGGCCCGAGGACGACGGCGGCGCCTTCGGCTTCTTCGTCACCTTGAAGGACGTCCTGGGCAACGCATCGGAGGAGGCGCGCATCGAGGACCAGGATGGCGGGCCCATAACCTTCGCCGTAGACGCCACCCCGCCCGGCTTGCACGACGCGCACGAGGTGCACCTCAAGAGAGGCGGCGTCCCGGCCGGCGCGGAGGGGCTGCGTCTCGGCATCCCGAGAGAGCTGGGGCTGGCGGAGGACCGCGTCTCCTTCACCTTCGTGCTCGCCGAAGGAGGCTCTCCGCCCGACCTGCCGGCCGAGGGCTGCGACCATACCTGCCCGACGGTCCGCCTCGGCGATCTCCCGGTAGGCGACGTTGCTCGCCGCGCCGATCTCGACGGCGAGGGGCTCTTCGGCTTCGAGCACAGCTACGACCTCGACCCGGCGGGGAGATGTAGAGCGGGAGCTCGGTGTGGCGATCCGCTGGAGCGACCGGGCCGGGAACGCCCTCGAGGCCTGGCTCGAGCACTCGATCGAGCTCGACCTCATCCGCCCCGGAGCCATCGAGTGCGCCCTGCTCCCGGAGCCTCCGGTCGTCCTGAACGCGTCGAACACGCTGATCTACACGATCACGGCGAGCGAGCCCCTGCGGGAGGCGCCGGAGCTCCTCGACAAGGAAGGCGCGGGCGAGCTGGAGGCCGCCGGAGCGATCCCGAGCAACGGGGAGCGCACCTGGACCTGGACCCGCCCGGCGACCGAGATCTCCGCGGCCTCCCTCGAGCTGGAGGCGACGCTCCGAGACCTCGCAGGAAACGCCTCGAAGAGTGGGGTCTGCGCCTTCGACGTCTCCGTCGACACGGTCTTCCCCGAGATCCGCGTGCTCGCGATCGAGACCCTACCCGAGGTCAAAGACGGCGAAGAAGCGCTCCTGCTCGCAGGGGCGGGAGACATGGTCCGCGCGCATCTCGAGGTCGTCGAGAGCGCTCACCACTCGGACCCGCCCTCGGTGTGGCTGGACACGCCGGGGCGCCTGGCTTTCGGATCCGTCGCCCTCGCGAGCGACGAGGGCCTCACGCGCACCTACGTCGCCGACCTGCTGCTCGACGAAAAGGCGCGCGAGGGCAGCGAAGGAGTTTGGACGGTGAGCGCCTCGGTGAGCGACGCCGCCGGAAACGAGGCCCGCCTCGACAGGGCCCTCGGCGGCGCCGCTGTCGGCCTCGACTTCACGCCCCCGACCGCCGAGTGCTTCTTGAACAACGACGAGGCCAAGTCGGGGGACGAGGTGCGGGTGACCGTCACCTTCTCGGAGCCCATAGACCCGCTATCCCTCGCCGCCGACACCGATCTGCCCCTGGTGCGAGACGACGACGCCTCGGAGCCCGACGCCGAGCAGCCGCGCTTCGTCTACACCTTCGAGGTCCCCGAGGGCTTCGACCGCAGCTCGTGGAGCTTCCGCGCTTCGGCCACGGACCTGGTCGGCAACCCGGGCCCCGAGGGTGCGTCGTGCGAGGTCTCGGGCATCGCCGACGGCGACCCACCGCTGATCGCGATCCACGAGCTGTGGTCGGGCTATGCCGACGCGAGCGCCCCGGAGGGCTGGCGCGAGACGCCGGGGCTCGCCAGGGACGGCGCCACGATCCGCGTCCGATTCTCCACCGAGGAGGCCCCCGCGCCCGGGACGCTCAAGGTCTGGGTCGACAACGAGGTCCTGCCGGAGAGCGCCTGCGAGGGAGACCCGGCCACCGGAGGCCGGAGCTGCTCCAAGACCGTAGACGTCAAGGCGCCGTCGTGGCGGCACGGCCCCACCGCGGAGCCGACCCTGCCGGTCCTCATAGAGCTCGAAGACGACGTGGGAAACCGCGCCTCCATGCCCGCCGGCAACGTACGCGTGGACCCGAACCCACCATTCCTGACCGGCACGCCGGCCTTCTCACGCTGCGACCACGACGAGCACCTGCCGCGGGCCCAGACGACGCTTCCGGTAGCCCTCGAAAACCAGGGCGCCTGCGGCCCCGACGGCAGGTGCAAGGGGTATTGCTACGTCGCGGTCGAAGACGATACAGGGGCCACGGTCGAGCGGCAGATGTCCCTCTACGTGGACCTCTCCACAAGCGAGCCGATCTCCGCGCCGAGTGTGCACGTCGAAGGTGGCGGCGACTTCCTGGTCGACCCCTCGAGCTACCCCGACGGCGCCGAGACCAGCACCTTCTTGCGGGCCTACTACCGCCCCGACGGCTCCGAGACCCAGTGGGACGTCTGGCCGGAAGAGCACGGCCCCTACTCGGAGGTCCGGCTCTCGGCGAGGGACGAGGCCGGCAACGAGCTCGACGTCCCCCTCGGCGGGTTGCTCTTCGACTTCGAGGCGCCGGACTCACCCACCGGGGAGCTGGCGCAGCTCGCCTACCGCTACGAGCGCGTCCCGTGGGGCAGCGACGCCACCGGCGGGAAGCCGCGCTTCAGCCTGACCGCCTCGCGCGACGCCGTCCTGGCCGCCGCCGGCGACGGAGGCCGCGTCGAGGTGCTCGACGCTCCCGATACGGTCCAGGCTCAGGTCGTCACCTGGGCCTACGTCGGGGAGGAGGGGCTGCGTCCCCTCGGACAGCAGGAAGCCGCCCTGGAGGACCGCCTCGAGCTCGGCAGCACCGACCGCGGCCAGGTCTTCGTCCAGCTCGTCGACGCGGCCGGCAACCGCAGCGACGACGACGGCGACCCCGAAAACGGCCTCCAGGCCACCCTCGTGCGCAACGTGAGCTGGACCGCGACCACCGGCGCCACGAGCGCGGCCAACGCGAGGGCGAACCCGCACCGCTTCGAGACCCGCTCCTTGTTTGCGAACCGCTTCGAGCAGGCCGACGCTCACGTGCCGGCGAAGGCCTACCTGCTCCCGAGGCGCGAGACCACCATCACGACCGAGGGCGCCGGCGCGTGGCGCCATCACCCGGGCGACGCAACAGCCCCGGAGCCCCGCCAGCGCTTCGCCGGAGCCTACGACAGCCACCGCGACCGCGTCCTTGTCTTCGGCGGCGCAGGGGTGAAGCCCGAGGGCAGGCTCTGGATCTTCGACGGCGCCCACTGGAGCGAGCGCACGCCGGCGGACCCGGAGCTCGACGGCAACCCCGAGGAGCGCTGGGACCACGGCATGGTCTACGACCCGCGCCGGGATCGGTTGGTCCTCTTCGGGGGGGCCTACCTGCCGGGAGCGGGCTTCGACCCGGTCCTCCCCGACGACACCTGGGAGTGGGACGGCGTAAGCTGGCGCCGCGTGCCCGTCCACGACCCGGAGGGCGACGGCAACCCGCCCGGCCGGGAGAAGCCCCTCATGGTGTGGGACGAGGTGCACCAGCAGGTCTTGATGATCGAGAGCCCCTGGGACGGCGACACCTGGATCTACGACGGCGCCTCCTGGCGCCTGGCCTTCGAGGGACCGTGGAGGCGCTACATCACCGCGGGAGGCACGAAGGACTACCTGCCAGAGGGCTTCCCCGCGGAGCGGGAGGCCTTCCTCCCGGACACCCTGCCGGCATGGGACCCTGCCAGCGCCTCCGTCGTCGTCGTGGGCCAGGGGGTCTTGGGCGGAGGAGGCGGCCTGTACTCGTGGAGCGGAGCGGGCTGGGATCGCATCGGCCCCCGTCCGTCCGGCGACGTCGTCGAGCTCTTCACGGACCGCACAGCCGGGCGCCTAATGGCCGGAAACACCGACACGGGCATCATGTTGAACCCGCTGCGCGCCTACCTGCTCGAGTGGGACGGCTCGAGCTGGGAGGGAGCCTCCGAGACCGTCAGCGGGCCGACCTTTCCTTTCCACGTAGGGGAAGGCCGCGGGATGCAACCCTGGTCCTGGTACGTGCGCGCG
>CAZQPP010000076.1:0-21597 GCA_964594295.1 uncultured Myxococcales bacterium | reverse complement strand
TAGGGGCTGGTCCAGAACTTGTGGCTGGCCTCGACGACGTAGACCGGGCGCGGCTCCCAGCTCACCTTCGGGTTCCAGTGGGGCGGCTGCTCGAAGTCGAAGGCCGCTTCGGCGCCGCGCTCGCCGTCGAGGACCGGTCCCGCGTGCATGGGCGCCAGGATAGTGCGCCTGCCGACCATCTTCCAGCGCATCCACTCCGGGTAGCCGCCGAAGCCGCGCACGTCCTCGTTGAGCAGGTCGGTGACGTTCCAGGGCACGCCCGGGGTGCCGGAGACGAGCTTCAGGGAGCGCCGCGTCGTGGGGATGTAGACGTAGCCACGCTGATCCCGCGGCTCCTCGAAGCGGTAGAAGAGCGCGCGCAGGGCGTCCTTTGCGCCGGGCACGTCGGCGTAGGCCACGGAGGCGTACTGGATGTCGCGGTCGGCGAACCACTCCATCTCCGGGATGGGCTCGAGGTCGGTCCGGTGCGTCGTGCGGGAGATGAAGATCCAGCGCCACTGCTCGCTCTTCCAGACACCGAGGCTGTCGTCGATCCAGTGCACGCCAAAGTGGAGGCCGCCGTCGTCACCCTGGTAGGCGAAGTGCAGGTTGAAGGCCACCTCCAGGCCGCTTCGGGGCCGAGGGAAGGGCAGACCCGCGACGTAGCCCTCGATGCCCTTCGCGCGAAAGTCCTCCTCTCCCGTGTCTCTGGCCTTTGCCTTGCCCCAGTGCTTCAGGGTGGCCGCCATGTAGCCCGCGGACGGGTGGATGGGCCGATAGCACGCCGTCGGCAGCGTCAGCCCGTGCTCCCGGACCAGCACCGCAACGCCGTCGGCGACCCATGCCCGGTACGCCTCGAGCTTCGACGCGTCGACCACGTCGCCTTCCGACCACTCTCCTTGTCCGCCCGGCGCGCTCTCCGGCGAGAAGCCGACGGCCCCCGTCCATGTCTCCGCGTCGAGGCGATCCGGCTTCACGCGGGGTTGTGGGGGAAGAGGGGCGGCGCCGGGGTTGGCCTCGAGACCGGTCGAGCCCACCAACAGGGTCGACGCCAGCAGCGCCGGCAGGAGGGCGTGGTGGCACTTCCGACGCGCTGCGGCACTCATAGCTGGAACCTCAGGCGCAGGTTCACCTCGTCCCGGTCCCTGAAGAAGCCGACCCCGTAGTAGGGGTCGTCCCCGAAGAACTGGTTGAGGGCCACGCGAAGCTGCCAGTGCTCGTTGGGGGCGACGGTCAGGGAGAGGGCGAGGAGCCCGCCCCGGTCGACCAGCCACGCACCTGAGACCTTGGGCGTGAGCAGCCCGCGCCAGTAGCTCGTGAACATGGCGCCGCCGACCTGGTACTGGTGCGTCTTCGCGAGGGTGCTGTCGTAGCCCGGGATGTCGAGGAGGCAGCCGTCGGGCAGGCGCATGCAGTCGGTCTCGCTCCTCTCGTCGAGCCCCGGGATGAGGGTGTGCTTGAACTGCAAGGCGATGATGACCGGCGCGACGGGGTTGAGCGCGCGGATGAGCGCGCCCTGCTGGATGGTGAAGGCGTACTGGGCCGTCAGCATCTCCTCCGAGCGGAACTGCACGCGGCTGCGCCCGGAGCCCAGATCCTCCTCGCTGCGCGGGTCGCGGGAGAAGATCGAGAAGTAGGGGTAGGTGCGATTCGGCTCGACGCTGCCCTCGAGGCGGAACATGGTCGAGATCGGGAAGGGCAGGTTCGACTCGAGCGCGAAGCCGGCGGTGTGGAGGCGCGGGTAGCGCACGTGCACGTCGAGCCGCCCCGTGCTCGTCTCGTAGTAGTCGGGGACGGGCGGGCTCATCTGGTGCCCGTAGTAGTACATGAGGGTGTAGCCGAGGTGGTTGCCCACCTCGCCCTTCCAGCGGAAGCCGAACCTGGAGCTCGAGAGCTTCTGCTCCGGGTAGTGGAAGTGCTTCTCGGCTATCTTGCGCGGCATGACCGAGGTGTCGGCCTGCAGTGGAGGCAGCGGCAGGCCCCAGGTCCCGACGAAGGTCAGGGGAGTCGTGACCGTGTCCTCGGGCCGCTCGATGCCCGGCACCATGGGCACCCAGACGGCCTCGAGGCCGCCGCTGAGGGGCGGAATCTCCCAGAGCGCCCTCATCGCCCAGATGGGGATGCGGATGTCCTCGTAGCTCTCGAGGCTGCCGAAGTGCCAGGACGCGTTGACGGGGTTGACGACGTCGAGCAGGCGCGCGCCGCCCGACTCGCCCCAGGGGATGATCTGGCGCCCGATGCGGAAGCTCAGCTCCTCTGCGGGAGCGAGGTCCAAGAACACCTCACGCAGCTCGACTCGCCGGTAGTATGTGTCCGCGACCCACTCCGCGCGCTCCTCCCGGGCGGGCTCCCTTCCGTCGATGTGGGGCGGCTGGGCCGTCTCGTCGGCCTCGAGCGTGGGCGACCAGCTGCCGCGCACCACTGCACGCAAGGAGAGCCAGTCAGCAGGGGTCCACCCTCCTTCCACCTGCAGCGTCGTGAGCAGCATGGACAGCTCGCCGAGCTTGCCGCCGTGGTCCGAGGGGAAGTCCTCCTGGGGCCTGCACACCGTGCACGGGGCGACGGCGTCCTCGTGGGTGGAGATGAAGACGCCGACCTGGCTCTGTAGGTAGGCGCGGAAGTCGAAGCTGCGCTCGAAGCCCTCGGGGACGCCGCCACCCACCGGCGGCGCGATCGGCTCGGAGGCCCACGCGACCCACGGCGCGAACGCAAGGACCGCCGCCAGGAGCCCGAGCTTTCGCGCCGCAACTATCATCTTAGTGCTCGCTCGTGTCCCCCAGGCACTTCTCGTCGCCAGGCGTGGGGTTCTTGTCCCCCTTGACGTAGATGTTGCCGATGGAGAGGGCCCCGGGGTAGGTGCGCAGGGTCACCGAGCCGAGCGCCGTGTCCGGGTCGTCCACCCAGCGCGCGGTGATGGTGTACTGGCCCTCCGGGAGGTTCGCGACCATGTAGCGGCTGTTGGCGAGGTGCGTCATGTCCGAGATCTTGAGCGAGGTCGGCAAGTCGTTGCCCGGGTCGAAGTAGCGGATGCCGCAGAAGGTGGCCCGCCCGTCCGGGTCGTCGTTCTTCTCCTTCAAGACCGCGCCCGACTCGTCGGTCACCTCGATGAAGGCGCAGCCGATGAAGTCCTCCACGCCCTCGGGCGTGACGTAGTACAGCGTGCCGGCGAGGTGCCCGTAGACCTTCTCGTCCGTCTGGGCGACGAAGCCGGTGGAGAGCGCGGCGGCGTAGGTCATCTCGTTGACCGCGTAGAGCACCTCGTCCTTGGCGTCTGAAGGGATGTTGAACTGGTAGGAGTCCTTGAAGACGAAGAAGCCCGAGACGTCCTCGCCCGATGCCTTGAAGCCCACGTCGATGCCGGCGGGCAGGTCGAGCTCCACGACCCCCTTGAGGCCGGACTTGAAGGGCGGGTAGAGCACGGGGTCGAGGGGCTCGCCGGTCTCGTTGTCGAGCACGACGAGGTCCGCTCCCTCCTTCGGCGCCTTGGACTGGAAGTCCGCCAGGATCGCCGTGAACTTCACGGTGGGCCCGGCGTCCTTGGCGGCCCCGGCTGCGTCGTTGCCGCTCCCGGCTCCCGAACCGGGCGGGACGTCCTTGCTCTCGCCGCCCCCGTCGTCAGAGCTGCAAGCGAAGGCAAAAAGGGCCAGCAGGGCCGCGATCATGGCCAGGGTGCGACGTGCGGTCATGAGGTGCTCCGAGGGCGGGTCTGCGCGCTCAGGCGCAGCCCCTGCGCGCGTTCAGGCGCAGCACGATAGGGGTTGCGGCTGCGCGTCGTCAAACGGGAGGGGCCCGGAACGCGTGCCCACGGCCCGCCGCGCCGCCTACTCGGTTTCCTCCCCCGAGTCGCCGCACGGGAAGGAGCACCGGAAGAAGTCCACGTAGCACCTGTCGTTGGCCCCGCGGACGTAGCGGAACTCGACCTCGGGCGCGAAGACCTCGCAGACATCCTCCCAGCTCCCGCCGTCGGGCACGGAGGAAGTGACGAAGCTCAACCCCTCGTCCCAGGTGATGCCGTCCACCGAGGTGTCGAAGAAGGCCGTGTCCTCGCAGCCGGCGCTGAAGCCCGGCTTGATGCAGCACTCCATGACCGTGCCGGCGGCCTGCAGGCCCATGTCGAGCACGCTGCCGCTCTTGTGCGCGCCGGTGGGGTCGGGGATGAAGCAGCAGCAGCCGTCGTCGTCGACGTCGTTCTTCTGCGAGCAGGTGACCTCCCCGGTCGTCTGGTCGGGAACCCGGTCGTGCACGCAACCTTGCTCGAGGTCGCATGAGTCCTCGGTGCAGGGGTCGCCGTCGTCGCAGTCGAGGGCCTCGCCGCCCACGCACTCCCCCGTCACGCACCCGGAGGGCTGGCAGGCGTCACCTCCCGGGCACTCGGCGCCGTCCAGCTCCGGTGTGAAGGCGTTCACACAGCCGACCTCCGGGTCGCAGCTGTCCTCGGTGCAGGGGTTGCCGTCGTTGCAGTCCCGGACCTTCTCGCTCGCGCAGAGGCGCTCCTCGTCGCAGGAGTCCTCCAGGGTGCACTGGTTCTGGTCGTCACACTCGGCACCAACGGGCTTCCACTCCGAGACACAGCCCTGCCCCGGCACGCACGAGGCCGAGCTGGCGCAGGCCTCGACGACGCACTCGACCGGCTCGCCGCCCACGCAGTTCCCGAGGAAGCAACGATCCCCGGTGGTGCACTCGTTGGCGTCGTCGCACTGGCCCTCGAGCTCCGGCTTGTGCTCGAGCTTGCCCTTGACGCAGAGGTCGAGGGTGCAGGGGTTGCCGTCGTCCAGCGGCAAGGGTTCGGCCTTCACGCACACCCCGGCCTTGCAGGTGTCGCCGAGGGTGCAGTCGTTGGGGTCGAAGTCGCAGGCGCTGCCGTCCGGGGCCGGATCGTAGGTGCAGCTCTGCTCTCCGGCATCGCCGCACACACACTCGTCGGCCGTGCAGCCGTCGCCGTCGTCGCACACCACCTCCTCGCCAACGCACACGAGACCCGAGTCGCCGCAGCCCTCGTCCTCGCCCGCGTCGCAGGCCCGGCAGGTCTCGCCGGTCGTGCAGCAGCTCCCGTCGTCGCAAGCCTCGCCGGGGGCGCGCGGGCTGCAGCTCACCCCGCCCTCGGGGTCGCAGGAGCAGACGGAGCACGGGTCGTCGGGCATCTCCACGGCCGCCCCGCTGCCGCAGGCACCGTCGGCCCCGCAGGTCTCGCCTACCGTGCACGCGTCGTCGTCGTCGCAGGGCTCTCCGGTGCGAGCTTCCTGCGAGCAGCTCCCGTCGGAGCGGCACACCGATCTGGTGCAGACGTTGCCGTCGTCACAATCCGAGTCCCGCTCGCAGTCCCCGGCGGGCTTGGCCTCGGAGGCCTCGTGGTCACCGGACGAGCAGGCCGGCGCGAAGGTCACCAGGCAGGAAAGCAGCACAAAAAGGGCGTTGCGTCCCATCGTCATCCCTCTCTGACAGCTCATGGCTTCGGTTGCGCCGGGAGAATCAGAGCACATTTTCGGCCTCGGCGCCGAGAGCCCGGGTCGGATCAGCGCGAGATCATGGTATCTGGCAGGTAACCGAGCGGGAGCCGAGACCGGTGACATCCACTGCCCGCAACAGGATCGCGATGCGCCTCGTGCGCTTGATCGTGGTCGCCCTTGCACCATTCCTCATCGCCGAGATCGTGCTGCGCACGGCCGGCTACCGGCCCGAGCCGGACCCATACCTGGTGGGCCTCGAGTCGGCCCGGACCGTCTTCGTGCGCCAGGGGAGCGAGCTGGTCGTGGCCCCGGAGGCGCGGAGGACCTGGCGCGCCCGGCCCCTACCGGCGGAACCGGTGCCCGACGCCCTGCGCATCTTCGCCGTGGGCGACTCGGTGACGTGGGGCCACCAAGGGAACGAGCTCGAAGAGCCGCTGCGGGCCTACCCCGAGCGTCTGGAGGCCGGCCTGCGCGAGAGATCGCCGGGCGTGGCGCACCGGGTCGTGAACCTCGGCGCGCGCACCTTCGGCACCGGGCGCGTGGCCGGGGTGGTCGAGGAGGTGCTCCGCTACGCGCCCGACGCGGTGATCGTCTACGTGGGCACCAGCGAGCACCTCGAGGCCAAGCTCAGGGAGGAGCTCGCCTGGAGGCGCGAGAGCGTCCCGGCCTGGATGCAGAGCCTGCGCTTCATTGACGCGCTGCGGGCGCTGCTCTTCGAGCGCTCGCGGGTGCTCACCTTGACCGGGCTTGCCGAGCGCGACGAGGCGCTGCGAGCCTCCTTCGTCCCCGCCTCGGCGATGCTGGCGAGCGAGTCCGAGAGGGAGGGGCTCGTCGACCGGGCGACGGCGAACCTGGTCTCCCTCGCCGACGCGTGCGAGGCCGCGGGCGTTCCCCTGCTCCTCTGCACGGTGCCCTCGAACCTGCGCTTCCCGCCCTTCGCGACCCGCGTCGCCGACGCCGGTGCGAGAGCGGAGGTGGAGGAAGCCATCCGGCACGCGGGCGCGGAGATCTCAGACGGCCGGCCGGCAGAAGCGCTCGAGAGGCTCAAGACTCTCGCGGCCCGGCACCCCGAAGCGGCGGGCCTCCACTACCGGATCGCGCAGGCACGAGACGCCCTCGGTGACGAGGCCGGCGCCGGGATCGCCTATCGCCTCGCGCGGGACACCGACGCCTGCCCGGCCCGCGCCCTCGGCGACTACAACGACGCCGTCCGCCGACTCGCCGCGTCGCGGGCAGGTGCTCACCTCGTGGACATCGAGCACCTCTTCGAGGGCGCGGCCGCAGACGGCATCCCCGACGAGCGCCTCTTCCTCGACAACTGCCACCCTCGCCCGGAGGCGCACGGGCTCATTGCGGAGGAGATAGGCCGCGTCCTGCGGGTGCTCCTTGACCGAAGCCAGGCGCCAGGGGCCTTGCGGGGCCGAGCGCGCGGAGGGTAGGCTCGTCGCCGCACCTTCACGGTGCACGAGCAGCGGAGCGCTCATGGACTCCCCCTCCGGCGACAGGCCCACGGAGAGCGACTCGAAGGAGACACGCTCCAAGGCCCTCTCCAAGGAGATCGCGGTGGGGCTCCTGCTCGCCGCCCTGTTGGCAGCGGCCGTCGTCTTCTACGTCATGTCGCACGGAGAGGCCGTGCGGCCGCTCTACGTTCTGCCCTGAGCGCTCTGGAGGACCGACAGCACTCGCCTCACCTGGGCTCCTTCGAGGCTCGGGTAGAGGGGCAGCGTGATGGTGCCGTCCCCGAAGGCGGTGGCTCTCGGGAAGGCGTCGGGGCGCAGCCCGAAGGTGTCCCGGTACCACTCGAGGCGGGTCAGGGCGCGGAAGTTCACCGCCACGCCGACGCCCTTGGCTTGCAGGTGCGCGAGCGTTTCGTCGCGGCGTGCGGGGTCGACCTGGATGGTCATCAGGTGTCGTGCGTGCCGGAATCCCTGCTCGCTCGGCCAGTCGGGGGCGCGCACGCCGTCCATGCTCTCGAAGCCCTGCTCGTAGACGCGGCAGAGCTTCTCTCGGCGGGCGAGGTTCTCGTCGAGGCGGTCGATCTGGTTGAGGAGCAGGGCGGCGAGCACGTCGGGCATGTTGGCCTTGTAGCCGAGCGCGCACATGTCCCAGTGCTGGTAGACACCGTGGTAGCGGTCGGCTGCGGACTTGCTCATGCCGTGAAGGCGGAGCTTGCGCAAGGCCTCCGCGAGGACCTCGTCGTCGGTGACCACGGCTCCGCCCTCGCCGCAGGCCAGGTTCTTCGTGGCGTAGAAGCTGAAGGCGGCCGCGTCGCCCAGCTGGCCGGGGCCGTACCCGCCGCGGCGCCCCTCGAGGCAGTGGGCGGCGTCCTCGAGGATCTTCACCCCGTGGCGGTCGGCGATGGCGCGGAGGGCAGTCATGTCCACCATGCAGCCGTAGAGGTGCACCGGCAGGATGGCGCGGGTCTTCTCCGTGATCGCCGCCTCGACCATGTCGAGGTCCAGGTTGCCGGTGCCCGGGTCTATGTCCACGAAGACCGGCCTCGCGCCTGTGTGCAGGATGACGTTTGCCGAGGCGATGAAGGTCATCGGCGTGGTGATGACCTCGTCGTCCTGGCCCCGGTCGCCTATGCCCCAGGCCTTGAGCGTCAAGAAGGCGCCCATGGTCCAGCTGCTCGTCGTGACGGCGTGCTTCACCCCGGCGTAGCCGGCGAGCTTCTCCTCGAAGGCGCGCGCCCGGGGCCCGGTCGTGAGAAACACCCCCCGCAGCGTGTCTGCGACCTCGGCGATGTCCTCCTCGGTCAGGGCGTGGCGGTAGAAGTCAATTCGCTCGGAGTCGGACATCTTGCTCGAGCCCCTAGAACACCCGCCCGTCCAGCATCACCTGCTCCAGGGTCTTCTGGGCGTCGAGGAGGTACTTGTAGAAGCCCAGGGTCTTCGTGCGCAGGTCCTCGGGGTCTACGAGCCCTCGCTCCCAGGCCTGCTTGATCTCGACGATGCCCTCGTGCGGGGTGCGTGTCGGCTCGAAGCCCAGGACGTCGTGTATCTTCGTGAAGTCCACGTGGTAGGTGCGCTTGTCGGCGTCGTCGGGGACGATGTCCACCTCGGTGTAGGGCACCACGTCGCGCACCATGCCGGCGATGCGCAGCACCTGGTAGTTCTGGTCGTTGCAGCCGACGTTGAAGGCCTCGCCGCGCACCTTGTCGACGGGCGCGTCGGCGGCGAGCTGCAGGGCGCGCGCGACGTCCAACACGTGCACGAGCGGTCGCCACTGCCTGCCCCCGCCCAGGACGTGGATCTTGCGGTTGCGGCAGGCGAAGACGGTCATGATGTTGACCACCAGGTCCAGGCGCATGCGGGGCGACAGGCCGTAGACGGTGGCGTTGCGCAAGAAGGTGACGCTGAAGCGCTCGTCGCAGAGATCGAGCAGGGCCTCCTCCGCGCGCACCTTGGTCTTGGCGTAGAGGGACACGGGGCGCTTGGGTGAGTCCTCGTGCAGGATCTCGTCTCCTCCCTCGCCGTAGATCGAGCAGGACGAGGAGTAGACCAGGCGCGGCACCCCCTTGTCCCTGGCGAGGCGAGCCAGGTGAACGGCCCCGTCCAGGTTCACGGACTCGGTGATGTCCGGGTCCAGGTCGCAGGCCGGGTCGTTGGAGATGCCCGCGAGATCGAACACGCAGTCGACGCCGTCGAGCAGGGCAGCGTCCATCTCGCGCTGGTCGGCGCGGTGAAGGCTGAGAGCCGGGTGGTCCTTGTTGGCGTCGAGCTTCTCGATGCCGAAGAAAAACCGGTCGAGGGCGCGCACCTGCCAGCCCGCGCGGAGCAGCTCGTCGACCAGGATGCAGCCGATGTAGCCTCCGGCGCCGGTTATCAGTGCGGTCTTTTGCGAGTTGCTCATGGCGGTGCTGCGTCGTCTTTGGAGTTGGAGTCGGAGGCGCTGCCGAGCTCCGGGCGGGCGGAGGTCGTCGCGGGGCTGGCGTCGAGCACGGCGGGGTGTACCTCGCGGATGACCGCGAAGGGCCGGTGCTTCACCTCGAGGTAGATGCGCGAGAGGTAGATACCCACGACGCCCAGGCAGAAGATGAGGATCCCCGACAGCAGCCAGATCGAGACCATCAGCGATGCCCAGCCGGCCACACCTTCATCGAGCACGAGGCGTTTGAACACCAGCCACGCCGTCGCCGCACCCGAGAGCAGGGTCACCGAGGTGCCGAGGAAGAAGATCCACTTGAGCGGCTTGTGGGAGAAGGCGGTGATCGCGTCCACGACCAGGGAGAGCTTGCGGCTCAACGAGTAGCTGCTCGGGCTGGTGGACAGCTTGGCGCACGGAACGGCGACCTGGCGGAAGCCGGCGTGCCCGAGGAGGCCGGGGAAGAAAGCCTCGGTCTCCGGGTAGCTCATCAGGGCGTCCACGTAGCGCCTGGTCATTACCCGGCTGGTCATGAAGTTCCGCTGCAGCGGCGTGTCGCTCAGCATGTCGTAGAGGCGGTAGAAGGCGCCACCGCTAAGCCGCTCGAAGAGCCCGCCTTTGCGCTTGCCGCCCTGAAAGGCGTAGGCGACGTCCGCGACGCCCTCGCCGTCGCCCTCACGGCGTGCCGCCTCCAACGTACCGAGGAGCTCGGGCGCCTCTTCGAGGTCGGAGTCGGTCATGTAGACCAGCTCTCCCTTCGCCAGCGAAAGCCCCTGGCGCATGGCGCGCCAGTGCCCGAAGTTGCGGGACAGATCAACGACCTCGACGCGCGGGTTCTTCGCCTTCTCGGCCAGGGCCAGCTCCAGGGACGCGTCCGGGGAGCCGTCGTTGACCAGGATCATCTCGTAATCCTCACCCACCAGCGCCGCCGCCTCCGCGGCCATCCGCTCACAGAACTCGGGCACATAGGGCTCCGAGCCGTAGAGGGTGGTCACAATGGAGAGGGAGGGAGGCAAGTCGCCCGGGATCTTGGCAGGAAGAGTGGGGACTGTCACGTTCTGAACGCCCACCTACGATGCCACCCACATCCAACACAGCTCCGGCGTCGCAAACCGCGCACCCAGCTGCGCATATATGTTGAGCGACAACGTATTAGATACACAGAAGCTCGCGTACCCGACACGCGCCCCTCGCCTGGCGAAGCCGCTGAGCGCCGCGGCGTAGAGCAGCAGACCGGACACGCTGGCGTCGCGATGCAGGGTAGCCAACGTCAGGTTCAGCTTCTGGCCCGCCGGCATGCACAGAAACCACCCCTGCAAGGCCCCGTTGTGAAGCACTCGCGTGCACCAGCTCGGGTGCTCGCGCACGATGTCGTTGGCCCAGATCAGGTAGCGCTCGTTGATCTTCTCCTGTGTCGCGCCGCGCAGGTACCGGTAACGCTCGTGCTCGAAGTCGGCGAGATCCTCCAAGGTGAGGCTGAAAGGCTCCTCGTCGGCGAACACGAGGTCCAAGCTCGTGGCGCTCTCGGGCACCGGCACCCGCCCGAGGGCGAGCCTGAAACGGAGCTGGACGTCGGTCCAGAAGAAGCCCGCCCGCTGCACCTCCGCGGGGTGAGCACACTCGGGCATCGACGTCCGATACTCGGCCCACTCGTAGGGCTGCAGCAGGCGCCGGCGCTCCTCTTCGGGCTGCTCGAAGAAAGCCTTGTCCGTCACGACGCCAACCGGCGCGCCCCACCAGCGGGTGTTGAATTCATGCTCGGTGATCATCGGCGGTGCTCCACTTGATCCGGGAAAACAGGATCGCAAGCGGTCAGGCCCTTGGCCTGGCCGCGCGCAGCGAGCCGCAGGCGAGCGAGGGGCAGCATGCGCTGAAGCGGATGCGCCCTTCCCAAGCGGATTCGTCCCAAGCACACGGGCCTTTGGCCCGGGAGCGCGCGAGCCGCAGGCGAGCCCTCGGCTGCCGCAGAGCTTCGTAGTCGCGGCTGAGTGCCGATGGCTCCGCCGGGTGACGTGGGACACACACCGGTCATCAACCCAACTCCACCTGCTCGAAGCACTCGTACCAAAACGCCCGTCCGTCCCAGACCGGGCCGAAGCGGTGCATGCGGCCGAGGGGCACGAGGCGCTTGACCGCCCCTGTCGTGAGCAGCTCCAGCCAGGCCGCGGGCGGAGGCCCGTATGTGGCGTAGCCGATCGTCTGGATGTTCTCGGGGAGCGTGGCGACCGCCCGCTCGAGAGTGGCGGGCACCACCGTGAGGAGCAGCGTGGACGGCACGGGCGGCAGCTCCGGGCTCCCGCAAGCCAGCACCGCCCCATGGCGAGGCGCCAGCACGGCGTCCCAACCCAGCGCCGCCGCCAGCTGGCGCGCCATTACGTTCTCCGAGGCCAGGTGCGGCGGCGGATCCCGCTTGAGCACCTTCGGCCAGAGCTCTACCAGCCGGTCCCGTACCCCGGCCGCGGACGCGGCGTCGCCGTCGAGGAGCACCACCCTCGCGGGAGAGGTGCAGCCAGTCTGCCCGTAAACGGCGAAGATCTGCAGCAGGGTGGAAAGCACCCTGTCGCTCGGCTCCTCCGCGTCCAGCCAGGCTTCGGAGCGCCGGTCCGTGAAGTAGCAGCCCACGCTGTCTATCGGGTGGGGGAGGCGGTCGACGGCTTCGGCCGCCTCATCGGAGCCGAAAACCACCCGGACCCTCGCGGTGGCCGCCAGCTCCGCGTGACGGGGGTCCTCCCGCTCGAAGCGCTCGTAGCGGACCTTCTCCGCGAGGTGGCTCTTGAGCGCGCCATCGCCAAGGTTGGCCAACACATAGTCGAGGAAGGCGCCGGTCAGGTCCTCCGCCCGGGAGCCGCCCTTGATGCGTAGCTCGTTGCCGGTGAGGCTGAGCAGGATCAGGCTCAGCGGCCCGAGCAGGCTCACGTTGTTCGGGAGCCAGATCGCGACCGGCCCCCGGGGACGGAGCAGGGACACCGGTCGGCCAGAGGGCGCGTCCTGGGGCGTGCCGAAGTGCCTGCCGAAGGGGAAACGCAGGTTGGCCTGGTCCAGGAAGGTGAGCAGGTAGGCCCACTCGTCGCGCGTGAAGCGCTCGTCGGGTCCGCGGATCATCTTGGGCCGCAGGTCCACCCAATCCGAGATCACCGCGTCGAGGTCGAAGGGCAGCGCCACGGCAAGGGAACCCACGCTCGACTCGAAGTAATTCAGGCGTCCTGCCTCAGACATTGGCGCACCCCCTGACCTGCGCCCTCTCGAGGCGGGAGATGAGCTCGAAACGCCGGCCGCTGCGACCGCAGTTGCACGGCCCGGGTGCGATCCGGCCCAGGTCTTCGGTGAGCACGCTGTGGTAGGGCGCTCCCACCGGCATCACGTTCAGCAGCTGGATCTGCCCGGCTACACCTTCGACCGCCACGCCGGTGTAGGTGTCGCGCACCAGGACATCCGCCCAAACCGGCACGTGGCGGTAGCCCTCCTCGCACAGCGGGTAGACGACCCCTACCTGCTCGACGAGCCCGTAATAGTCGACAACCTTGGAGCCCTCGGCGACTCCGGCCAGCAAGGCGCCGTCGAGCTGCGCACGATCCACCGCCTGCTCCGAGAGCTTCTTCCACCCGCCGGAGTGCACGAAGCAGAAGCGCTTGCCCGCCAGCAGGCGAGCCACGGAGGCCGGCGGATCGACTGCGCCCCAGGCCGACCAGAGCACCCACGTGAAGCCGTAGAGAAGGAAGTCGTCGCCCTTGCCCAGGAGCTCCTCGAGGGCCTCCCAGCGAAGGGAGCTCGGGTCCGCGGCGTCCTCGAGGAGGAAGTAGATGTCCGAGGAGAGGGGCTTGAGGCTTAGCGCCGCCGCGACCCTCGCCGAGAGATCGCGGCTGCGCAGCGAGCGAGCGCTGTCCAGGATCAGCAGCGGGCGCCGCTCCTCGCCGAGGAAGTCGCCCAGGATCGAGGTCGTGCTCTGCTGCTGCAGCTCGGTGCTGCGCTCATCGAGCACTACGCGCGAGGCCCCGTCGCCGCTCGTGGACGAGGAGCGAAGGGTGCGCGTGCGCTTCACGCCCTCCTGCTCGGTCCGCAGCTCGAGCTGCTTGAAGAGGCTGACGTGCAGGGCGGGCAGGTCGTGGAGCCGGCCCGTAGGCTGCCAGCCGGCGGTGATGCGCGCGTACTCCGCACAACCCTGCCGGTGGTGCTCGGTGAGCTGCTCGAGCTCTTGCACCAGGCGCGCGTCGTCACGCGGGCCGTAGGGCGGATGGTTCAGCAGCCCGGTCACGATCCTGCCTCGTCCAGGAAGAAGGAGAGGTGCGCCGGCCGCACGAGCGTGCAGTTGGTGCGGCTGCACGGGTCGCGGATGATCGCCTTCCAGTTGGCCTCGACGAGAGGCCGCAGCCGCGCATGGAGATCTGCCTCGTGCAGCTCGTTCAACACCGCAAAGACGGCCTCGAGGTCGAGATCATGCGCCTCGAAGCGAGCATCCAGCTTCGTACCGTGGCTGCGGTTGAAGCGCATCACCGGCAACAGGAAGGTCGCGCAGAGCCGCGCGTGGCCGGGGTGCGGCGGATCGAGGGCTCGGCGTGCCGGCACCTCGAGGGCATGTGCGAGCCCGTGGACCAACCCGACGCTGGATCGGGCCTGCCCCGCGGCCGCCCGAGCGCTCAGCTCGAACCAGCCCGCGTCCCGCCTCAGCCCGAGCGCCAGCATCTCCCGCATCAGCTCGGCCAGCTCCCGGCGCAGCTCGGGGCATGCCAGGGGTGACAGGAAGCCTTCGAGGGCGTGGCTCCAGCAGTCGCCGCAGCCCCACCTGAGGAGGTCCTCCGGGAGCGAGTCTGCGAGGCCGGGCAGCTCGACGCGAGCGTCGGGGAGGTACGCCTCGTCGACGTGTACCTCCTTGCCCTCCTCGCCCGTGAGCACTGCCACGGGTGACGCCTCCGCGCCGCTGCCCCAGAGCGACGGCACCGCCACGAGCCGGGTGCCGGGAGCGTGGTGAAGCCGCCAGTGCTTGGCGCGGTCGAGGAGGCTGCCGCCGCCTACGGCCACGAGGGTGTCCGGCGGGCTCGCGAGCTCCTCGAGGCTCGCCAGTCGCGGGAGCTCGGCCAGCTCACCGAGGGCGTCCCCAACGGCGGGATCGCACCACAGCGCCGCCTTCCCGAGATCCGCCTCCAGAAGCTCCTCCAAAGACCAGCGAGCCGGCCTATCGCTCGAAGCTGATGCCATTCCGCTCCAACAGGGCGACCACGTCGGCCACACCGGTGATGGCGACGGCCTCCTCGGGGGTCGGATGGTATCCGAAGCTCTCTTCGATGCCCACCGCGAGGGAGACCACTCCGAGGGAGTCCCAGGTCTCCACGTCCTCTCGCCTCAGCTCGTCGCTGTACTCGTCGGGCTCGAGGAGGAACACGTCGATCACGAGCTCACGCAGCTTCTCGCGGTTGTTCATCCGAGCCTCTGTCGCCAGTGCACCGTGTGGCCTACCTTAGCGGCCAGCGCCACCAAGTCCACCTTGCCATTGGGCAGAAGGGGCATGTGCGCGCTGCCCTCGATGCGGAGCGGCCAGTGCGTCCGCGGGTGCCCCGCCCGGAGCGCCCTGAGCACGGCCCTGAGCTCCTCCTCGCTCGGAGCGGGGGCGAGCACCAGCACGTGACCTTCCTCGCCGTGCGCATCCCTCTCGCGGTAGAGCTGCGCCTCGCCCGACCAGGCCCGGTGCACTGTCGCGAGCAGCTGGGGCAGCGAGATCTTCTCGCCGTAGCGCTTGAACACGTCGCCCCTTCGGCCCGCGAGGCGCCACTCCCCTCCTTCCTGTCCTCCGCCCAGATCGCCGGTCGCCACCCACTCGCGCTCGCCGACGCGGTGGAATCCCACGTCGTCGACCCAGGCCACGGCGCCGTAGGGGCTGCGGAAGCAGAGCTGTCCGTCCTCTCGCTGCTCGAGCTCGACCCCCGGGAGCGGGTTGCCGATCCCCACGCCTTCCTCCCCCTCCTTCACCGGCCTCACGGTCAACCGCGGCATGGCCTCGGCGCAGCCGTAGTTGTTGAAGACCTTCGCGTTGCGAAAGAGGGAGCGCACCTGATCGAGGCGCGCCTCCGGGAACGGGCCGCCGGCGAAGTGCACCCGTATGACGCCAGGGAAGGCTGCCTCCGGGAAGTGCTGCTCGAAGAGGGGAAGCTGCGCACCCACGAGACAGATCATGGCGCCGGCGGCGCCCTCGAGCAGGTCGTGGAGCTCCCCGGGGCGGCCGAAGCCGGCCGAGAGCAGCAGCTCGCGGCCCGTCTCCCGCGCCCACACCCACTGGTTCACGAAGGCGTAGCAGTAGGCCAGCGGCAGAGCGACGACTGTCTGCTTCACCGCCTCCCCTTCCTGGAGCTCGTGAAGGAGCAGGGCGAGCCGCTCGGCGCGCCGCCGCGAGCCGACCACGAGCCTGGGCTGCCCGGTGCTGCCCGAGGTCAGCAGCGCGAAGTGCTCCACCCGCAGGTCCTCGGGAAGCTCCTCGAGGGCCCGCGCCGCCCAGCCGCCCGAGTCGGCCCCCCGCTTCGGCGGCGTCAACGCGAAGGTCTGGGGCTCGCCCCACGCGTCGTCCAGAACGCTGATATCGCTCAGGATCTCTTGTTCTTCTATGACGTGCATCGCCTGAGCAGAGCGGGACCTCAGTCGGTCTCGGGCAGAGGCCCCTCGAAGTCCTTGGGGAGAAGCTTCAGCGCAACCGGCGGCGCCCCGAAGTCGGGCCTGTCACCGAGGTGGAAGCGCATCGAGTAGATCGGCCATCCCGGGAGCGCTTTGCGGAGCGCCCTGATGTCGGCGTCCGGCTTCACGTACACGATGCCGTCGCGCAGATAGGGGTCCGGCGGTGGGGGGTAGAGCACCCACGAGCCTGCCTCACGGGCGATGGGGTGCTTCTGCACGTAGTGTCGCGGGGCCTCCGTGATAACCAGGGCGCGCTCGACACCTTCCGCCTCGAGGGCTGCCGGAAACCAGAGCTGGTGCTCCGCCTGCTTGCTCAGGCCGAAAAGGTGGCACGCCGTCAGCGAACCAAGACCTATCACGGTGTAGGCCGCGAAGAGCGCCGCGAGCCGCGCCGCTGAGGCTGCTTCCGGCTTGAAGAGGTTCCTGCCCGCGTAAACGAGCCCGGCCGTCGCGAGCACGATGACCGCCGGCAGCAGGTCGGAGAAGTGAATTGGCCCGACGACGTGGATGCCGGTGTCGTTGTGGCCCAAAGCCAGGCTCATGCCGAGGACCAGCCCGAGGGCGATGACGCGCACTCTGGCGAGCCTCAGCGGTGCCAGGAGCAGCGCGGCGGTGGCGAGGGGCCCGATGCCCAGGATGACGCCGATGACCGTGTTGAATCCGAGGTTCGTTCCTATTCTCTCCACGAGGGTGAACTGGGGTTTGAGAGCCAACCCGACGCGCCCCGGCGCGTGGCGCGCGGGCAGGTGCCAGATGCCCGTGAGGACGTGGTTGTAGGAGGCATAGACGAGGAACGGGACGGCGAAGCCGGCCAGGGTGGCGAGGAGCGCCCGGCGGGCATCGCGCTCCCTCACGGCGAGGATGACGACGTGGACCGCCGCGGGCAGGAGAATCGCAGCGCTCTCCAGGGACCGGCACATGAAAGCGAGCCCCGCGCTGAAGCCGAGCAGGGCTCCGAAGAGGGGACGACGCGCCTCGCCGCGGGTAAGCAGAAGGTAGAAGACCAGCGACCAGGAGATGAAGCAACGCGACAGCAGGTGAGCGTGCGTGGTCATGGAGAGCGAGAGGGCCATGGGGGAGAAGGTCCACAGCAGCGCCGCCACGAACGCGCCGCGGCGTCCGCTCACGAGCCCGGCGGCCCACGCCACGGCGACCCCGGTGGAGGCGGCGGCGAGCGCGTAGAGGATCGAGCCGAGGCCGGTGACGATGGCCAGCGCACCGAAGAGCTGCAGGCCCGGGTAGTCCAGGGAGCTGACGAAGCCGTCGCGCTCGTAGGTGAAGGTGACCCAGAAGGCGCCGTCGGGCTGGAGGATCGGCACACGCAGATCGCCGTTGGCGACCATGCGGGCCCCGAAGTGAACCATGTTCTCGTCGTCGGTGACCGGCTGGCCGTCGAGGACCAGGGAGCGCCCGAGCACCGCGATCACGGCGAGCAGCACGAACCACAGCGCGGTGAGCCATGCGATGCGCGCCTCGCCCAAGCCGTCCAACCAGGCCCCGAATCGCGAGGCCCGCTCGACAGGTCCCGGCCCCATGCCCCACACCAGCAGCAGCGCGCCCGGCACGACCATGACCAGGTGGAACACCCACAGCCGGAGCTCCGGCTCCGAGATGCGCAGGATGCTCGAGCCCGCTTCCGCGCCGAAACCCAGCGTCGAGCCTATTGCGGTGAAGCCGACGAGCAGGAGCAAGCCCAGGGCCGCGAGGAAGGCGTTCTGGCGAGGCGGCATGGGCGGATGGTAGCAGCGTTACGGCGAAGCGCCATTCGCGGGCCATCTCCGCCGGGGCGATGGACAAGCTCCCGAGGGGTCCGCTACTGTGGACCCGGAGCATGGCCGTGTTTCTCAGTAATTTCCACCGCTTGTCGTGATGCACCTTCGCTTCGCCCATGCGTCCGAGCGCGAGCGGGTGCAGGCCTTCATCGACCGGCACTGGAGGAGGGGGCACGTGCTCGCCACCTCCAGGCGACTGCTCGAGTGGCAGCACCTCGATCCCAACGGTGAGCGCCTGAATTTCCTACTCCTCGAGGAGGACGAGGAGGCTCGCGGGCCCGAGCCGCTGGGGATCCTGGGCTTCATCCCGACTCACCAGTTCGATCCGGGCCTCGAGCGCGACCGGCACCTCTGGCTTGCGATCTGGAAGATCCGTGAGGACGCCCGTGCGGGCCGCGCCGGCCTGTCCATGGTGGCGCACCTGCGCGACTCGCTGAAGCCGGCGTCGATGGGCTCCTTCGGCATCAACGAGGTGGTGCTGCCGATCTACAGGTGGCTGGGCTATCGCGTGTCCCGGCTCAACCAGTGGGTCCTGATGAATCCGGCGACGACCGCGCCCCGTATCGCCCTTCCCTCGTCAACGGCCGAGAACCCTTTCTGCCAGGGGCGGGCCGGCGACCTCGTCGAGCTCACGGCGGAGGACCTCGAGCGCAACGCAGGCGAGATCCGCGCGCTCTGCGAGGCCGGCCCGGCGCCGCCGAAGTCCGCGGAGTACCTCAAGCGGCGCTACCTCGATCACCCGTTCTACGACTACCGCGTCGCCGCTTTGCGCGAGGGGTCTCGACCTTCCGCCGGTGCCGTCTTCAGAGCTCAGGAAGCGAAAGGCGGCGCCTGCGTACGGGTAGTCGACGCCTTTGGTCCCGGTGGAGGCGTCGCGAAGTGCCTGTCGGCGTTGTGCGCACGCCTCTTCGAGGAGCCGCGCATCGAGCACTGCGACTTCTTCGAGCAGGGCAAGGTGCCGGCAGAGGCCATGGAGGCCGAAGGCTTTCGGCGCGTGCAGGATGTTCCGGGGCTCGTCGTGCCGAGCTACTTCGAGCCCTTCGTCGCCGAGAACGTGACGCTCGAGTCGGCCTGCTGGTGCGAGACGGAGCAACCCTACGCCTTCGTGAAGGGCGACTGCGATCAAGACCGGCCGAACACCATCGCCGCGGAGCCCACGTGAGCGTCCTGACCACAGTGATGTACCACTACGTGCGCCCGATCAGGGGCTCGCGCTTCCCCGGGATCAAGGGCCTCGAGCTCACCTTGTTCCGGGAGCAGCTGAGCTACCTGGAGCGGCGCTACCGCTTCGTGTCGATGCGCGAGTGCCTCGAGGCATCCCGATCCCGGGAGCGGTGGCGGCACCCGGCCGCTATGCTGACCTTCGACGACGGGTTTCGAGACCACTACGAGCACGTCTTCCCGGTTCTTCTGGAGGCGGGCATCCCCGGGGCCTTCTTCCCGCCTACCCTCCCGCTCGCCGACAAGGTCGTGCTCGACGTGCACAAGATCCACTTCATCCTGGCGGGTGGTGCCGGCATCGACGAGCTGGTGCACGCCCTCCTCGAGCTCGTCGAGGAGAGACGGGCCGAGCACGGGCTCGCTCCCGCACGGCAGCTCTACGAGCGGGCCCTGCAGCCGGGCCGCTACGACAGCGCCGAGGTCAACGCCTTCAAGCGGCTCCTGCAGAGGGACCTGCCGGAAGGGCTGCGCGAGGAGCTGGTCGCCGCTCTCTTCGCGCGCTTCGTGAGCGCCGACGAGGAGGCCTTCGCCGAGGAGCTCTACCTGAGCGAGGCTCAGATCAAGTCCATGTCGGAGCGGGGCATGGAGATCGGGTCGCACGGGCACCGCCATTTCTGGCTGGATCGAGCGGACGCAGACGCTCAGCGCGCCGACATCGAGCGCTCCGTCGAGCTCCTCCGGCGCCTCGGGGTGCTCCCGGAAGACTGGGCCATGTGCTACCCCTACGGGGGCTACAACGACACGACGCTCCAGATCGTCCGGAGCCTGGGATGTGCGCTCGGGGTCACCACCGCCGTCGACCTGGCGGAGCTCTCCGAGGCAAACCTGCTCGAGCTCCCGCGCCTGGACACGAACGACCTGCCCAAAGACGGCGGCGCCGACGACGACGAGTGGACTCTCAGGGCACAGGCCCTGGCCGCCACGGCCTAGCCCCGCCTCTTGCGCAGGAGCGGGTTCAGCGCAAACACGCGGACATGCACCAGGAACTGGAGCAACGAGACACGCTCGAACCGGAAGATGTAGTAGGTGAAGTGGGCCATGAACAGAGGACCGAACAGCCACGGCAGATTGAACCTGGTCAACCACACCAAGAGCGGCGAGAGTCGCGGGAACTTGGTGCACAGGAAGTAGACCCTCTTGAGGTTTGCCAGGCGCGCACGGTCCGGCAGATCGAGATACATGTCGTGATGGAGGGTTACCTCAAACTCCTTGCCCTGAGGCATGTGCTCCTGGACCGCCTTGTCCTCCGTCAACTGCAGCCCCGGGTAAGGCTGGAAGAACGTCGTCCATAGATAAGTGGGATTCAGCTCGCGGTAGAAGCCGAGCCGCTCAACGTGATCCTCGACCGTGTCGCCGGGCAGGCCGAAGAAGCAGGTCGAGCCGAAGGCGATACCGTACTTGCGAAACCAGCCCGCGATCTCGAGGATGCGCTCGTTGCTCACCGGCTTGTTCATCAGCTCCCGCCGTTGCCCCTCGTCGCCCGTCTCCGCCGCGAGGTTCATCGTCAGCGCGCCCGCCTCCGCGAGCAGCTTGATGTCCTCTTCCTTGATGGGCCCAAACCGGAAGCTCGCGTTGAAGGGGATGCCGATGCGTTCCTTGTACAGCTCGAGGAACTCACGCAGCCAGTCGTTCTTCACCCAGAACACCTCGTCGATGAAGAACAGGAACTTCACCTTCTTCTTGCGGCGGCGAATCTGGTACTCCAGCTCCGCGATGGCCCGCTCCGGCGACTGCTTGCGGATATACTTCACTCCACCATAGTGGTCTATCAGCATCGGGTTGCTACAGAACGAGCACCGGAAGGGACAGCCGCGACCGCTGAGCACACGCAGGTAGGGGCTGTTGCGAAAGAAAAAATACTTGTCGTACAAATCGCGGTCGTGAAACGGCAGCGCGTCCACGTCCACCAGGTCGCTGCACATCGGGTTCTTCCGAACACCATCCGCTGTCTTGACCCAGAAGCCGTCGATGTCCGAAAAATCCTCGCCCTCGTCGATGCGCTCTGCCAGCTGCCGCATCGGCTCCTCACCTTCACCGAGGCAGACGATGTCGACTCCTGGCTCCTCAATGATCTCGGGACTGGTCATCGCGTGAACGTTTCCGAACACCGTGACCGCGCCAAGCTCCCGCCTGGTCAGCGCGCCGACCCGCAACGCCCACGTGAGGCTCGGGCTCAGAATAGAAAACCCCACGACATCCGGTCGAAAACCGCCGAGCTCCTTCAGGAAGCGTTCTTCATCGAGCTGATCGTCGAAGAACAGCTCCACGGTGTGACCCGCCTCCTTCAGGACTGCCGAGATACACATGAACCCCATGTACTCGACCATCACATCCTGACACAGGGCGATTCGCGCCAAAGCGTAACCCCAAAAATTTCAACAACTTAGTGGTCCATGCGCCCCTTCTAGCAACCGGCCTCACCTCTGTCAACCGGATAGAAGCCCGAAGCCCCCCGGCGCAACGTCGGCTGGACACGCTGCAACCATCGGCAGGATGTGCCACGCCGGCACTTGCGACAGGCTGCTCACCCGAGCTGCGCGGGGCGGGCGTTTCGGCGGAGCGTCGCGCCCGCGGATCGCGGGCGCAAATCGCGGCGACCGGGGGTGCGTTGGCAAAAAGGGGGTCTGGGCGACCGGGCAAGCAGTTAGCTGTTA
>CAZQPP010000075.1:0-21635 GCA_964594295.1 uncultured Myxococcales bacterium | reverse complement strand
AACAGCTAACAGCTGACAGCTCACCATGCGCATCCACACTCTCCTGACGCTGCCACACACGGTCCGCAGCGCCCACCGCCTCCGGGAGATCCTGGCGGTGCTGGTGCGTCACGGCTTCGGGGAGCTCGTGCAGCAGCTCGGCCTGCAGTCCTGGGCCCTGGGCATGGCGCGCCTCGTGCGCCTGCGCCGGGACGAGGATGGGATGGCCTCCTACAGCGTCGAAGAGCGCATCCGCATGTGCTTCGAGGAGCTGGGGCCGGCCTTCGTCAAGCTCGGTCAGGTCCTGGCGACGCGCCCGGACCTCATCCCCATGAGCCTCGTCAACGAGCTGCGCAAGCTCCAAGACGACGTGCCGCCCTTCCCCTTGGAGGAGGTGCGCCAGGTCATCTTCGAAGACCTCGGGCGCCCCTTTGACGAGGCCTTCGCCACCTTCACCGAAGAGCCGTTGGCCGCGGCCTCCATCGCACAGGTGCACCGAGCTACCCTGAAAGATGGGCGGCAGGTGGTCGTCAAGGTGCAGCGCCCAATTCTCCGGCGCATCATCGACCGGGACCTGCACATCCTCAGGGTCTTCGCGCAGATGCTCCACGGCCGGGTGCCCGAGCTGCGCCGCTTCGAGCTGCCCGCCATCGTGCGCGAGTTCGCCGTGGCCCTGCGCCTCGAGGCGGACTTCGCCAACGAGCGCGCAAACATGGAGCGCTTCTCGAGGCTGTGGGCCGAGGACCCTCTCGTCGGAGCGCCCGAGCCTGTCCCCGATCTCTGCTCCCAGCGCGTGCTGACCATGGAGTACATCGACGGGGTAAAGGTCACCGATCGCGCGGCCCTCGAGAGCATCGGCGTAGAGACCACGGCCATCGCCCGCCGCGGCACCAACATCGCGCTGCGCAGCATCTTCGAGCACGGCTACTTCCACGCCGACCCGCACCCCGGGAACTTCTTCGTCCAGAAGGGCGGCCGAGTCGTGCTCATCGACTTCGGGATGATGGGGGTCATCGACCGCAAGCGCCTGGACGAGCTGCTGAGCTTCCTCGTCTCCATCCTGATGAACGACCCCGACATGATGGTCCGGCTCTTCTTCGAGCTCGACCTCATCGAGGACACGACCGACGTCAGGACGCTCAAGCGCGAGATCAAGACCATCGTAGACCGCTACTACAACGTGCCCTTGGGCGACATCGACATCGGCGCGTTCATCCAGCAGGTCTTCGAGGTCGTGATGCGCCACGACGTGAGCCTGCCCGCGGACCTCCTGCTCGTCGGCAAGGCCCTCGCCACCATGGAGGGCATCGCCCAGGAGATAGACCCCAGCTTCGATCCTATCTCCGAGATCCGCCCCTACCTGATGCGGGCCTACGTGCTTCGGGTGCTCGATCCCGCACAGCACGCCAAGGACATCGCGCGGGACCTCGCCGACGTCACCCTCCTCCTGCGCCAGCTCCCCGGCGAGGTGAGGGCGCTCCTCAAGAAGGCGCGCAAAGGCAAGCTGCAGCTCCTCGTCTCCGACGAGGACACCCCGAGGATCCTCGATCGCGCCGACCGGCGAATGAACCGCGCGCTCGCCGCGGCCGCTGCCTGCACCTCCCTGCTCGCAGGGACCGCGATGTGGATGGGAGAGCTGTACGTCGGCGGCGGCGCCCTTATCGGCGCCTCAGCCTTCTGGCTCTTCTGGGCCTGGCTCGGCATGATCCGAACCGGCGGCCCCTGAGACCTCCCGGCTCAGATCCATGAACCTCACGGACCCGGTGCGCTGATCGAGAGCCAGCGCCTTCCTGCCCGAGAGGAAGCCCGCAACCGGCGCACCAAGAAGCTCGGCCCGCCAGCCGCCGAGGTGAGCCCTGGCATCCGCCTCGTCGCGGGGCGCGGCGCGAACCAGCTGAGGAAGGAAGGAGCGGGGAGCCACCATCTCCGTGGCCACGCCCTCGTTCCGGCACACCACCTTCAAGACCGCTCGGAGCAGATCCGAGAGCGCGGCCTCCTGAGGAGAGGGGGGCGGCGACGGTGCCCTCGGCGCCAGATCCTGCTTCGCGGCGAGGCCGGCCTCCACGCACTTGATGATCGCCTCTCCGTGGCGCTTCAGGATGCCCTTGTGCACCCGGCGGTTCTCCTCGAGCTCGCTGATCTTCTTCGGCGTCGCCTTGGCGACGTCGAGGAGCAGCCGGTCGTCCAAGACCTGCTGCACGGGGCGATCCAGGCGGGAGGCGGCCTCCTCGCGGTAACGCGCCAGCTCGCGCAGCACGGCGCGGCCGCGTGAGCCGAGCCGGCCCCACCCGCCGACGCGGCGGTAGAGCTGCTCGGGGTCCAGCTCGAAGCGACTCGGCGCAGCTCGCTCGCCCATCTCCATCTCGAACCAGTGCCGCCGGCCGCGCTCGTCGAGGCCCTCGAGCAGGCGGTCACGCATGTCGAGCAGGTAGCGCACGTCCTCCAGCGCGTAGGAGACCTGGGCCTCGCTCAGAGGCCGCCGCGACCAATCCGAGAGGGTCTGGCGTTTGGCCAGCCGCACGTCGAGAACCCCTTGCACGAGGCGCGCCAGGCTCGCTGGATAGGGCAGCCCCACGAAGGCCGCCGCCACCTGGGTGTCGAAGACCTTCGACGGCAACACGCCGTAGCGGCGCCAGAAGATGGCGAGATCCATCTCCCCGGCGTGAAGGACCGTCTCCACGCCGGGCTCGGCCAGGAGCCGGGCCAGGGGCTCCAGGTCCGGCACCGCGAGCGGGTCGACGGCGACGACCCGGTCCGCGTAGGCGAGCTGAACGAGGAAGAGGCGCGGGTGGTAGACGCGCTCACCGTGAAACTCGGTGTCTATGGCAACACGCCCGGCGGCGCGTGCTCCTTCGATGACGCTCGCGAGGCCCTCTTCGCTCACCACGAGGTCGGCCGGCGGCGGCGACGCGGCCTCACCCCTCGAGTGACCTCGGCGGGGTCGCCGCCTCCCTCTTGTGCCGCCGTGGCTCATAGCGCACCCGCCTCGCGCAGGTAGGAGGCCAGCAGGCGCAGCGCACGCGCCCGGTGGCTCACCTTGGCCTTCACCTCCGGGGCGGACTCTCCGAAAGAGGCTCCAAGCTCCGTCGACTCGAACAGGGGGTCATAGCCGAAGCCCCCGGCGCCGCGAGGAGCGCGGAGGATGACGCCCTCCACGGTGCCCCGCGCCTCCACGAGAGACCAGCCCGCCGGCGCGAGCGCACCTGCGCCGGCGCACAGGCGTGCTCCCTCGGGGGGAGGTGGGGCGCCCGACACCAGCTCGGCCGGGAGGACCAGGCTGAGGTGGCACTCGAAGCGGGCCGTGCGTTCCTCGTCCGGGACCTCCTCGAGGAGCTCGAGCAGCAGGGCGTTGTTCGCGCGGGTGTTCTCTTCCCGGCTGACGCCGGGCGCGATCCGACCGGCCCCGACCGCGAACCTCGCCGAGCGCACGCCTGGGCGCCCGCCGAGGGCGTCCACGCTGAGGCCGGAGTCGTCGGCCAGCGTCGGGAGCCGAGAGGCCTGCGCGCCCGCGGCCGCCTTGAGGAGGGCGTTCTCCGAGAAGGTGTCCCCGGTCTCCTCCACGTCCCCGATGCCGGAGGCGAGGTCGTCGGGCGTGAGCACGCGGAGCCCGCGGGGCATGAGCGCCCGCAGCTCCCGCACCTTCCCCGGGTTGTGGGTGAAGGCGAGGATCTCCGTCAGGGGCATTCTGACTCCGTGACCGACTGCCGCGGGATGATAACTCAAGCGGCGCAGGGGTAAAGCTCGGCGTGTCCCACGTGCCCCGCGGCGACACGGTCGCAAGCGTTCAGGCTTGCCCGGCGGGGCAGTCGTTTCGCAACGAAACGCCTCTACGCGGGGCGTTTCGCGAGCGAAACACCCTTTTGAACGCGCGCAGCGAGCCGAAGGCGAGCCTGGCCTCGGACGAAGCTCCGCGTCGGCTGCCGAGCATTGCGGCTCCACCGGGTCAAGTGGGACACACCCCCTTTTCTCCCGCACCCCCAAGCTGATAGAAGAGCCTACGGTCCAGATGAGGCGATTCGGCGCGGAACAAGGTGTTTCGCTCGCGAAACACCCGCCCCGCCCAAGGGATGAGATGCGACAGATGAGCACCTGGAAGCTGGCCGAGCGAGAACGGTGGCAGCCCGTCGAGCCCTTCTTGAGCAAGGTCGGCGTCGGCCAGGGCATGATCGTGGCCGTGGTGGGCGCCGGGGACGGCTACTTCGCCCTCCCCATCGCCAGGGTGCTGAAGGGAACCGGGACCGTGTTCGCCGTCGACTCCGACGAGGCTCGCCTCGACGAGCTCCGTAAGAAGCTCTCCCGCGAGGGCCTGACCGGCTGGGTCGTGCCGGTCTCACTCACGGACGGCACCTTCGCCCTGCCGGACGCGTCCGTGGACATGGCCGTCTTCGTGGACATCCTGCACGAGAGCGACCAGCCGGAGGCGCTGCTGCACGAGACGGTGCGGGTCCTGCGTTCCCAGGGCCGACTCGTCGTCGTCGACTGGTCGCCGCCGACCGAAGGCCGCCCGGAGCCGGTGCTGGGTCCGCCGCCGAGCGCCCGGCTCTCAGCCGAGAAGGTCCGGGACCTTGCCACGGCGGAAGGCTTCGAGCACGCCGAGGAGCTCGACCTCTACGAGCTTCACTTCACACTGTCATTCAGGCGTCCCGCGGTGGTGGGGCGCAAGGGGTAGGCCAATGGCCTCCGAACAGAAGCCCAAAAAGGTCGTCGTGGCCTACAAGATCCATCTCGACGACGAGACGGTGGTCGAGGAGGTCCCGGAAGAGAGACCCTTCGAGTTCGTGCCGGGGCAGCACGAGGTGATCCCCGCCTTCGAAGATGCCCTGCAGGGCAAGGCGGCAGGAGACGTCTTGAGCTTCTCGGTCGAGGCCGCCGAGGGCTACGGCGAGCGCAACGAGGAGCTCGTGCAGCGCCTGCCGAAGGAGGCCTTCGACGGCGGCGACGAGCTCGAGCCGGGGGAGCGCTACACCTGCGAGACCGAGGACGGCACCCCCGTGGCCTTCTTCGCGCGCGAGGTCGGCGATGGCCACGTGCTCGCGGACTTCAACCACCCCCTCGCGGGCCTGCGCCTGCACTTCGAGGTCAAGGTGCTGGCGGTCGAGTAGGGGGCGCTAACCACGCCGGCCCAGGTCCTCCACCGCTTCCACTCCACGCTCCCTGACCGCCTCGACGTAGTAGGCGGCGTCCTCGTGAGGAGCCAGCTCGCCGGAGTCGCACATGGCCTCGAGGCCGCGGCGGATGCGCCCGAGGATCGGTCCGGCCTTCAGGCCCAGCTGCTCCATGAGATCGGTGCCCAGGCCCTTGGGCAGCGGAGGCACGCGCGAGTCGAGCTCCTCGACCTCGGCGATCCGGCGCTCGAGCTCGTCGAGCTGGCGCTGGATCTCCTTGGCGCGGGCGGGGCGCTTGGTAGTGTGGTCGGCCCGGCTGAAGCGCAGCAGGTCGGTGAGGTGGGGACCTACGTCCCGCATCATGCGACGGACGGCGCTGTCGCTCCACTCGGAGTCGTACAGGTTCACACGTCCGTGGAGGCGAATGACCGCGCAGATGCGCTCTTTGAGCTCGGCGTCCATATGGAAACGCGCGGCAACGCCCTCGAAGAGCACGGCGCCGTACTCCTCGTGGCGGTAGAAGTGCACGTTCCCCCGCCGGTCTACGCTGCGGGTCCAGACCTTGCCGATGTCGTGGGCCAACGCCGCCCAGCGGGTGCAGTCGTCGACCGCCGCCTTGCGCACGACCCGGAGGGTGTGATCCCAGCAGTCCTTGTGGTGCACCTCACAGGTCCGGTGGAAACCGACGAGGCTCGCCACCTCGGGCAGCAAGAAGCTCAGCACCCTGGTCTGCTGGAGCCACCTCAAGGCCGCGTCCGGGTGCGGCCCGAGCAGGACGTCGCCCATCCCGGAGAGCCAGGTCTGCCGGCTCGCCGACAGGATGTTCGCAGCGTCTCGAGCCGCGAAACGGGTGGTGTCCGGGTCTACCCCGTAGCCCGTCTCGGAGATCGCCCTGGCGACGGTGAGCAGGCTGGCCGGCCGCTCCCGAAAGAGCTTGCGCGGGTCCTCGATGGGCCTGATGCGCTCGGCGAGGAGGTCTTCGAGGCCGCCGAAGGGGTCCAGCACCTCCCCGTCCGCGTCCACCGCGATGGCCTCGAGGCTCACGTCACGGGTGGCCAGCTCCCCGAGCAGGCCGTCCACGGGACCGCTCGACTCGGCGTCTTCTCTGAGCGCCGGGCGCCGATAGGCCCTGATCGTCAGGTCCCATGAGGCCTTCGCGTCCGGCGCCCCGAGCCTGAGCCGAACCCGGCCCTCGGCTTGCTCGGCGCCACATTCGGGCACGAGCGCCTTCAGCTCCTCGGCCCAGCCCGGCTCCACGCGCGGCACCAGCACCTCGCACCCGGCCTCCCGCCCGACTCTCCCCTTTCGCGCGTACTCCCGAGCCGCCGGGCCCGCAAGGCATACATCTCCAGCGCGCTCTTTGAGCCACACGAGCACCTCCCCGAGAGGGCTGGGGAGGCGCCGGGGCCGGTCCTTTGGGGATTGCCTCAGCTGGACGGGCGGGCTAGGGGCAGGGCGCGCCCCGGCAGCCGTAGAACTTCGCCTGGCCTTCGAGCCCGCCGGCGACCTCGACCTTCCAGATGCAGCGCTTGTCCTGGGGCTCGGAGACCTGCAGGCCGATCTGGTCGAGGATCATGTCGTTGTCGTTGTCGAACATTCGACATGGCGCCTGGGTGCTCAGGGTGAAGGCCGCGTCCGTGCCAATGGACAGGTTGACGAGCTGCGACCGCAGGAACTCGCCGGCGAGGCCGATGAGCGCGTTGCAGCCCGCCTTGGCGATGTCCCGATAGGTCTGGGTGTCGGAGATGCCCTGGCCGAAGTTCTCGCAGCACCTCGAGAAGTCGTCGCTGATCATGCACTGGCTTCCGCCGGCGAGGGTCCCGATGAAGGCCTCGTAGGTAGTGACGTTCTGGTCCCCGGTGAGCAGGGGCAGCACGATCTTCTCCAAGACGAAGTTGATGAGGGCGCCGTACTTCAGGTCGAGGGGGAAGGGCTCGACCGACAGGTTGACCTCGTTCTGCACGACCCCGCTGAACTGGGAGGTCATGACGTTGGAGAGCCCGAGCAGGGACTGCAGGTTGTAGCTCTGCCAGCCGCAGTCCTTGTCGCCCACGGGGCAGGAAGCGCCACCCTCGAGGGCGCCGTAGCTCCAGCGGTAGCGCAGGCTGTGCCACTCCATGAGGGTGTTTTCCGCGGCGAGGTAGCCGGCACCGTCCGGCTCGCCATTGAATGTCACGGTCGCCCTCAGGTTGAGCTCCTTCAGGAGCCGGCGCACGTCCTGGCCCATGCCGAAGGCTCCGGGCAGGTTGTCCTCGATGAGGCCCGTTATCGCGCTGTCGATGAGGTCGAAGGCCACCGTGCCCAGCGCCGTGAAGCACCCCGACGCCTGGTTGGTGCAGGGGTTGTTCGGGTCGTTGAAGATCAGCTTGCAGAGCTCCTCGAGGGCGTTCACGTCGCCACCGAAGCGGCAGATCATCGAGACCAGGGTGGCCGAGGGCTCGTCGAAGAAGTCCAAGACCGTGTTGACCGGGCCCGCGACCTCGTCGGGGAGGATGGAGACGATGTCGAAGAAGTTGTCGAACTCGTAGCCGCAGTCCGGGCGGTCGACCGGGCAGATCCTGAGCGGCAGGTCGTTGAGCTCCATCGAGACGCTGGTGCTGCCGGCGAAGGCCACGCTCACCGCCTGATCACCCGTGCCGTCTATGCAGTCCCACGCCAGGGGCGGACCCTTCTGGTCGCCCTGCCCTTCGTAGCCCACGGCGAGGATCGTGTAGTTCTGGGGTGTGTCCTTGTCGAGGTTGGGGAAGTGGGAGAAGTTGACGCTGTAGGCGATGGGGGTCTTGGTCTCGGTCGAGGAGAGGTCGGCGCCAGGCTGGATGGCGTATGGGTCGACGTTGATGCAGCGGACCATGGTGTTGGCGCGCTGGCGGAAGAGGAGGAGCTCGACCGTGTTGATGGGCCGCATCCCGTTGTAGCGGAGCTGCACGATGAGGGGCACGCGACCCTTGGGCGTTACCGTCAGGTCGAAGCGCAGGTGCGACACGTTCTGATCGGCCGCGAGCGTCACGAGAACGGCGACCTGCCCGGGCAGGCTGAAGGCCTGGGCGCTGATCGTGGCCACCCCCATGGCGTCGGTCTTCGACGTAGAGGCGGTGAGCGCCGCGATGTTCGGATCGCCCTGGATCTGGAACTGGACGAGCACGTTCTGCACGGCCTTGCCGTTCTCGGTGTAGCGCACCTGGAGCGTGCGCTGCTCGGCGTAGGAGAGGCTCAGCATGCAGGTGCTGCTGCAGGCTTTCTGGTCATCTCCACGCTGCTGCACGAACTGGAGCACCTTGATCGCTTGGGGGTCGGGCGTCGTCGTGCCGGAGTCGGTTCCCCCTATGGCCACGACCTGGGTGTCCTCGCCGCAGGCGGCTGCTGAGAGCGCGACGATGGCGGCGACAATCGCAACGGCCAACCGACGGTAGATAAATGCGTTCATTTCGTGCCTCGTTCTGACGAGCCCCGGCCCCGATTTCCTTGTCCCACGGCACCGGCAGCAGAGCCGAGGCAGTATATGGGAAGCCCTGTTGTCAGAGCAACTCGAACTCCTTGCAGAACATCCAACCGCCGCGGGGGCCGAGCACCCAGGTGCTGCCGTCCCGCATTGCCGCCGTGGGGTGCCCGAAGGAGCAGCTGTCGCCTCCCCTGTCGAAGTGGGCGCAGTCGTCGCAGCGGAAGCAGAGGTTGAAGCGCTCGGCCTCCTCCAAGAACTCCTCGTGCACCACGACGAGCTCCATGGGGTTGGGCTTGGGCTCCGCCATCACGGAAAGGCCCGGGCCACGCCCTCTTCGATCCTGACGCGATAGCCGCACAGCGCCGCCGCGACGCAGGCGTCGAGGTCGACGCAGGGAGCGGTAGTGCAGCGCATCATCGCCGTGACGACCTCCTGCCTCAGGACGGGCGCCAGCATGGACGCGCAGACCTCACGCTCGGTCCGAGCCTGCTCGGCGGTGCGGCCGCAGGACTGCGCCTTGGTCGCGATGAGATCGCACACCTGCATCCCGGCCGCGCCGAGGGAGCCGATATTCGTGGCCAGGCAGAGGTCCTGCAGCCAGGTCGTCTCGGGGATCTGGCTGCACTTCACCGAGGCGGCGCAGGCGGCGATCGCCGACATCGCGTTGGTGCTCAGGATGCGCGTGGCGTCCCCGCAGGCCTGCGCGCAGCCCGGGTCCGGGCGGCAGGCCTCGACGCGAGCGCAGAGCCCTTCGCAGTCGACCGTGCCGGCGGGGGCATCGTAGGGGCACTCCTCGAGCAGCCCGTCGTAGCGTGAGCCCGCGGGGCGGGAGTCGGCCTCCACGGAGTCTGCCGAGGCGGAGTCCGCGCCCTCAGGCGCGCCGGCGGCGTCTTCCTTGGAGCTGCTCCCGTAGCCGCCGGCGGGGAATACGTAGGAGCCGAAGGGCGGCGGCTCGGTGGAGACCCCGCCGTCGATCTTGTTGAACTTCCGCTCCTCCTCCGGGATCCGGCAGGCGAGCGCGACGAGCACGCTGAGGACGAGGATGGCGCGCAGCTTCATGGGCTGAGCTTAAGGCCTCAGAAGCTCGAGGCAAGAACAGCGGCCCGTGCCCCTTCCCGGCATCCCGGGCATGGGCAGGGGCAAGGGCAAGGGAGCAGCGCTGCGCGCTGCTGGACGGGGCAGGCGTTTCGTAAACGAAGCACCTCGTTAGAAGAACCAGACCATCCGCCCCCTCAGGCGGAAGGCCATCTCGCTCTCCTTGTCCTGCTGGCTCTGGAGGTACTCGCCCTTGTAGAGGTCGAAGGCGCCGCCGGGGAAGAGCAGGGCGCCCGTCAGGTCGATCCGGAAGACGCCCTCCTCCGCGAAGAAGACCATCAGGTCGACCTCGGTGCCGAGGTTGGCGCTGTTTCCCGGCGTCGCCTCGGGCTCGAGGGCGCGCGCGTGCTCGACGGCGAAGTTGAGGCCCAGGTCTATCTCGGGCTTCTCGAAGAAGTCCCACTGCACGTAGGGCTTGAAGTACATCGCGTTGGTCACGGCGCCGATGACCTCGCGGAAGAGGATCTGGTCCACGTAGAAGCCGCGGTCGAACTTGAAGTTGGCGATAGTGGCGTTCGGGTCCTGCCCGACGCGGCCGTCGGGGCGCACGACCTCCTTGAAGAAGTTCTTCTGGTCGAGCACGCCGAAGAACTCGGCGTTGTCGCCCTTGGCCGCCCCGCCGTGCAACCCGAAGGTCAGCCGGTTCTCGAGGGTGCTCCAGTCGAGCTGGGCCGCAAAGCCCCACTGGCGGATCTTGCGATCCGGAGTCTGGCCCGAGGAGGGGTCGTTCAAGACGTTGCCTATCTCGCCGATGATCGCCGCCCCCTCCGCCTCGAAGTGGAAGAGCTGCCCGGGCGCCGGCGCCCAGTCGAGGCGGAGCCAGAGGTCGGGGATGTGGGCGTAGGCGTCACGGGTGACGAGCGAGACGTCGTCGTAGCCGAGCGTGTGGAGGGGATCGGCGTCCGGGTCGCGGACGAGCACGTCGAGGTCCTGGGCGCGGTAGACGTAGTAGAGCCCCCACTCGAGAACGGGCTTGCGAAGCACGTTCAGCCTGTGGTGACGCTGGGCCTTCTCCTTGGGGCTCAGGCTCTTGTCGAAGAGCGCCACCACGTACTCGCGCACGTCGTCCTGCTCGGAGAGATCGTAGGGCTGGCCGAAGTAGTCGGCCGCGTCGTCCGAGATCTTGCCCGCGGCCACGTAGTCCCAGGCCAGCGTCAGGTAGAGGTCGGCGCCCGGGACGCGGGTCAGCAGGAGGGCGCGGTCCACGAAGTCGCCGAAGTCGGAGTCGAAGTCCTGTCCGCCGTTGGCGAGGATGCCGAGGCCCCAATGTGACGCCTGGCGCCCGACCCGCAGGAGCCCGAGCGGCGACAGCCACTCACCGTAGACCTGCTTGACCCGCACGGCGTCGCGGCTGCTGTTGAGGCCGGCCTCGGGAGACTGCTGCGATCCCGCGAAGGCCACCAGCGGCGCGTCGGGGCGCCGGGTCGGGTGGAAGTCGGGGGTCGAGCCCAGGACCAGGTTGTCGAAGATGTCGAGCTGCAGGCCGATGCGAAGCTCGCTGCTCACGTGCACGGTCGGCGTGTAGCGGAAGCGCATGTTGGCCCCGGCGAGGGTGTCGTCGCCCTGGGCGCCGACCCGGTCGCGGAAGACCTCGGGCAGGTTCGGGTCGTTGTTCTCGACGTTCTCGGTCAGAGGCGCCGGGACCCCGCTGGTGCCCACGGTCTCCCCGAGACCTGCGTTCGTGTGCGTGCCGAGGTGGCCGTTGAAGAGGAGGTCGGGGCGAAACCGGAAGTAGCCGTGGTGCTCGACCCAGGGGAAGGTGTGAACCTCTTCGGCGGCGGCCTCCCACCCCGGGGTGGGCTCGGTCTGCTCGAACTCCTTCTCGATCTCCAAGAGCAGGTCGTCCTCCTCGCCGATGTCCTCCTCCTCCTCGTCTTCCGAGGCCGCGGCGTCGTCGCCGCCGGGAGGTGGCGCGGCCTGCCCGAAGGCCGGGGCCGAGAAGGCCAGGAGCAGGCAGCAGGCGAAGGACTGGAGGTAGATCAGACGCACGAGACTCTCCACCGTGGGGCGGGGCGCGCCATTGGAGCCGCCACCGCCAAGGGTGTCAACTGACGCTCACTTTTCTTCGAGCACCTCCACGAGCACCCCCGTCGTGCTCTTGGGGTGGAGGAAGGCCATGGGGAAGCCCTCGGCGCCGATGCTTGGCGTCTCGTCGATCAAGCGCACGCCGCGCTCGCGGTAGAGGCGGAGTCGCTCCTCGATGCCCGAGACCGCGAAGCAGAGGTGATGAATGCCCGGGCCGCGGCGCTCGAGGAAGGTGCTTATCTGGCTGTCGGGGCCGAGGGGCGCCATGAGCTCGACCATGGACTCCCCGACCGGCAGGAAGGCTATGCGGAGGCCCCGCCCGGGCATGTCGGTGGTGGCCTCGACCTCGCACCCGAGGCGGTCGCGCCACGCCACGAGGGCCTCGTCGAGGTCCCTAACCGCGATGCCGATGTGAGCGATCTTCTGGAAGGGGCGGTCGCTCACTCGCTCGCCCCTTCGCCGTCACCGTGGAGGCCGTACTTGCGGAGGAGGCGCCGCAAGTGCTTGCGGTCGACGTTGGCGTCCTTGGCGGCGCGCGTGAGGTTGCCCGTGTGGCGCCGCATCAGATCGGCAAGGTAGGCCTTCTCGAAGCGGGAGACCCACTCCTCCTTGGCCTCCTTGAAGTTCTGGTCGAGCACGGGCTCTATGCGGCGCGTGTCGTCCTCGGGGTTCTCTCTGGGGCGCGCCACGCGGACCCCGCCGAGGTGCTCTGGCAGGTCGGAGATCTGAATAGTGTCCGCCTCGGAGAGGGAGCAGGACCTCTCGATGATGTTCAGAAGCTCGCGGATGTTGCCGGGCCAGTCGTAGTGCACCAGCGCGTCGAGGGCGTCGCGCGACACCCCCCTGATGCGCATGCGGTCGTCGGGGAGCCGGTTGTACGAGCCCGTGCGCAGGAAGTGCTTGACCAGCAGGGGGATGTCCTCTTTGCGATCCCTCAGCGGCGGGAGGCGCAGGCGGACGACGCTCAGCCGGTAGTAGAGGTCCTCGCGGAAGCGACCGGCCTTGACCTCCGCCTGGAGGTCCCGGTTGGTGGCGGCGAGCACCCGCACGTCGACCTTGATGGGCTTGTTGCCGCCGACGCGCCGGATCTCGCGCTGCTCGAGCACGCGCAGGAGCTTCGGCTGCAGCTCCATCCGCAGCTCTCCGATCTCGTCCAAGAAGATCGTGCTGCCGTTGGCGAGCTCGAAGAGCCCCTGCCGCGTCGCCACGGCGCCGGAGAAGGAGCCGCGCTCGTGACCGAAGAGCTCGGACTCGATGAGGTTGTCCGGGATTGCCCCGCAGTCGACGACGACGAAGGGGAGCTTCGCCCTCGTGGACAGCATGTGCACCGTCCGGGCGACGACCTCCTTGCCCGTCCCGGTCTCTCCCTCGAGCACCACCGTGGAGTTGGTGGGCGCGATCTTCTCCACCACTCCGAAGACCGCCCGCATCGGGAGAGAGCGGCCGACTATCTGCCCGCAGGAGTCGCGCGCGCTCGGCGCGAAGCGGATGTGCTCGTCCATGCTGTGGAAGCCGAGCTCCACCGAGCCGACCGAGAGCGTGCAGCCGGGGATGAGGGTCGCCTCACGCACGGGGATTCGGTTGACGAAGGTCCCGTTCGTGGAGTCGAGGTCCCGCACGACGTACTGCTCACCGTCGAGCACGAGCTGGCAGTGCTTCCGCGAGACCGTGTCCTCGTCGAGCACCAGGTCGTTCTCGGGCAGGGAGCCGATCTCGATGAGCGGCTGGTCGAAGACGAACTCTATGGGCTGGCCGTCGTCCGCACGGCGGACGAGCTTGCACTTGTGCAGGTGCAGGTTCGAGACTCCGCCGTAGACCTGGGTCACCCGCGTGTGCGGCTCCTCCTGATCGAAGGTGCGCGGCATCTCGCGGCGGCCGCCTAGAACTCGAAGTCGAGCTTGTAGGCCCGCTTCTTCTGGTACTTCTTCTCGTTGCGCTCCTGCTCTTCTTTGCACTCGATGCACAAGGTGGCCACCGGCCTCGCCTTCAGGCGCGCTTTGCCGATCGGTCCCCCGCAGGCCTCGCAGACGTTGTACTCGCCTTCGTCGATGCGCCGCAGCGCCTTGTGCACCTTCTTGAGCAGGAACTTCTCCCGGTCGCGCAGGCGATACTCGAAGGCCTGCTCGTACTCGGCGGTGGACTGGTCCACCTCGTCGCCCGAGAGGTGCGTCGGCTCGTCGCTGCCGTGGCTCTGCGCGAGCGCCTCCTTGGCCTGGGCGATCAGCTGCTTCTTCTGGTCCTCGAGCAGCGTCTTGAACGTGTTGACGTCTTTGGCGCTGAGCACTGTCGGGTCGGATTTCTTGGTCGCCATCCAGCCGCCTCACGACAATGGCGGGCGCCCGTAGGAGCCAAGGCGCCGGACGCCCGCGGAGAAAAAGGGTTCGCGATAATGCCTCCGCCAATCGCGCGAATCAAGTGAAGTTTTCTGATGGCGGGGATCACCCGGCTCGCCCCGAGCAGGGGCCTATGCTATCAGGCCCCCATGCTCCGCAGCTGCCTCCTCGTCGTCCTCGCGCTGCTCGCCCTCTCGGCGTGCAGCCGCCTCGTGGGGGACGAGTGCGAGACCGCTCTGGACTGCGCCACAGGCCAGCTCTGCGACCGCACCCTCCCGGGTGGGTACTGCGTCCGCAGCAACTGTGTCTTCAACAGCTGCCCGGACGAGGCCGTGTGCGTGCGTTTCACAGACTTCGACAGCTACTGCATGCTCCGCTGCGGCGAGGACGACGAGTGCCGGGGTGACTACCGCTGCGTGCAGGACACCGCGCTGGCGCCGGCAGGCTTCTGCGCGGCGCGGGTGGACGATGAGCAGTAGGACGCCTGAGGAGCAGCCGCGCGGCGCTGCTCTGGTGGTGCTCGCGCTCGTGTGGGTGTGCTCCGCCGGCTGCGGTGGCGCCGGGCCGGCCGAACGCACGGTCGGGACCGAGCCGACCGATCTGCGCGAGGCGGCGAAGGCCGAGAACGCGGCGCCGAATGCCGAGACACCGGCACAGGCCGCGCCCGCCGGAGCAGAGCCCCGGGTCATCGTCCGCCCCCTCGAGACGAGAGGCGGCCGGCCGGTCGTGACGACCTCGGAGCTCGGCGCCGTAGTCGCCGGCGGGCCCGGCAGGCTCCTGAGCTACGTGCGCGTGAGCCCCGCTTTCCGGAGCAGCCGCTTCCTCGGCCACCGCATCGAGGAGCTGTTGACCGACGACCCGCGCTTTCGGGCGCCCCACCTCCGGAAGGGAGACGTCATCTTGCGGATCAACGGCTTCCGGGTCGAACGCCCCGAGCAGTACATCAAGGCCTTCGAGTCCTTGAAGGGCGCCCGGGAGATCTCATTCGACCTCTTCCGGGACGAGAAGCGGGTGCGCCTCGTCTACGACGTCGAGGATCGGCCGGCCGGGGGCCCCGGTCATCAGGGAGCAGCGTCGGCGAGTGAGTAAGGTGATGGTAGCATCGCATCTGCCGCCCACGGCCGGGCTCCTCGCCGTCCTGCTCTGGGCCTGCGCCCTCTCCTGCGGCGACGCCGGGACACCAGCCGCCGGGGCCTCGCACGTGACCGTGCTCCCGCCCACGCCCTCGGAGCAGGCCTGGAGACCGGCGGAGGGCAAGGTCCTGGCCCGCTCGGGGGAGCTCGTGGTCCTGGACACCGCGGTCGAGGCGGCCCTCAGGTCTGGCGACGCGGACGACGCTTCCGAGGCCCTTGAGCGCGCCATGCGCATCGAGGCGGTCGCGGCCTACGCGCTGCGCGAAGGCGGCACGACGGTGCGCCAGGAGGCCGCTCCTCGCTACAGGCAGGCGCTCGTGCAGCGCCTGATCAGGCGCAAGCTCGAAGAGGAGCTGACTCCCGACACCGTGCCGGACACCTACCTGAAGCAGGCCTGGGCGACGAAGAAGATCCGCCGGAAGTACGTCCACTACGACTCCTTCTTCGTGTCGGACCTCCAGTTCATCTGCTGCAGGGAGCCCTCCTCGCTCTGCTTCGAGAAGAGAGAGGCGAACGCCGCCTGCTTCGCCACGGGCAAGGCGATGATGGAGAAGGCTCGAGCTCTGCTGGTGTCCAAGGCCCCCAAGGATGGGGACGAGTACAAGGAGGGGGCGAGCGAAGCCATCAAGAAGCTGGGCCGGCAGATGACCTTCCAGGCCTTCTCCTTCTACTTCGACGTCAAGCGCTCCTACGAGGAGAACGTGAACGTGATGAGGATGTCCAAGCCCGTCACGGAGGCCGCCTTGAAGATGAAGGTCGGCGAGATCTCGGAGCTCATCGAAGACCAGTTCGGGTGGCACCTCGTCTTCCTGAGGAAGCACGTGCCCGAGGAGAACCGAAGCCTCGACGAGCCCGCGGTGCGCAGGGAGATCGCCGAAGGTGCGCTGTCGGCGATCCAGAAGGCCGAGTTCTCCGTGTTGATCAGCAAGGCCGTGCAGGCCCGCAAGGTCGAGGTCTTCGAGGAGCGGCTGAAGGCCTTGCGCTCCGATTGAGGGCCTTGCGGGAAGGGGAAGGGGAAAGCGAGGGCACGGGCAAGGGCACGGGGATTTGGCTGGTGCGGCACCAGCCAAATCAGACCGCGTTGGGAAAGAGCACGATGAAGGCCAGCCACGCGACCGCCAGGGTCAGGATCAGGTTGAAGGACTGACCCACGACGTAGAGGGTCATGGGCTTGCCGCCTTCCATCTGGCTCGCCAGCTCCTTGAAGTTGGACTCCAGCCCGATGGAGACGAAGGCCAGGCAGAAGAACCACCCTCTCAGGGGGTTCGTCACGGCCTTGAGGACCGCCGATTCGACCAGCTTGAGGCCGCTGCCTTCGAAGAGAGAGGCGAAAAGCGGCGGCAGCACGAAGGAGAAGACTATCGAGGCGGCGACGAAGCCGACGATGAACTTCGGGAACCTCACCCAGATCTGCGCCAGGCCCGGTCGCGGCGCGCTCGGGTCGCGCTCCACCGACGTGATCCAGAACAGGGCCACCGCGAAGGCGACCACGCCGATGAGGATGTTCTGGATCATCTTGACCACGGCTGCCACCGTCTCGGCGTCCGGGCCGAGGAAGGCGCCCGCGGCGACGACGGCGCCCGTCGAGTCGATGGTGCCGCCCATCCAGGCCCCGCCCAGGACCTCGCTCATTCCCACCGCGCCGATGAACATGGGCATGAAGATCATCATCAGCACGGTGAAGATGAGGGTCATGCCGACGCCGAGGGTCAGCTCCTCCTTCTTCGCGCGCGCGGCCGCGGCCACCGCGATGGCCGCCGACACTCCGCAGACCGAGGTCGCGGCTGCGATGATCATCACCAGCCCCTTGCTGGTCATCTTCAGGATCCTGGTGCCGAACAACCACATGAAGATGATGACCACCGGCGTGACGATCCACGCGACCATCAGGCCGGGCACGCCGATGCTCAGGATCTTCTCGAAGAGGATCTCGGCCCCGAGCAGGACGAGGCCCGTCTTGATGTACATCTCGGTCCGCACCGCGTGCTTGAGCCACCGGGGCGTACCGATGGTGTTGGAGATGAGCAGGCCGAGGCCCAGCGCCCAGGCCGCGTAGCTCAGGCCGTATGCCTTGACCGTGGTCTGGTGGCCGACGGCGAAGGACAAGACGGCCATCACCAGGACGGCGGGAAAGGCCACGGCGTACTGTCCCGCGCTCTGCCCCATGGCCTTCACCCCGACGGCGGTCAGCAGCAGGATGAGCAGCGCCGACACCAACAGAGAGAGCATTATGGGGCCCGTGCGCTGGGCGGTCACGGTGACCTTGCCACCCCCGATGCGGACCTGCGCGGACGAGAGGGGCTGCGAGACATAGGCCCTGGCGCCCAAGCCGGCGGGGTCGGGCTGCTCCTTCTCGAGCACCAGGGTCTCCTCACCGCCCGCGAGGAGCGCCCTGACCGAGATTGTCTCCCCCTCTCCCTCGCGAGAGGAGATCACGCGAAACCTCACCTTGGCGCCGACCCTCTCGAGCTCTGCTCTCGCCTTGGCGTTGCTGGAGTTGATCCGCTCTACGAGATCCTCGAGCGTTGCGCTCTTCTCCAGAGAGACGACCGTCTTCTTGGCGCCGCAGAAGACGTCGGCGGGGTTCGAGACCCACTTGCCCAGCTTGGGCACCTTCGCCGCCGAGATCCGGCCGGAGGTGGCGAGCAGGCCGAGCACCGTGGCGACGAGGAGGATCGCGAGGCCGAACCAGACGGTCCACCAGTCCTCTTCGGTGATCAGCGGGTTCTTTTTCTCAGGTGCCATGTGGCTCTCTCAACTGCTCTGGCGTCGGCCCACGAAGCGTGAACGAGAGGCAATGCTCCGCCGGCAGCGGGTCCATGAACCTCTCTCGCTCCCGGCAGATCCCGGCGTGGCCGCGAGCAGAGGAGTAGGCGGAGCCGAAGACGCAGAGGTATGGGAACTCCGCCTCGATGACGGCGGGATCGTCATCAAAGTGTGTGCAGCTCCGGCAGCTCCGCCCGACCATGCTCTCGCTCTCATGTCCTCGACGCCCGGGCAATCTACCCGAGTCAGCCAAACAAGGCATCAGAGCCGTCGTCGCCACAGGTGTGGCCCCCCTCGTGCCCTGGTGCTAAGATGGCCTGCGACCGGCTCGAAAGGCTGGGGCGATCCGCGCTCCGGCCAAGCCAGACCGAGGAGTTATGGGTCATGAGGACCTGCCCATCTTGCGGACATATCGAGGTCCCTGACAGGGCCAAGTTCTGCCCGATGTGCGGCCACTCCATGCCGCTCGAGGGAGAAGCCGAACCCAAAGAGGAGGAGATCCCCGTCCCTGCCGACGAGGACGATCTCGAGCCCGAGGACGACAACCGGGCGACCGAGGTCATCCCGCAGGCCGAGATCATGCGGCGCCTCGCCGAGCTTCGCTCCCAGATGGACGAGGCCGGGGCACCTATCCCCGAGCCCGTGCCCGAGCCAGAGCCCGAGCCGGAGCCCGAGCCGGAGCCCGAGCCGGTTGCGCTCGCCGAGGAGCCCGAGCCGGTTGCGCTCGCCGAGGAGCCCGAGCCAGAGCCTGAAGGCGAGCCCCTGCCGGAGCTCAGCGACGAGGAGGTCGACAGGACCCTGGCCTTCATCTCGGGCTCGGAGGAGCCCGAGCGGCGCCCGCGCGTCACCGGGAACGACCAGACCTTGGCGATGGAGATCCCGAAGGCGGCCGGAGAGGGCCTGCCCCTGCCCTCGTCTCCGCTCGAAGCGGTCGAGCGCCAGCCGGCGCCAGCGGCGACAGCATCGGAGCCGACGCTGGCTTTCGAGGCGGCCAAGTTCATCGCCGAAGAGCGGCCGACCGAGGAAGGCATGCCGGCTCCGGACCTCACCGACGCCTTCCCCCAACCCTCGGCGGCGCAGGTCGACGCCGAGCCCGCGGCGGCCCCGGACTTCGACGAGACCGCCCCCGCGCCACCCGAGCCCTTCCCCGAGCCCGACCCCTTCCCCGAGCCAGAGCCCTTCCCCGAGCCCAAGCCCTTCCCCGAGCCAGAGTCCTTCCCCGAGCCAGAGGCGGAGCCGGAGCTCGAGGCGGAGCCGGAGCTCGAACCTGAGCCCGAGCCCCTCCCCGAGCCGGAAGGGATGCGGATGCTCGACATCGACCTCGACGAGGGAGAGCCACTATCGGCGGCAGAGCCGCCTTGCGAGGCGGAGGCAGCCCCCATGCCCGAGCTGGGCCTGGATCTCGAGCCAGAGCGCGAGCCAGAGCCCGAGCCAGAGCCCGAGCCAGAGCCAGAGCCCTTCCCCGAGCCCGAGCCGGAGCCGAAGGAGGACTCGCGTCCCCTCCCCGCGTGGCTTGCGGACCTGGCATCGGACGAGCCCGACGAGCCGCAAGGTGAGGGGGAGAGGCTGTCCACGTCGCCGGACCTGACCGAGGCCTTCCCGACCTCCCCGTCGGGCAAGCCGTCGCCGGTGTCAGAGCCCGAGCCCGAGCCCGAGCCCGCACCGGCGCCCGCACCGGTGGAGAGCGTCCAGGACAAGAAGACGGAGGTGATCTCACAGGCCGAGGTGCAGGCGCGCCTCGCCGAGATTCGAGCCAAGGTCGCCGCGAAGCGCGCGAAGGACAAGAAGACGGAGGAGGCCAAGCCGAAACCGGAGCCCGAGCCCGAGCCCGCAGCGGCGCCCGCAGCGGCGCCCGCACCGGCGCCAGCCGCCGCCGCGGAGGGCGCGGCAGACGTTCAGGAGCGAAAGACCGAGGTCATCCCCCAAGACGAGATCAAGAAGCGCCTCGCCGAGATCCGCGCGAAGATGGGGAAGATCAAGGACAAGAAGAAGAAGGGCGCCCCAAAGCAGAAGGTGAAGCCCGCACCGGGCAAGGGCGACTTCAGCGAGACCATGTGGTTCATGCAGGCCCTCGACCCGGATCACATGGTGGTCGACAGCGAGACCGACATCACCAAGGAAGACCTGCAGGACCGCTACAAGCGCAAGCAGACCATCGACCAGGAGGTCCGCAAGGGCTTCTCCTTGAACGTCGACCTCGACGACTACGACGACGACGGCAACCTCAAGGCGCCAGAAGAAGAAGACAAGAAGGAGCCGGCGAAGAAGAAGAAGGGCAAGTGACCCTGGCCCTGGAAGCTCCCGTCGTTCTAGATGCCTGAAGCTCCGCGCAAGCTCTGGTCCGTCCGGGGCAACAACCAGCGCCTCGACGGCGGCGCGATGTTCGGCAACGCGCCGAAGGCCCTCTGGTCGCGCTGGATAGCCCCCGACGAGAAGAACAGGATTCCGCTCGCCTGCCGCGCGCTGCTCGTGCGTGAGCCTGGCGGGCGGACCCTCCTGCTCGAGACCGGGATCGGGGCCTTCTTCGAGCCCCGGATGCGGGAGCGCTTCGGAGTCGTTGAAGAAGAGCACGTCCTGCTCGACGAGCTCTCACGCCTCGGAGCGCCGCATGACCGGATCGACGTCGTGGTCCTCTCCCACCTGCACTTCGACCACGCAGGTGGGCTGCTGACACCATGGAGAGAAGGAGAGACACCGTCGCTGTGCTTCCCCCGAGCCCGCTTCGTAGTCGGCGCGGGCAACTGGGCGCGCGCCGGCGGCCCCCACTTCCGCGACCGGGCCTCCTTCATCCCGGAGATAAGGGCCCTGCTCGAGCAGAGCGGCAGGCTCGAGGTCGTGGACGGCGAGCGCTCGCAGGTGCTCGGAGAGGACTACCGCCTCCACTTCTCGGACGGCCACACCCCGGGGCTGATGCTCGTCGAGATCCCCTCGGAGCACGGCCCGGTGGTCTTCGCCGGCGACCTGGTGCCGGGCCGGCCTTGGGTACACCTGCCCATAACAATGGGCTACGACCGCTTCCCCGAGCTCCTCATCGAGGAGAAGCGCGCCCTGCTCGAATACCTGCGCGAGCGCGGCGGGCGGCTCTTCTTCACCCACGACCCCGACGTGGCCATGGCAGGCATCGGGGTGGACGAGCGGGGCAGGTTCCACGCCGTCGACGAGCAGGTCTCGCTGGAGGGCTTGGAGGTCTGAGAGCTTGGCACGGCTGATCCTCGCGCTGCTGGTGATGGCCACGGCCCTCCCCGATCGAGCGCGGGCGGAGGTCTCGCCGGCCTTCGACGCTTCCCGCGAGCAGCTCCTGCTCGAGAGCCCGCGAAGCCTCCGCCGAGACTGGAAGGCGCCTCGGCAGCTCCGCGACGGGCTCATCCGAGCGCGGCTGAGGCCGAGCAAGGACCAGCCCGCCGAGCTGTTGGTCCGGGGCGGCAGCGGATCCGGCCTCGCGCTGCAGATCAGCAGGCACGACATGACGCTCCTGCGCGTCGACGAGGGGCGCCGCACGACCCTGGCCGGGCCCAGGCACCTGCACCGCACCCGCGGCGTGCGGGAGATGGAGATCGTCTTGTTGCTGCACTCCTCGCACGCGGTCGCGGCAGTCTTCGACGCCGCCTCGGGCAAGGGCCTGGGCGAGATGGCGACGTCGCAGGCCCCGGGCGGAGGAGACATCATCCTCGGCGCCGGCGCGCGCTGGCTCCACCTCTCGGCGCGGGCGGCGTGCATCGCGGCGACGGCCTCGGGAGGCGGGCCGATGTTGGTCGCCAGG
>CAZQPP010000074.1:0-21711 GCA_964594295.1 uncultured Myxococcales bacterium | reverse complement strand
CGACGACGAGCTCGACCTCTACCGCGTCTCTACCAGCGCCGACGAGACGGAGACCACCGAGATCGTGGTGCACGCCACCGGGAGGCGCAAGCCCTCGGTCACCGTCCGCCCCTTGAGCGACGGCCAGGACGCGGGCGCCGCTGCGTCGGAGGACGGGGCCGTTCCGCTCCCCCTCGAGCGGGGCTTGGGTCGCCGTAACTGGCAGGGCACCATGCTCGTAGCGCACCCCGGGCGCGACCTCCTCGTCGCCATCGAGCGCCCGCGCCGGGGCAGCGAGGTGCGCTACCAGCTCGAGGTGAGGCGCTCGCCGAGCGCCGGCATCACCGCCCTGGATCTGGGGGAGTAGGGCGGAGCCCGGAGATCACTCCTGCTCCGAGACGGCCTCGAGGAAGTCCCGCGGGAGGACCAGCACGGGTAGGGGCGAGAGCTTGATGACGTGCTTGCTCGTGCTGCCGAAGAGCGTGACGCGCAGCGCCCCGTGGCCGTGCGACGGGATCACGATGAGCCTGTCTCCTGCCTCGATGGCCTTGGCGACGATGGTCTCGGCGACGTCCTCGCCGACGGTCACGGTGTAGGTGACGCGCTTCGTGTCGAGCTCGTCGACCAGCTGGGAGAGGCGCTCGGCGTGCTTCGTGTGCAGCTCCGAGACCGTCTCCCGAGGCACGTAGAGGGGGGGCTCGCCGGGCAGGGCCGGCAAGAAGACGGGTGTGCGCAGCACGTGGAGCAGGTTCATCTCGGCGTTGAGGCGCCGCGCGAGGGGCAGGACTACCTTCAAGGCGACGTTGCTGATCTCGCTGAAGTCCGTCCCCGTCGTTATGCGCTCGTATCTCGGCAGCACCATGTCGGGCTCGTGCTCTTCGCCCTCGGGGCCGTGCACGACCAGCACCGGCACCCGGGCGCTGTGGATGACCCGGAAGGAGGTCGAGCCGAGCACGATGCGGCCGGCGGCGCCTCGAGCGCCGTGTTTGCACAAGACTATGAGATCGCCGGCCTCGCGCTCCGCGAAGTCCAAGATCTCGTGGGCGGGCTCACCCGACAGGGTCTCGATCTCGGGCTCGATGCCGAGGCGGTTGAGGTCCTCCACCGCGCGCCCGAGCCCCGCGTCACGCGCTTGCTCGGCCTTCTCGAGGAAGCTCCCTATCTGGGCCGAGGTGTGCGCTCCGAGGTGGCTGAGCTCATCGACGTGCACGACGCTGAGGCGGGCCCCGAAGGTCTGCGCCAGAGACGCCGCGTGGGGGTAGGAGTAGCGCGCGGCCTCGCTCAGATCGGTGGCCAGGATTATGTGCTTCACGTCCATCGTCGCCTCCAAGCGGATACCCAAGGATGCCATCTCAAGGGTCAGGCAGTCCACCCCGCGCCGGGCCCGAGCAGCGCAGCCAACAGCATCACGAAGGCGAGGGCTTGTCCGAAGCCGGCCACCCGGTGGGGCGCGGCCCCGGCGTGGGCGGCGGCGGTCGTGGCGGCGGAGGCCAGGAAGGCGGCCAGCAGCAGCGGCCAGGGCGAGACGGCGAGGCCGGCCGCTCCGGCCGAGTAGGCCCACAGCGCCAGGGCGGCCACGCATGAGAAGCCGAGCACGGCCACGGCGGCGCGGAGTGTCCCGAAGGCCGGCGCCGGACGCGCCTCGGGAGCGGCCGCCGGCCGCGTAATCCCCGGAGCTGCTCTGGGGCGACCGAGGCCGGCGAAGACGGCAGCGCCGAGAGCCGGGAGCAGGGCGGCCGCCGGCGGCAGGCCGAGGGCCAGGGGGCGTACCGTGTCTCCCAGCCCACTGACGATCCCGGCTACCGAGGTCGGCGAGCCGATGCGGCCCAGCGTGTCCCTGGCTACCTCGGCCGCGGGCTGAGGATCGACGGTCGGGCCCAGCAGGGAGAGCAGGGGTAGGACCCACGCGCACAGGCCGGCGACCACAGCGACGATGGTGAGGAGCAGGCGCGCCGAGTCCGCTCCGGTGACCGCGAGCACGAGGAGGAGGGCGAAGGCTCCGGCTGCTGTCGCCAAGAGCACGGACCGGGCCGCGTCGAGGGCGTCGTTGCGCCACGTGAGCACGACATCCACCTCGAGGGGCACACCGGAGCCCGGGACCTGCCAGAGCACGCCGATGCGATGGGGCAGGCCGGCAGCCTCTCCCCCGGCGCTGACGGCGAGGGGGACGGAGTCGGTCGTGCCGGCCCACGGAGCGGCGGCCAGCGCGACGAGGAGGAAGAGGGCGGCCCCGAGCCACAGCTTGCCCTCGCCCGAGAGCAGGAGCGCCGGGCCGGCCGCGGCCAGGGCCCGCCCGGTGGCGATGAGGGCGCACAGGAGCGCGGCCGCCATGATCAGGTCGGCTCCGGCCGGCGTGAGCGGCGCGGCGCTCTCCCAGATCCTCAGCGCGGCCGCGGGCCAGAGCAGGGAGGCGGCGACGCCGGCGGCGGTAGCGCGCCGGACGTGGTCGGCGCCGGCGGCGGCGGCCTCGAAGACCATCCAGGCCCCGGCCAACCCGGCGACTGTCCAGCGGGCGGCGGCGTGTCCTGCCGGAGCGGCGGCGAGGCCGAGGCCCACCGCGAGCAGCGCGCATGCGGCGGTGAGGAGGAGGAACGCCAGACCGGGCAGCCCCTTCGGGCGGGTAGCGGCCGTCCCGAGCGCACCCAGCGCGGCCGCGAGGAGCAAGATGGCCTGCAGGGTCAAGGCTGCTCTTCTCCGCTCGGGTTGCGCAGGCCGAGCAAGCACAGGAGCACGGCTGCTGCCAGGGAGAGCACGGCGAGCCAGGTGCCCGGACCCTCGCGAAAGACCAGGAGGTGGCGCTGAGGTCCTCGGACAGCTTCGACGCCGAGTGGCGCCGGGGTTGCCTCCCGGCCTCGGGTGAGGGAGGTCGCCCGCGCCGTGGCCAGCGCGCGGCTGTCGGCGCCGATGTAGCCTCGCCCGCTCTGACCTTCAAGGGCTACGGCCAGGGTCCCGAAGTAGGTCGCCACTGTGGCGAGCTGGGCCTCGCCGGAGCCTCCGGGGCGGCGCAGCACCAGGATCTCTCCGTCGGCGGCCACCGGGTCGCGGGTGGAGGGCCCGAGGCGCGCCCATTTGCCTCCGGCAGGCAGCATTCTCGACCGCGAAAGCGAGATGTCGCCGATGCGGCGGGCGCGGCTGCCGGGAGGGCCGAGGGTGACGTGCGCCGTGGTCCGTCCGCCGCGGAGCACCCGACAGGGCAGGCCGTCTTCGGTCTCGGCGTCGCAGTCGAGGGCGAAGGGCAGCTGCACGGGATCGGCGCGGCCGTCCTTCAGGATCTCGGCGGCAAAGGAGGCCCCTCCGTCGTCGGCGCCTTCGACGAGCACGGCGCGGCCGCGCCTGTCCACGAGCACGGCCGAGGCCAGGGCGGCGAACCCGAAGACGGCGGCCCCGAGGAGCGGCAGGGCGCGGGAGGGGAGGTCAACCTCGGCGGCAGAGCCGCCTGCCGTGTGGGCGGCAGGGCCGCCTTCGGAGGCTCCGGAACGACGGACGAAGACCCGGAGCGCGAAGCCGGCGGTGCACACGACCAGGGCGGCGGCGAGCAACCACGTGAGCCATGAGAGGCCCGCGTCATGGGCGCCGAAGAGCCTGCTGATCTGGAAGGCGGCGCCCCCGATCTCGCGGCCGATCTCGAGCGCGGGGCCCTGCGGAACCACGGCGGCCGCGCCGGCCCAGGCCGCGGCGAGGCAGCCGAGCACGGCCAGAGACAAGGGCGCCGTGCCGGCACGCCAGACGACGTCGCCGAGCCGGATGGGGCCCCCCTCTCGCGTCCTCCGCCGGGGGGCGTCCGGGCGGTCGCTCACTCGGCAGGCTTTTCGGGGCTCTCCGGAGCGGGCTTCTCGGTGCCCTCGGCGGGCGCTGCGGGCTCCGCCGGAGGCTTGGCCTCGCCCTCGGCGGGGGCCTGCTCCGCCGGCTCTGCGGTCTTCTCGGGCTCGCCTGCGGGCGCTGCGGCCGGCTCGTCCTTCTTCTCGGGCTCGCCGGCAGGGGCCGTGCCCTCGGTGCCCTCGGCCGGGGCGGTGGGCTCGGCCGGGGCCTCCTTGGCCGGGGCCTCCTCAGCGCCCTCCGCCGGCTTCGCGGGCTCCTCGGCCTCTTCCTCGGCCGGGGCGGTCTTCTCCTCGGCCCTGGCCTCGACCGGGCTCTGGTCGGGGGCCATGCGTCCGAGCAGGACGGCGAGCACCAGGAAGGCGGCCGCGAAGTACCACGTGAGCTTCGTGATGAAGGTGGCACCGCCGGAGCCGCCGAGCACGCTGGTCGACGAGCCTCCTCCGAAGGCTCCTCCGAGGCCGCCGCCCTTGCCCGACTGGAGCAGGATGATGAGCATCATGAGGAGGTTCACGATGACGAAGAGGATGAGGAGGATGGCGAAGAACATGTGCGATCCTGGGAGCTGTTAGCCGTTAGCTGTTAGCTGTTAGCTGTTAGCTGTTGGAAGGTGCGGAAACCACGTTGGCTTGGCTAATGGCTAATGGCCAATGGCTAATGGCTAGCTTGGGCGCGAATGATGGCGACGAAGGACTCAGCGTCCAGGCTGGCGCCTCCGATGAGGAGACCGTCGACGTCCGGCTGGCCGAGGAGATCGGCCGCGTTGCCCGGCTTGGCGCTGCCACCGTACTGGATGATCATGCTCTCGGCTATGGCCTGGCCTCTGGTCTCCACGAGGTGCGCGCGGATGAGGGCGTGCACCTCCTGGGCCTGATCAGGAGTAGCGGTGCGGCCGGTCCCGATGGCCCAGACGGGCTCGTAGGCGATGATGACGCGGGAGATCTCGGCTTCGCTCACGCCTTCGAGGCCCGAGTCCAGCTGGCTCAGCACGACCTGATCGGTCTGCCCCGCCTCGCGCTCCTCGAGCTTCTCGCCGATGCAGAGCGTGACCCCGAGGCCCGCGTCGAGGGCGGCGCGGAGCTTGCGCGAGACGAGCTCGTCCGTGTCGCCGAAGACGTGGCGGCGCTCTGAGTGGCCGACGAGCGTGAAGGTGGCGCCCACCGACTTGAGCATCGCGGCGGACACGGCGCCGGTGCGGGCGCCCTTGGGCTCCGGGTCCACGTCCTGGGCGCCCACGCCCACCGCGCTCCCTTCGAGGGTCTTCACGATCGGATCGATGAAGGGGTAGGCCGGAGCGACGGAGACGGCGCCGTCGACTTTGGGGCGCGTGTGGTTGCGGATCTCGCGGGCAAGGTCGAGCGCCTCCTTGCGATCGAGGTGCATCTTCCAGTTGCCGGTGATCGTGGTCGTGCGCATGGGTCGCCTCAGAGTGCGAGGGCTTCGATGCCGGGGAGGACCTTGCCCTCGAGCATCTCGAGGGCCGCCCCGCCGCCGGTCGAGACGTGGTCGATGAAGGGCACGAGGCCCGCGCGGCGGACGGCCGCGGCGCTGTCGCCGCCACCGACGACGCTGAGGCCGGGTGAGTCGGCGACGGTCCGGGCTACGGCGATGGTGCCCTGTGCGAAGGCGTCCATCTCGTAGACGCCCATGGGCCCGTTCCAGAAGATGGTGCGGGCGCCCTGGAGCGCCTCGCCGATCTCCTCTCTGGTCTTGGGGCCGATGTCGACGCAGATGCCGTTGTCGGGGACCTCGGTCGCCGATGCGGTGGAGTAGCTGGCGTCGGGAGCGATCTCGTCGACGACGACGTGGTCGCTCGGCAGCACCACCTTCACGCCGAGCTCCTTGGCCTTGGACATGATGTCCTTGGCGCGGTCGACCTGGTCCTCCTCGAAGCGCGAGCGACCGATTGGTCGCCCGAGGGCGGCGGCGAAGGTGCTCGCCATGGCGCCGCCGAGCACCAGCACGTCGGTGCCGGAGAGCAGGTTCTTGATCAGCGGGAGCTTGTCTTTGACCTTGGCGCCGCCGAGGATGACCGCGTAGGGGCGCTCGGGGGACTCCACGATGCGCCCGAGCATCCGGATCTCCTTCTCGACGAGGAGGCCGGCGCCGCGCTCGGTGAACAGGCGCGCCGCGCCGACGGTCGAGGCGTGGGCGCGGTGGGCGGTGCCGAAGGCGTCGTTGACGTAGACATCCGCCAAACCATGCAGCTTCGCCGCGAGCTCGGGGTCGTTCTTCTTCTCGCCCTCGTGGAAGCGCAGGTTCTCGAGGAGCATCACCTGGCCGTCGCGCATCGAGCGCGCGAGCTTGCGCGCCGCGTCTCCCACGCAGTCCTCGGGGAAGAGGACCTCGTCGTCCAAGAGCTCGGCGAGGCGCTCGCCCACCGGGGCCAGCGAGAGGGCCGGGTCCGGCTTGCCCTTGGGCCGGCCGAGGTGCGAGCAGAGGACCAGGCGGGCCTGGCGCTCGCGCAGGGTCTTGAGGGTCGGCAGGGCCATCTGGATGCGGTTGTCGTCCAGGATTCGGCCGTCGGGTCCGAGGGGCACGTTGAAGTCGACACGGACCAGCACGCGCCGGCCCTGGGCGTCGATCTCGTCCAGGGTGCGGAAGGGGTGTGGCATGCTCCTCTAGCCTCCTCGACATCGCCCGCCTCGCGGGCGCGGGGTGGAAGTGTGGTGGGGCGGTCTGCGCAGCCCCACTAGAAGATCATCGCTGTGTCCTCAGGCGGACTTCTTGACCGCCGGGCGCACCGTGACGACGCCCGAGTTGGGCCCCGGCACCGAGCCGCGCACCAGCATCAGCCCTTGATCCTTGAGGATGCGCACCACCTGCAGGTTCATCGAGGTGCGGCGCCGCGTGCCGTGTTGCCCGGCCATGCGGGTGTTCTTGAAGACGCGCGCGGGGGTCGCGCTAGCGCCGATGGAGCCGGCGTGACGGAAGTACTCGTGGGTGCCGTGGCTTGCTTCCTTGGCGCCCTTGAAGCCGTACTTCTTCACGACGCCCGTGAAGCCCTTGCCCTTGGTCGTCCCGATGACGTCGACGTAGCTGACGCCCTCGAAGAGCGAGACGTCGAGCACCTGGCCGCGCTCGTAGCTCTTGGCCTCCTCGGCCGTGTCGAAACGAAGCTCACGCAGGTGACGGTGCGGAGCGAGCGCCTTGAGCTCGCCGAGCTTCGGCTTGTTGAGTGACTTCTCCGAGGTCTCACCGTAGGCAATCTGGACCGCGTTGTAGCCGTCCTTGCCCTCGTCGGTCTTGATCCTGGTGACCACGCAGGGGCCCACGCTCAAGACCGTGACGGGCACCGCGCGCCCGTCGTCCTCAAAGATCTCGGTCATTCCGACCTTTCGTCCGAGAAGCAGCTTTGCCATTTCCGAATCTCCTCTTGTCACCGAGCGGGCGGTGGCGCCGCCATCGGCAATGGGGGTGCGGACATACCGCCCCCGCATAGGGGCGCGGGAAGCTAGCCGCTGGGTCTGGAGGTGTCAAGCAATGGCTGGGCCCCAAGTCCACCACCTGGGGGTCTCGCGCAAAGACGCCAAGACGCCGAGTGGGCTCGCGTTGCTCGCCCCAAGAGGCACGCGAGAGCCCCGACACCTTCTTTTGGCCGGCACCCATCGGGTGCCGGCCCCTTCGCGCCTTTGCGCCTTTGCGCCTTTGCGCGAGATTGACAGGCGGCGGGAGAATGGCACCACACGCGATTGTCACCCCGACCGCCCCAGGCTATCGTCCCGCGCTTCATGCCCCCCGCGACGAGGCCAGGCCAAGCAATGACCCCTATCCGCGTTTCTATCATGGGCGCCTCCGGCTACGGCGGCGCCGAGCTCATCCGCAGGCTCCTCCCGGACCCCGGCATCGAGGTGCTGCGCCTCTCCTCCAAGGACGACATCGGCAAGCGGGCGAACGACGTGCACCGCTCGCTCGGCAACCTCGGCGGCGATCTGATCATCGAGGACCTCGAGCCGGAGGACGCCGCCCGCGGAGCGGACGTCGTCTTCCTCGCGCTGCCTCACCGAATAAGCATGCACGTGACCAAGAAGCTCTGGCCGACCGGGGTGCACATCGTCGACCTGTCGGGGGACTTCCGTCTGCAGGACGTAGGCACCTACGAGAAGTACTACAAGACCGCGCACATCGCTCCGGAGCTCATCAAGGACTTCGTCTACGGCATGCCGGAGCTGAGCCGGGAGGGCTTCGAGGGCGCGCGCGGTGTGGCCTCGCCGGGCTGCTTCGCCACGGCCCAGACCCTCGCTCTCCTGCCGCTCGCGCACAAAGGCTGGCTGAACGGACCCGTGAGCGTGGTCGCCGTCACGGGCAGCTCGGGGAGCGGCATCCGGCCCGGCGCCGGCACGCACCACCCCCTGCGCTGCGTGAACCTGAAGGCCTACAAGCCCCTGCAGCACCAGCACACCCCCGAGATCGAGCAGTCTCTGCGCTTCGGCGGCGCCGGCGACGACCTGCGCCTGGATTTCGTGCCCATCTCGGGGCCGCTGAGCCGCGGCATCCTGGTCACCGCCATCGTGAGCCTCCCCGAGGGCGTCACCGACGCGGACGTGAACGAGGCCTACGACGAGGCCTACGAAGGCGAGCCCTTCATGCGCGTGTTGCACGACCGCCTGCCCGAGGTCGCCGCGATCAAGGGATCTCAATACGTCGAGGTCGCCGCCAAGGCGGACGGCGGCCGGGCGGTGGCGATCTGCGCCATCGACAACCTCGTCAAGGGCGGGGCGGGCCAGGCGATCCAGAGCTTCAACCTGGTGATGGGCCGGCCCGAGACGACGGCGCTCATCGAGCTGCCGACCTGGCCATGAGCGCCGCCGCCTCTCTCCCCCCGTGGGTCGTCAAGCTCGGGGGCGACGTCGCCCGCGACCCCGAAGGTCTCGCCGGCCTCTGCGAGGACCTGGCCGAGGCCCACCGCGAGGGGCGCTTCATCGTGCTCGTCCATGGCGGCGGGCCTCAGGCGACCGAGCTGATGCGCCGCCTCGGGCTCGAGCCGAAGTTCGCGAGCGGCCGCCGCATCACCGACGGCCCGACCCTCGAGGCCGTCCGCATGGCCGTGGCAGGCCTGGTGTCCACCGAGCTGGCTGCTGCGCTCAGCGCCGCGGGCGTCGACGCCCTGGCTACGACAGGGGTGTCTTCGATCCTGGTGCGCGGCACCAAGCGCCCGCCGCGGGTCATCCCCGGGGCAGGCCCGGATCCCATCGACTTCGGGCTCGTCGGCGACATCGCGGGCGTGCGCCACGATCGCCTCAGCGCCTTGTCGGAGGCGGGCTTCCTGCCGGTCATCGGCTGCCTGGCCTTCGAGCCGGAGACGAGCCGCATCCTCAACGTCAACGCCGACGTCGTCGCGGCGGACGTCGCCCGGAACATCGGCGCGGGTGCCCTCGTCGGGGTGTCAGGGGTGCCCGGCGTGATGCGCGATCCGGAGGACAAGGAGAGCCGCATCCCACGCATGAACCGGGCCGAGGCCATGGCCGCCATCGAGGACGGCACCGTGAAAGGCGGCATGATCGCCAAGCTCGACGAGGCCCTGCGCGCGCTCTCCATCGGCGTGCCGCGCGTGGTGATCACCGGCCCGCCGCGCAGGAACCTGCTCTCCGAGTCCCTTGACGGCTCGGGCCGGGCGGGCACCGAGGTGGTCGGCGAGTGAGCAGCTCGGCGCTCAGCCACTTCCTCCTCGACGGTTTCCAGGGCTACCGGGCGCGCTTCGACGACATCCGCCTGGTCTTCGAGCTCCTCTCCGAGGTCCCCTTCCGCCTCGGCATCCGCCCCGTGATGCCGCCCTTCGTGCTGCCTTACTACGACGGGGTCGACCCGGACGACGCCGGCATCAGCGCCTTCGTCTTCCTGGAGGGCGGGCACCTGACCGTGCACACCTTCTCCTACCGGGAGTGCTTCTTCGCCGACCTCGTCGCTCCGGGGCAGCTCGATCGCGACCTGCTGCGCGACACGCTCACCAGGGCCCTGCCTTGCAGGACCGTCTACGACGAGCTCGTGCCGCGGCGCGCCGGCCCTATCGCCACCGGGCGCCCTCCCGTCGCGCCCGACGTCGACTTCGGCCCGCACTACATGCTCGACCTCGACGGCTTCGGGGGGGCGAAGGACCTCGACGGGGTCTTCGAGCTCCTCGACGGCCTGCCGGGGAGGGTGGGCATGACGCCCATCATGCGGCCCTACGTGCTCTCCGAGCCCGCGACGCCGCTCGGCCCGTGCCTGAGCGGCATGACGATGATCGCCGAGAGCCACATCGCCCTGCACGTCTTCACGGACGCCGGGATCGCCTTCTTCGACGCCTTCTCCTGCCGCTTCTTCGAGCCCGAAGAGGTCCTGCCCGAGCTGCGGGCGGCGCTCCCGGCCGAGCGCTCCTTCGAGCTCCTGACCGCTCGAGGCAGCGGCTACCGCGGGCTTCGAACCGAGCGCCCGGGAGAGCTACAGCGCGCCCGCGCCTGGCTGGGCCGCCCTCCGGCGGAGAGCTGATGCGCTGGGCCTTTTCCGTGCTCGGGGCCGTCGCGGCGGTGGGCATCTTGTGCTGGCTCGGCGTCGAGAAGCGGCTGCCGTGGCCCGTCCAGGACACCTTCGACAGCGTCTGGCCCGGGCGGGCCGAGAAGAAGGCGAAGGTGGACCAACGCGGGCTGGAGGTCGCGCCGAGCGCGCCGGCGACGAGGCGCCTCCCGAAGGTGTGCGCGCCTGCCGCGGTGGAGCTCCCCGACGGGCCCTTCGTGCCCCTCGCCCTGCTCTACGACGGCGGGGGCACGAGCCTGGTCTACCTGCGGAACGGGAAGCCGAAGCTCGGCTCGGCCAAGGGCATCGTGTGGTGGGACGAGGAGGTGGGGCCATTCCGGCTCCACGTCGAGCGCGCCGGCGTGCCCCTGCTGGGCCCCGACGGCGGCCGCGTCAAGACGAAGAAGCGCTCCTACGTCGACCAGCTCCGCCGCTACGTCTACAGGAGCACCGAGGAGGAGGCGCTTTTCCCCAAGGACGTGCGCGGCGTGGAGCTCGACGCCGAGGACCTCGAGCACAAAGAGATCGCGCGCGCGGCTTTCTTGAGAGAGGAGCGGAAGATCCTGGCGCTCCAGCCCGGCGCGGCCCTGCTCGAGCGCTCGCGGGCTATCTTCCTGGGCGGAGCTCACCCCGCCCTCGAGGCGGCCGTCGAGCGCGTGGGCCTGCGCGGCGGCACGGTGCTGGCACCTCGTTTCGAGGCCATCGAGAGCGCCGGCGCTGCGCGCGCCTTCGCCGACAAGGAGAGATCGAAGGAGGGCTGCATCGGGGAGCACGCCGGCAGCGCGGCCGTGCGCGGTCCGGCCGGGATCCTGCTGGCGGCGGCCGTGCTCGAGGGGCGCTTCGAGAGCTGCCGCGGCAGGCTGCGGCTGACCCTCGACCGGACCGAGCTCGAGGGCCACCGGAGCAGGGGCGTGCCTGTCGGCTCCGGCGCGACGCTCACGCGCGGGTCGATCTGGATGGGGGAGGTGGTCCTGGCCGACGGGGTAGCGGACGCCGTCCCCCTCGAGGGGGTGCCGGCCGTCCTGCTCGTGCTCGGCCGCGACTTCCTGCCGGCCCTGCCGAGAGCATCGGCCAAGGCGCGGCGCCTGCAGCTCCTGCCGCTGTCGCGCACGGGAAAGGCGGTGAGCCTCGGGCGCGTCAGGCCGCTGATCGGGGCGCTGGCCCTGCCGGTTGGCGGCGTGTCGAGGCAGGACCTGGACCTCCTCTCGCAGATCTTCTCGGTCGCGCGCCGCTGACCGCGAGGCCGGTCGCCGCTCGCGTCAGCGCCGCCGCTCCACGAGCTCCACCTCGACGAGGTGGGGGACCGGCTCGCCGTGCACGCAGTGGGTGAAGACCAGCACCCGCCCGCCCTCGCGGAAGATCTCGGGGTGCCAGTAGGCTGCGTAGTAGAGGCCGTCCCAGCCCTCGCCGGCCTCGCGGGGGATGTGGGCGATCAGGCGCGGCTCCGAGAAAGGGCCGTCGGGGCTCGACGCGATTCGCAGGTAGAAGTGCTGAGGCTCGTCGAAGGGGTTGCCTACGTGGAGCATGATGTAGCGCTCGAGGAAGCCGCTCCAGGTGACGCTCACCTGGCCGTGCACGCCTTCGACGAGGGAGTCGTCCAGCAGCTCGTATGCCTCGGCGTGCTCGATGCCCCCGGCGCTGACGCGGTGGAGGGTGACCCAGCTGTCCCAGCCCACCTTGCGGATGCCATAGAGGTAGATCTCTCGGCTTCTGCCGAGCACGACCGAGTGCGGCGACACGGGTACGCGCCCGACCCGCGCGAATGCGAGATCCCCGCCGACGGCCGTGGCAGCAGCGCGCGCGAGGCCAGCTCCGGCTGGAGCTCCGGCTGCGCTCTCGTTGATGTCCACTATCTCGAAGTAGAGGTACAGGTACCCTTTGAGGCTGATGCCCGCCCCGGGCCAGATCCGGTTCTTCTCCCAGGTCTCGTCGCCTGCAAACTCCACGATGTGGCGGGCGCGCCCGGCCTCGTCTACGAGGTATCGTACGACCGGCTCCGGGCGGCTGGTGTCGACCAGCAGGGCGTTGTTGCTCATGCCGGGCCCCTTGGAGAAGGGGTCTTCGTGCTCCAAGAAGGAGTCGCCGAAGGACCAGATGGCACCTCCATGGACGCGCAGGGGGTTGCCACCGTCCTGCCCCTTGATCCCCGCCAGCCGCATGGCCTCCTCCCAGAAGGCCGGCTTCTCGCTGACGATCAGGTCGTAGTCTTCCGGTCCCAAGGGCTCGCGTGCGTCGGCGACGGAGCCGCCGGCGAAGTCCGCCGCCACCTCTTCGGGCAAGTCCCTCGCGGCAGGCAGGTCCGGGCGGTCTGATCCGCCTCGGGAAGCCGGCGACGAGCATCCGAGGGCCAGGGCGCTCAGGACGACGCCCACGCGGCTGACAGGCACCGGTCGCATTGTCCCGTCGACCCTCTCTGTATCGGGATCAGGTTGCGGAAGAAGACGCTAGCGCTCGGGGGGTGGCAGCGCAACGCTTGGGGCTCGGGCTGTGAGGGGGGGGCGCCTTGACGCCGGGCGCGCTGAATACGACGATGCCTGCCCCTTGTCCTCGAGGCGGTGGAGGCTCATGCACTCGCCAGCACGTCTTGTAGTCGCGTCGGTCGCCGGCTTGCTCCTCCTCGGTTGTGCCCAGAGCGACGACCTCGAGGTGGTCACCATCGGTGGCAAGGACCTGGGCCAGGGTCTGCCAGGTTCGGTCGACATCGGCCTCGCCAACCCCGACACGGGGCCGATCTTCGAGCCCTCGACGCCGGATCCCGGCTCCCTCGACAAGGGCGGAGGCCCGCCGGTCGGTGGGGACGCCACGACCCAGCCGGACGTGACAGAGCCCCTGCCGCCCGAGGCCATCGCCGACCTGAACCTGCGCTGGGACCAGACCATGTCGGGGCCCGACCCGACGACCGGCGGAAAGGTCTTCCGCCTCGCCTTCACCTTCACGAGCCAGGCTTACGGCGGCACGGAGTGGGAGCACGGCGCCACCCTCTACATCCCCGTCCTCGAAGGCGGCGCCGCCCCCGACACCCTCGCCATCCTCCAGCAGGGCAGCTCGACTACCGCGGTGGGCGACAAGGAGGAGGACTTCCGCACCAAGATGGGCGCCCAGACCGCCAACCTCCTCGGCGTGGCCGTCATGGTCGTCGGAAACATGCCTCCCGAGGGCCTGAAGATCGAAGGCGCCCCGGCCTCGGTGAAGGCGCAGGTGCCGGACTGCTTCGGCGCCGAGCTCGACGCCCAGACCTTCGTGGCCTGCGGGGTCGAGATCGTGGCGCGGGCCAAAGACATCACCTTCGACCCCTTCACGGCGATGCGGCGGGTGTGGCCGCGCGCGGAGACCGCGGCCCGCGCGGTTGTGCAGCTCGCCGCGTCGGTCCTGCCCGAGCTGCCGATCAACGCGCTCGCCCCGGCTCGCCTGGTCTACGGCGCCGACGGAGCGGCCGCGGTCGCCGCCAGGCGCCTGCTCGTCACCGAGCCCCGGGCCGTGGGCGCGCTCCTCGCGGGCGCGGACATGGGCAGCTTCACAGAGCTCGCCGACCTCCAGCGCAAGGTGTGGCCCGACGGCCCCCACTGGCTGGACCCCGACACCATCGACCTGCTCGCCTCCCACGGCGCAGGCCAGACCCTCATCGACAAGGCGGACGTCGCGAAGTTCGCGATTGAGCTGCAGGGCAAGCGCCTCGCCGTGGTCATCGGCACCGCAGACAAGCGCACCCCCCTCGGCGCCTTCGATCTCTACGGCCCGACCGTGCCCGCCGAGCAGCTCCTGCTCTACGTGCCCTGGACCGAGACCTTGAAGGAGCAGCCCACAGAGCTCGGGGCTCCCGAGCACCTCCAGGTGTGGCGCTCCCTGCTCGACCGCATCATGAACCAGACCGCGCCGCCGCGGGTGCTGGCCACCCTGAAGCCGACCTCGGACAGGGTGGAGCTCCGCGCGACGGTGTCGGGCTGCGTGGGCGTCACCGGAGGAGCCTGCACGGCGGTGCAGGGTTGGGTCGTCCAGTACCACCAGAAGGCCGCCGACGCGGACTTCAGGGACGCCATCTGGACCCGCTTCGCCATGACCCAAACGGGCCCCGGCGGCGGGGCCGGGGGTTCTATCGAGTATTTCGGGGTGCTCCCCGAGAACCGCCCCGAGCACGCGGCGGCGTTCGTGCAGGTCACCGACATCGCGGGCACCTTCTCCCGCTCGGCGACCTCGCGCGTGGTCTTCGTCGGAGAGCAGTACCCGCCGGAGTAGAGGCATGAGCAAGGCGCAGCACAGCACCCCCGAGTACTTCGTCGTCGACGTCGAGGCCACCGGCCCCGAGATCGCCGTCCACAGCCTCATCGAGGTGGGCATGGTCCGGGCCGACGACCTCGCAGACCGCTTCCACTGCTTCATCGACCCGGGCGCGGACGCGGTCGTGGACGAGTGGGTCACGGAGAACATCCCGGAGATCGTGGCCCGCGCCCGCGAGGAGGGGCTCTCCCGCGCCGAGGCCGCCCGCCGCCTCGACGAGTGGGTGCGCTCCCGGGCCGGCGACAAGACGCCGGTCCTCGTGGGCTATGTCATGACTCTGGACGTGCGCGCGATCTGCGACCTCTTCGAGCGCGAGCTCGGGCCCAACAAGAACCCCTTTCACTACAAGTCGATAGACGTCTACCCGCTCGCCATGGGCACCCTCGGGCTGCCGTGGGGCTTCTCGCGCGAGGACCTCGACGAGTGGCTGGGCATCGAGGCCCTGCCGGAGCACCTCGAGCACAACGCTCTCCACGACGCGACGCAGCACGCCAAGGAGCTGAACGCGCTGAGGGCGCTGCTCGGGCCGCGCTGGGCAGGGGTCACCGGGTGGGCGGAGAGGAAGAAGGAGGAGAAGAAGAAGGAGGAAGGGTAGGGGACGGGTGCACGTGCATGTGCACGAGGACGAGGACGAGGACGAGGACGATGTTGTTGCCGCGCTGGTGGTGGTGCCTGCCGATGCTCGCCGGTTTCGCGTGGTCGGCTTGCGCGTCCGACGGAAACGGAGCGGCTCTGGACGTGCCTCCGAGCGGCGATCCAGGCGCTGCGGACACGGCGCTTGCGGACCTTGGGTCGATCGACGGCGATCCTGCGGCAGAAGCCCGCGAGTCGGAGGGCGCCGACCCGGGGTCGGTTGATGCGAGCGCTGACGAGGGCACCGACGAGGGCCCGCTCCCACCTCCACCGCTCCCGCCCTTCGTACCCGGTCCGCCGGCCGAGCTCTACGACTGCACGGCGTCCGGAGATCCGCCCGGGCGGCTCTCGCCGGTGCCCCTCGGCTGCGTGCTCGACCCGTCGTGCACCGAGCGCATGGTCGTGGCCCACCGAGGGGCGGGTGGGCAGGCGGGGGTCATAGCCCCCGAGAACTCCCTCGCCTCCATCCGAGCCGCCCTGCACATGGGTGTCGACGGCGTCGAGCTCGACGTCCGTCACACCAGCGATGACGGGCTGGTGGTGATGCACGACTCGAGCCTCGAGCGAACGACCGGCGACACGAAGAAGGTCGACTCCATGACGTTGGCCGAGGTCACCGCGCTGCCCCTCCTGCCGCCGCCCAACGAGGACGCCCCCGGCGACTTCTCGTGCGAGCGGGTGCCCAGCCTGGCGGCAGCCTTCGAGCTCACGCGTGACCGCCTCTTCGTGGACCTGGACACCAAGACCGAACGCATCGACCTCGTGGTGGCAGCCATCGCCGCTGCGGACCTCTACGACCAGGTCTTCGTGAGCGTCTCCAACGTCGCGCGCGCCGTGGAGGCTCGCCAGATCGACTCGAAGATCCGCGTCCAGATCCGCCCCGACACGATCGAGGAGTACGAGGAGGCGATCGCGCTCTTCGAGCGCATGCCCGAGGTCATCGAGGTGCCGAGCTCGCTGGTCGTGGACATCGCCGCGCGGGTCAGGCGAGACGGCGGGATGCCCTTCGCCGACGTCTTCGTCGAGGACGCCGTCGCCTACCTCAATCGCTCCGGGGACCTCTACCTCGACCTCTACGAGGAGGGCGCCGGCGTGCTCCAGACCGAGCTCCCGCCCCAGGTGCTGAAGGCTCTCGGGCGGTGGCGCTGGTAGCGGCGGCGGGGCCGCTCACCCAGATCCGCGGCCTCTCCCTCGAGCGCTTGAAGTCTTCGGAGCACAGGGCGTCGCTCTGCTCGTCGAGGCCGAGGGAGGCGAGGAAGCGGGCGTCCGGCTCGAAGCCCTTCGAGCCCGTCGAGAAGATCATCCGGCCGCCGGGGGCGAGCACGGCCGAGCAGGCTCGGAGCAGGTGCCCGTAGTCACGTTGGAGATCGAACTCCTCGTGGGCGCCACGGGAGGCCGACCAGGTGGGCGGTGCGACGTAGACGAGGTCGAAGCGCTCGCCCGTGCGCTGGAGCCAGGGGAGGCAGTCGGCCCGGACGAAGCAGTGCTCACCCTCTTCGAAGCCGTTCAGCTCGAGGTTGCGGCGCCCCCAGTCCAGGTAGGTGCGGCTGAGGTCGACGCTGGTCGTGTGGGCTGCGCCTCCGGCGGCGGCGTGCACCGTGGCGGTGCAGGTGTAGGCGTAGAGGTTCAAGAAGCGTGCGCCCTCGGCGTGCTCCCGGATCCAAGCGCGCACGCGCCGCTGGTCGAGGAACAGGCCGGAGTCGAGGTAGTCGCCGAGGTTCACCTCGAAGCGCAGCCCGGCCTCCGAGACCTCGCGGACGGCGCCGGTGCGCGCTCGCGGGGCAGACCGATCACGTGGCCCGCGGCGCAGGCGCAGGCGGAGGTGTATGTCGCGCTCCTCGACCTGCATGAGCTCGGAGAGCACGAGGAGCACGTCCGTGCGGTGCTGCTCTGCGCGTGCCTTGTCCACTCTCCGCGGGGGCTCGTACTCGGACACGAGGACGGCCCCGTCGTACCAGTCGATTGCGACGTTGTACTCGGGCACGTCGCGGTCGTAGATTCGGTAGCAGGACACCTCGGCCTTCTTCGCCCAACGGCGCAGGCGCTTCAGGTTCTTCTTCAGTCGGTTCTTCAGCATCTCGGCGTCGGGGCCGGGCTTTCGCCAGCCCGGGCCGCTCCCGGAGGTCACCGGGGCCGTGGAGATGGGTATCGAGAGCATGCGGCACTCGATGGGGCCGTTGAAGAGCACGTGACGCCGCTCGGAGCGGAGCCCGATCTGCCGCGCCAGCTCCCTCGACCCCACGAGCACGTGGGCGCTCCACCCGCAGAAGCGCTGGCGGAGCACGTCTCCCAGGGTCGCGTAGAGGGGCCCGATCTCGGCCTCCTCGCCCAGGCGCGCGCCGTAGGGTGGGTTCGTGACGACGAGCCCGCAGAGCCTCGACGGGGGCCGGGCGTCGTAGACGTCGCGCTGCTCGAGGACCGCGCGCACCCCTTTTTGCGTGGTGTCGCTCTCTGCGCTCGTTGTCGGCACCCCGGCCCGTGTGAGGTTGCCGAGGGCTGCGTTGAGCGCCTCCGCCGAGCGGTCGGCGCCGAAGACCTGTACGTCGCGCGCCCCTCCGACTCTGGCTCTCTCGCGAGCTTCTTCGAGCAGGCGCTGCCAGAGCATGCCGTCGTGCCCAAGCCAGCGGGTGTGCCCCCACGTGCGCCGGCTGAGCCCCGGCGCGCGGTCGGCGGCCATCCACGCTGCTTCGACGAGCAGGGTGCCCGAGCCGCACATCGGGTCGACCAGGGGTGTGCCCGAGGCCGCCGCGTCGGGCCACCCCGCGAGCATCAGCATGGCCGCTGCCAGGCTCTCCTTGAGCGGCGCGGGCCCGGTCGTGCGGGCTATTCCGCGGCGGTGCAGGCCGCCTCCGGAGAGGTCGACGCCGACGGTGGCGAGGTCCTTGTCGAGGTGGACGTGCACCAGGACGTTCGGGCGCTCTCGATCGACGTCCGGCCTCCGCCCCTTCGCCTCGCGCAGGCGGTCGACGACCCCGTCCTTGGTGCGCTGAGCGACGAAGCGCTCGTGGTCGAGGGCAGAGCGCCGCGTCAGCGCGTCGACGGCCATCGTGCCCGAGGCGGGTATGTGCTCCTCCCACGGGATGCTCATGACCCCGGCGTGAAGCTCGTCCTTGTCCGCCGCTGGGAAGCGGGCGAGCACGAGGACGACGCGGGTGGCCACACGCGACCAGAGGCAGGCCCTGAGCGCCGTCTCGAGGTTGCCGGCGAAGCGGACGCCCCCGGGCACCACCTCGACGCCGGCAGCGCCGATGGTGCGCAGCTCATCCGCGCAGACCTCCTCGGTGCCTCGGGCGGCGGCGGCGAAGAGGTCGAGGGAGGGGCTCATGGTAGTTGGGGAGGGCGCCATTGCGAGCGCGTTGTACACTTCAGCGGGCGCGGGCGCCATGAGCGGCACGGCGGCAGGCCCTCCTCAGCTCGCGTCGAGCACCTCGCGGACCTTCCGCAGCAGGGCCTCCTCGGCGAAGGGCTTCTCGATCAACGGGAGCTCCTCTTCGAGCACGCCGTGTTGGGCTACGGCGTCGGCCGTGTAGCCGGACATGAAGAGCACCAGCATCTCCGGCCGCACGTCGACCAGCCGCTCCGCGAGCTGCGGGCCGTTCATGCGCGGCATCACGACATCGCTCAGCATGAGGGCGATGGGCTCCGCGTGCTGCTCGGCGATCAGCAGGGCGTCGCCGCCGGTCTCCGCCTCCAGCACGTTGTAGCCCGCCTTGCGGAGCATTCGTGACGTCGCCTTGCGGACCGCCTCGTCGTCTTCCACCAGCAGGATCGTCTCGTCGCCCTTGAGCTGAGCGATCCGGGGCGTCGCCGGATGCGGGGCGGCGCGGGAGTCCTGTGTGCGCGGCAGGTAGATCTTGAAGGTCGTCCCGTGGTCCAGCTCGCTGTAGACCCAGACGCTGCCGTTGTTCTGCTTCACTATCCCGTAGACCGTCGACAAGCCGAGCCCGGTGCCCTTGCCGTCCGGCTTGGTGGTGAAGAAGGGCTCGAAGACCCGCTCCGCGACGTCATCGTCCATTCCGCACCCGGTGTCGCTCACGGCGAGCATGATGTGCTCGCCCATCTGCGCTCCCGTGTGGGCCCTGACGAAGCCCTCGTCCAGCTCGACGGCGGTGGTCTCCACGGTTATCGCGCCGCCCCTGGGCATGGCGTCCCGGGCGTTGACCGCGAGGTTGACCAGGACCTGCTCGACCTGCGCCCTGTCGGCCTTGACGCAGCCGATCCCCTCGCCGAGGCCGAGGATCAGCTCGACGTCCTCGCCGATCGTCCGCCGCAGCATCTTCTCCATGTCCGTGATGACCGCGTTGAGGTCCAGCACGGTCGGGTTCATGACCTGGCGGCGGCTGAAGGCGAGGAGCTGGCGGGTGAGGTCGGCGGCGCGCTCCGAGGCCTTGATGATCTCCTTGAGGTCTTCTCGGGCCGGGTCGCGCTCGTCGAGGTCGTCCAAGAGGAAGCCGGCGAATCCGAAGATCACGGCGAGCAGGTTGTTGAAGTCGTGGGCCACGCCCCCGGCGAGCCTGCCGATGCTCTCCATGCGCTGGGAGCCCCGCAGCTGGCGCTCGAGCATCCTCTGCTCGGTGATGTCGGTGAGCACGAAGACCAGGCCCGCGGGCAGGCCGTCCTGCTTGATCACGTTGACCCGGGCCGAGTACAGGGCGCTGCCGCCATCGCCCCCCTCGCGCTCGATCACGTGACGCTGGTGCTTGCCCGTCTCGACCACGGCGGACATGGCGGCCCGCATCTTGGCCTGGTGCTCCGGCAGGAAGCAGTCGCAGATGTCGGCGCCCTCCGCCTCCGCGGGCGTGATGCCGGGCATGGCCGCGTTCATGTAGAGGATGCGGCCCTCGAGGTCGGTAGCGACGACGACGTCGGGGACGTGCTCGACCAGCGAGTGCCACCACTCCTCGGACCTTCTCAGGGCGGCCTCTGCCTCCCGGCGACGCCTCTCCTTGAACGCCAGCTCCTCGGCTGTCTCGTTGATGGCAGCGTGGATTGCGTCCACCGGGCTGTCCGGGTCCTCGACGGGGAGGCGGCCGTCGAGCCTGCCGCCGACCAGCGCCATCAACGCGGCGAGGATCGCGTGGACCTGCTCCTCACCCATGCCGCCGTAGGCTTCCCGGGTCATCCGCCCGGCTCCTTGAGCCACGCGAGGGCCTCGTCGCGGCTGTTGAAGAGCCTGGTGGGGACCGGCGGCCTCTTGAAGGTCATGTAGCTGTTGGCGAGGACGCGGGCCACGAGAGACTCGGTCAGGAGGGCGACCTTGGACGCCGCCTCGACCGCTTCGTCGCTCCTGGCGAAGTGCTCACGCCCCTCGGAGGTCTGACCTCGCACCCCGGCCACGTCGATGAGGGCAGGGAGCGGGGCCTTCTCGCCGGCAAGCTGCCTACAGGCCTCGACGATCTCCTTCGAGTCGTCGAGGACGAGGTTCACGCCTTCGTTGAAGCTGACCTCCAAGATGCCGTCGTCGCGTAGGAAAACGCAGCCGGTCGAGGTCTCGACTCGCCTTGTCTCGCTCATGGCCCTCCCTCACTGTCCTCCGATGCTCGACCCGCGGGTCAGCGATATGGTGTCCTCTGCGGTCTCAGCACTATCTCGGTCGGGCAGCCGGTGTGCGCGAAGCGCGCTACGAAGAGCACCGCCTCCGCCACGTCCTCCGGCTGGATCATCCTGTCGGGGTCGAGGCCGCCGCGCGCCGAGACGAGCTCGGTGCGCACATAGCCCGGGCAGATGGCGCAGACCTTCACGCCGTGCTCGCGCACGTCCTCGAAGAGCGCCTCCGAGAATCCCATTACGCCGTGCTTCGAGGCGCAGTAGGCGCCGCCGCCGGGGAAGCCCATCTTGCCGGCGATAGACGAGATGTTGATCACCGCGCTCCTCGGCCGGCGCATCAGGTGGGGCAGGGCGTGGCGGGTCAGGTGCATCAGCGCCCGGAGGTTCACCTCGAGGGTTTGGTCCCAGTCCGCGAGGTCGGCGTCGTGGGCCGCGCCCCGGAGCATCACCCCGGCGTTGTTCACGAGGATGTCGAGGCGCCCGAAGGCGTCGATCGTACGCCGCACCACCTCCTCGGCTGCCTTCTTCCGCGCGAGGTCCGCCTGGATCGGCACTGCCTGCGCCAAGCTCTCGGCACACAGCCGCGCGGTCTTCAGGAGCCCGCGTTTCCTTCGTGCCACGAGGCCCAGGTCACATCCCTCGGCAGCAAGCCCCTCGGCTATGGCCCGACCGATCCCGCGACTGGCCCCGGTGACCAGGGCAACCGACCCGTGGAGACTTGCCCCCGACATGGAGTCCCTCTCTATCGCTCGACCAGAATACGCGCGACTGCCGGGCGCGGCAACAGGCTTATGGCTCCGTATCTCGGCCGGCCGAACGGCCGGGCAGCTCCAGCGGAGGCTTGCCGGCCTTCTTCCTAATCCAGTTGAGCGAGCGCAGCACAGGACCGCGCCCGAGGACCCAGACCTCGATCTCCCGCTTGTGCGGCAGGTCCAGCAGGGAGTTCGCCGTGCCCCATTCGGGGGCGCA
>CAZQPP010000073.1:1499-21848 GCA_964594295.1 uncultured Myxococcales bacterium | reverse complement strand
CCCGACGCCCAGGGCGCTACCTCCTCGGACATGGTGTTTCGCGGGCTGCGAGTTGTCGGAGAGGATCTGCTCGTCCATCGTGTCGACGAACGCGAATGGCGGGAAGATTGGCGGACACAATACGACGAGATCTCGCTGACGAAGCTGCGCTTCTCTCTCGCCGATCTGGGGTTGGTCTCGGCTGACGTCCTGTTGGACGCCTACGTCGACGTCGACCAGACGCCCGGCGACGACAACGCGCTGTGGTCTGCGCGTTACGACGACTGGTTCTTCCAGTACGAGGAGGAGAAGGTCGACCCGAGCTGCTCGAGCGACCCGTTCGCCGAGTGCGACTACCGAGCCATCTTCCGGGATGTGAGGAACGGCACGCTCACGCCCTGGGTAGACCTGGGAACCTATCAAGCCCGGTCGGTATTCGAGCAACCATCGCTCTACTGGACGCGAGGCCACGCGATCGAGTGGCCGGCGGGGTCGAAGCTGCTATCCCTCGAGGACTACAGGCTCAACCAGCACCAGCGGAGCGATCTGTACCGCGACACCTCTGGAGGTTGGAGCCGACTCAGCACCGTTGACCCCGCTGCGAACCAGCTCCTGGTGGCCGGCGGCCGTCTGTGGGGTTTCCGACGGGAATATGACGAGAGCACCGGCACTGCAGCCGTCCGTGCATTCGCCATCGACGAGAGCAGTGGCGCAGCTACCGACGAGAGGACGGTCATGGAGTCGGCGTCTCGCCACTTCAGCTGGCAAGTGGCAGCCGACCTGCACGGAGAGTCCGCGTACGTCGTCGGTTTCGAAAGGGACAACAGGCGTCTGCTCGTAGCAGAGCACCTCGAGGGCGCCTGGAGCTTGCGGGATCCAGCGGTGCTCTCAGCCAGCTGGCGTGGCAAGGCGGTCACCGGCTACTACCCGCGGTGGATGTCGGCCGGCGGGGGGACCATCTACCTGGGGTTCCAGGTCTCTCACGAGGAAGGCTACCTCGACGTGCTGCTGCCCATCGCTCCGGATCAAGCGCCAGATGCCAGCCACGCGTTCTTGGGCATCGACTCGCTCGATTTCGTTCACCGCGAGCTCATAGTGGCCCCTGATGGCAGGCTCATACGCGTCGTTGGCTACTGCCGATGGAACCTGGAGAACCGTCTGTGCCTGCAGGTCGGTCATCACGTGTTCGAGGACTGCTACGATGGTGTCCGCTGCACGCGTGACGTCTGGGATCCGACCACCGGTACGTGCAGCTTCCTTCCGGTGTCGTGCCCGCAAGACGGCGATCTCTGCAACGGCCTCGAGGAGTGTGACGAGGAGACTGGCTCGTGCGCTTCCGATCCGTCGAGTGTTCCGGGCTGCGGCGATGGAGATGCCTGCAACGGAGCGGAGCAGTGCGATCCCACATCGGGGGAGTGCCTGCCCGGCTCGCCGCCGGAAACGGATGACGGCATCGACTGCACGGTCGACGCCTGCGACAAGGACAGCGGCGAGGTGACACACACGCCCGACAACGCGCGCTGCGCTGGAAGCTACTGCCAGTTGGCCACTTGCGATCCGGAGAACGACCTGGCCGTTCCGATCTCAGGTTGCGTGTTCACCGGAGTAGAGGTCGCTGACGACGGCCTTGCGTGCACCGAGGACCGCTGTGACCCGGCAAACGGTCAGCCGGAGCACGCGATTTCGGCAGGGTACTGTGTCATCGATGGACGGTGCTACTCGGCCGAGGCGACTCATCCCCTCGCGCCGTGCGTATGGTGCGATCCGGAGTTGTCTCCAGTGGCGTGGACGCGCCGGCAGGACAGCTTGCCCTGTGATGACGGAGATCCTTGCACGACCGGCGACGAGTGCCTTGACGGGCAGTGCGTTGGCCTCGAGCTGAGATGCGATGACTTGGTGACTGACGCCTCCTGCCAATCCGCCTTCTGCGATGCGTCGGTCGGTGACTGCGTTGTGGAGAACCTGCCAGACGACACACCGTGCGGGGGGTTTGATCTCTGCAACGGGGCTGGGCTCTGCCGCGGTGGCGCTTGTGTAGCCGGCACGCCAGTGGTTTGCGACGACGCCAACGTCTGCAACGGTAACGAGAGCTGCGACCCGGCAACCGGATGCGTAGCCGGCGCTCCGCTGACCTGCAACGACAACCGGGACTGCAGCATCGACTCCTGCTCTCCCACGGAGGGCTGCATCTTCGACACGAGCGCCTGCGCTTGCGAAACCGACTCAGACTGCGACGACGGAGTGCCGTGCACCCTGGACTCTTGCAACGAGGCCGCCGACTCCTGCGACCACACACCTGGCGACGCTGACTGCGACGACGGCGAGTTCTGCAACGGGGCCGAGACCTGCGACCTGCTCCTCGGCTGCCAGCCGGGCACCAACCCGTGCCAGGGTCAAGGCTGCGACGACGACCAGGATGTCTGCGTAGCCGAAGCTGCGCCCTACCTCTCCACGAGCACAGTGACGAGCGCGACAGACTGGATCACGGTGACGCTCGGCCGCTCCTACGACTCCATGGTTGTGGTGGCTACCGCCCGCTACGAAGACTCTTCAGTCCCGCCGCTCGTGGTCCGCATTCGCAACGCCGTCGGGGACAGCTTCGAGCTCGCGGTGCAGACCGCCGACCCTTTCGGCTCCTTCCTCGCCGGCGTGGAGGTGCACTGGCTGGTGGTCGAAGAAGGCGTCTACGACATGGAGACCCACGGCGTGAAGATGGAGGCCGTGAGGTACCTGTCCACCATCACCGACCGAAGGGGCTCCTGGTCGGGTGAGGCCCGCCCCTACGCCCAGACCTACGACGCTCCCGTGGTCCTCGGTCAGGTGATGAGCTTCAACGACGAGCGCTGGTCCAGCTTCTGGTGCCTAGGCTCCTCCCGCTGGAACCCACCCGATTCCACGCTCAAGACGGGCAAGCACGTGGGGGAGGACCGGGACGGGACCCGGGCGGCCGAGACCCTGGGCTACCTGGTGCTGGAGTCCGGCTACGGGACCATGGGCACGGCGGGCGGCGCCTCGCTGTCGTTCGCCGCGGCCTTGGGCGCGGACTCGATCCGGGGAGTGTTCGACCGGCCTCCTTACGGCTATGCGCTGTCCGGGCTCTCCTCGGCGTCCACCGCGGTGGCCACCATGGCAGCCATGCACGGCAGCAACGGCGGCTGGGCGGTCCTCTACGGGGCCGACGCCGTCACGCCTTCCGGCCTGAGCCTTGCCATCGAGGAGGACCAGGCCGGCGACTGGGAGCGCTGGCACACCACCGAGCCGGTGGGCTACCTGGTCTTCGAGGAGCAGGTCGCTCCGCCCTGCACGGCCGACCTTGGCTGCGACGACAGTCGGTAATGGAGTTGGAGTTGATCCGCCCATGCGAAGCTCGGCAATATGCCGCGTCGCCGGACTCTGCTCGCGGCTCCGCGGGTCGAGTGGGGTGGGCCGAATTTGTTGTCCGGGCTCGGCCGCGTTCCAATGGGGGCGATGGGTACCCCGATCCCACGCCTCGTCGTCACCGCCGCCCTGGTCACGGCCTTCGCCGCCTGGCCCGGAGGAGCCCGCGCCGAGCGCGATCTGGACGTGACGCGCCTGCGGGCATCGCCGCACGCAGGGGACGTGCTGGCGCTCAAGCAGCCGAGGATCCCGGTCCCCAACGGCTTTTGCGCCAGCCTGCTCAGCCACTACTCCCGTGACGCCCTGGTCTTCCGAGAGCAGGGGACCGGCGGAAGCCACCGTGTCGCCGCGGTGCGAAACAGGCTGACGATCTCCGCCTCCGCGGCCGTGGCCCTGGGGCGCCGAGCTTCGGTCGGGTTTCTGCTCCCGGTGGTGCTGGCCAACGACGGCGAGGACGGCGCCGGGGAGCTCGCGCCGGGCGCAGGAAGCGGGCTCGGAGATCTCGGCGTCTCCATCAAGAGCGCGGTCCTGACTCCCGACAGCGGCCGCTGGGGGCTTGCGGTGGCCCTCGACGCACGCGCGCCGACCGGCTCGAAGGGAGCCTGGATGCGCGACCCGGGCGTGGGCCTGTTTCCGCACGTGGTGCTCGATGTGGCCCTCGGTAGCTCTCGCCTCGCCTTGAACCTCGGCTACCGCTTCCGCGATCGCTTCGTGGTCCGTGACCTCGTCGTGGACGACGAGCTCGACCTGCGCGTCGGCGCCCTCGTACCCCTCGCGGGCACGCCGTTGTCCTTCTTCGGCCAGGTCCTCGCCGGCACCGTCGTCTCGGAGGACTTCGGCAAGTCCGCGGCCACGTGGCTCGAGCTCGACGGCGGCGCACGGCTGGAGCTCACAGACGATCTCAGCCTGCTCGCGGGAGCCGGCTTCGGACCGTCGAGCGGGGTCGGCAGCGTGGCCGCTCGGGCGCTGATCGGGCTGAGCTACGGTCCCGCGGCGCTCTGGTAGGCCGGGCGTCTACTCGCCCGAGACGGCCTTCCGGATGCGCTCGACCTCGGCGCCGCGCCGCGGCAGCGGGAACTCTGCGGCGTATGCCTCGAGGAGCCGTCTGACCTCCGAGAGCCGCCGCTGGCCGAGGCGCGCGTGCATCAGCCCGACCCAGGCGGTCTCGGCCATCTCGGCCGAGCGGGCGCGGCGGTGCTTGGCGAAGAGCCTGGCGGCGTCGTCGAAGCGGTCGGCGTCGAGGAGCTCACGGCCGAGCTTCGTCAGGGCACGGTAGGCTTCGGCGCGCCTCGGGTGCTCGTCGAGGATGCGCCGCAGGAGGGCCTCCTCGGCGGCGTGGTCGTCCGTGCGGTGGCGCTCGTGGGCTATGCGCAGCAGGGCGGTCGCGGCGAACCGGCCTCGGGGCTTCTCGTCGAGGTAGCGCTTCCACAGACGTGCGGCCTCGCCGGGGCGCCGGAGGTCGCGCTCGAGGAGGTTGGCGAGGTCCACGAGCAGGGTCGGGCGATCGGTGGCGGCGGCCACCGCGATCGCCTGCTCGTAGGTGCGCCGGGCGTAGTCGTGGCGGCCCGAGATGCGCAGCGCGTCGGCGAGGAGGCGCAGCACCGGGATGGAGCGCGCGTGGCGGCCGCGGATGGCGTCCTCCAAGAGCTCGATGGCGGCGGAGTCCTCTCCGCGAGCCAGACGTTTGCGCGCGAGGCGGCTGAGCCCCTCGGCCGAGAGCGTCGAAGGATCGGGGAGGGGCTCGGCCACGAGGGGAGCGGGCTCTTCGAGATCGGGCTCTTCCACGAAGGCCATGGTGTCCGCGGGCGGGGCGGGCCGCGGCGCCGGGCTCCTGCGTGCCGCGCGCTTCGTGTCGGCCCTGGAGGGGGTGGGCTTCGTCGCGTGTCGGGCCGGCGCCTTCGCAGACCGGCGGGGCGCGACCTTCGCTCTCCGCGGGCGCTCCTTCTCCCCGCGCTCCGCGGGAGCTTCCGCGGCCTCGTCCGCGTGGTCTTCGAGGTTGATGAGCGGGACCTCCTTGTCGGCGGCCTCTGCTCGCACCGGGCGCTCCCGCTCGTCGTCGGGGGCCGGCGGAGTGGGCCTCTCCGCGGTGCCGCGCGGGGCGCCCTCTTCGTCGTCGAGCGCGATGACGGGCAGAGCCTCGTCGCCGCTCTCCTCGCCCTCGGCCGCGGGCACGACCATGGTCTCTCCGGCGCGCACCTCTCCGAGCATCCTCTCTTCGTCGTCGAGGACCGCGACGACGCCTTCGCGGCCGACGACCGTCGTCGTGCCGTCGGCCTCGCGGCGGACCACGAACTCGGTGCCCACGACGCGCACTATGGCCGCCGGCGTTCGGACCTCGAAGCTCTGGCCGGGCGCCCGCTTGTTGACCTTCGCGATCACGGCCCCGGAGAGCAGGTGCACCCGGACGCGGTCGGCGCTCCAATCGGCCACCTGCAGCGCGCTCTGCGGAGCCAGCAGGATGCTCCCGACGACGCCGTCGCCGAGGGTGACGGGGAGCTGGCTCGCCTCGACGCGTGCGCCCACGGCGACGGCTTCGGGCCGAGCGCTCTCACCGGCGCGCAGCGCGTGCAGGGTGCCCCTGAGATCGGCCGGCGACGTGGAGGGCGCGAACCAGCTCGGGGCCTGCACGAGCAGCACCAGCATCATCGCGGCGCCGAAGGCGAAGGCCAGGGGCCTGGCGAGCTGCACCGGGGCCGGGATTCGCCAGGAGCCGGGGATCCGCAGCAGCTCCGTGAGCTTGGAGATCCGCTTGCTCCGAGTCGGCTGGAAGCGGCGCAAGGCCTCGGCCATGAAGGCGTCCTCGGCGTCCCTGGAGAGCGGCGCGCTGTAGCTCTCCTTCACGGCCTCCACCGAGCTCGAGTAGGCGGCGCTGAGCGATCCGCAAGAGGCGCACGAGCGCGCGTGTGCCTCCGCCTGCTCGGGGTCGAGGTTGGCGGCCTGGGGTCCGGCGCTGTCCTGGTCGGGGTTTCGAAACCAGCTACGGTAGTCGTGACACAGTGTGCTAGTCATGATGCTCGCTCCACTCGCGCGCCGGACCAGGCCGGGGGCCGCCCGCGGGAGGTGATGGCCTCCTGTGCGGCTTGCTCGGCCTTCTCCAAGGCGTCGACGATCTTCGCGCGTGCGCGGAAGTAGCGGGTGCGGACAGTCGGTAGGCGGACGTCCAGGATCTCGGCGATCTGGTCGTTGCCCAGGCCCTCTATCTCACGGAGGACCCAGACCATGCGGTAACGCTCGTCCATCTGGGCGAGCGCGTCGGACACGACCCGCAGCTGGCTGCGGGCCTCGGTGCGGCGGAGGGCGTCGGGATCGGCAGGACGCCAGCCGTCCGCTTGGGTGACCTCGGCCACGGCGCGGTGCTTGCGGCGCCGCCGGCTCTCGGTCCTGATCGAACGGTAAACGACGCGGCGGGCGATGGTGTAGAGCCAGGTCGCCAGGCTCGCGTCGTGACGGAAGCTCTCGATGCTGTTCAAGAACTCCAAGAAGACGGACTGCACCATGTCGTCCACGTCCCGTACACCCATTGCGCCCCTCAGGAAGCGCCCCATGGGACCGGACCAGGTGCGGTAGAGCTCTCGCCAGGCGCTCGGATCGCCGCGCCGGCAGGCGTCCACGAGGGCCCTGTCCGCCTTGCGGTCGATCTTGTCGCCGGTCGCGCTCAAAACGGGGTCACCAGGGCTGCCGCGAGGCAGGCGGCCGCGCGCGGGCGCCGGTAGACGACGAGCCCGGCGGAGCGGTGCTCGCCGCTGTTGCTGTACGCCCTCGCCCCGGCCTCGACGCGGACGCGGAGATCTTCGTCGACGCGGAAGTCGAGCTCGATGGCGCCGCCAGCGAGGGCGGCTCCCGAGTCCGAAGGCAGGTCGTCGCCGGAGACGCCCGCCTCCACCCGCAGGTCGCGCCACTGCCAGCCGGCGTAGAGGCCGGCCCCGAGGCTGAGCGGGCCGAGCTCGAAGCTCCAGCTGCCGAAGGTCCGGATCTCGACGGCCGAGCGGCGCACCGTCCAGTCGCCCGCCCCGGCGCGGTGCTGGGGCAGCGCTGCGAATGCCACGCCGGTCTCGAGGCGGCGTTTGAGGGTCGCGACGCCGGCGCGGAGCTCGAAGGCCGGCGCGTTCACGCCTGTGTCGAGCTCGCGGTCGAGGCGGAGCCCGAGGGCCAGGAACATGGGGCCCGGGCGGGTTGCCGCTCGCGGAGCTGCCTCGGGTCCCGGCGGAGCGGCGGGCTGATCCAGAGCGGCCTCGGGGCGCTCGGGCTCATCGGTCGCCGGGAGAGAGAGAGCCTTCGTCTTGTCGACCAGCGGCTGCAGATCGTCGGGCCCGGCCTCACCGGCGATCACCGCTGCGGCGAAGCGGGCGAGCACGTCTACGCGGTTGATGGGGACGACGTCCGCGAGCGGCACGTCCTGCTTGCGGCCTCCAGCCACCACCAGGGCGGAGTCCCGCTTGCGCCCGAAGACGACCACGGCGGAGGCTCCGGCGCGCCGGGCCGCGCTCACGCAGCGCGGGTCGTCCATTGCGACGGCTTCACCTTGCAGGCCGGCCTTGCGCAGCTCGATGGCCAGGCTCGCCACGAGGGAGTCGGTGTCGATGCCTTCGACCCTGCCGGCCGGGACCACGCAGGTGACCGCCCCCTCTCTGGCGTAGGCCGAAGAGGCGATGGTCAAGGCGGCGGCGAGGGCCGCGATCTGGGCGATTCGCGAGATGGGGATTAACGGTGCTGAGTTGGGCCGTCCGCGGGGCCGGCGTGAGTACAGTGCCTGGAAGTGCCGAAAATGCTCCCGGGGATTCGAGGAGCGTGTGTTTTCGGGGGGTAAACGCAGGAGTCAGAGAGGACATCGGACGACTCGCGGGCCGACTTGAACTTTCACGGGAACGGGGAACGGCCGGCGGGCACCATCCCAGTGTTGCGATAGGAGAAGCCATGCGCCGTCCGCGTCCGATCCTCGTCCCCGCCATCGCCCTCATCATGTTGACCGCAGCGAGCTGCGGCGGCGTGGGGGATGACGTCCTCCCGGCATCAGGTGGAAGCCTGGTGGACCCTGACCTCCTCGGCCCGCCGTTCTTCCCCTGCGTCCCTAACGTGACGCAGAGCTGCCTCTGCTCCGGCGGGCTCTCAGGGGTGCAGAGGTGCAGCGCCGACGGCGACGCCTGGACGCTGTGTGACTGTTCGGTAGGGCCTCGTCCGGACGTTGTGAGTTCCCCGGGCGGAGATCTCGGCGGGGGTTTGGGGCCAGACCCCTCGCCGAGCTCCCCGGACGGCGGCGGCTCGATCGCGAACCCGGGCCTCGGCGATGCCGGCGGCAACAACCAGGGTGGCAACAACCAGGGTGGCAACAACCAGGGCGGCGGCGATCCCGGCGACGACCAGAGAGGCCCCACCGCCACGGGCCGGTGGCACGTCGGCAAGCTCAAGGGCAAGCCGGTCTTCGTCGACCCGGACGGTCGCGCGCGGGTGCTTAAGGGTATCTCGATGACCGGCTTCGAGACCGGCACCCGCGAGACCCAGTCCGGCGCCGGCTTCTGGATGTACCAGACGCCCAACGGCCAGGGCGACACCAAGAACGGCTCGAAGCAGGTCATCGAGAACGTGGTCGAGACCGTGGTCAGCGAGTGGCAGGCCCAGGTCGTGCGCGTCCCCATCTGCGGGTCGGCCTGGGAGCAGAACTACAAGGTGCAGGACTGGTCAAGGCGGGTGCTCTGGGACTACCACGAGTGGATCGACATCGCCGTCGACAAGGCCAGGAGCATGGGCGCCGTCGTGATCATCGACATGCACCTCTGGGCCATCGCCGCGGCCGAGTACGAGAACGGCATGGAGGACGGCTGCACCGGCTTCCACAAGATCGACGGCGTAGACAGCTGCGCGCCCGAGGACTGGTTCATCAGCGACCCCATGGTGTGGCAGTGCCCCATCGCCAACGCGGACGGCAACTCCCTGCAGAGCGCGCTCAAGAACCGCGACAACATCGCCAGGGTCTGGGCGGACATCGCAGGACGTTACGCAGATGACAGCGGGGTGTGGTTCGAGATCATCAACGAGCCCTACGAGCGCCAGGGTCAGCCGGCCCTCTTCGGCATCGCCCCCGGAGAGAACATCAAGCAGCACGAGTACGACTGGGCCGGCTGGGCGAGCCTCTTCGACCAGGCCATCGGCGCCATCCGCGACGCCGGCGCGGACAACATCATCATCGTCAGCGGCCTCGACTGGGGCTACGACTTCGGACCCGAGCGCGGCCCCCTCGCCGACCCCGCGAACCTGCTGCCCTGGCACGCGGCCGGCGTCGAGAACATCGCCTACTCCTTCCACCCCTATCAGCACGGCGCCTGCTGCGGTCAGATCGGCCGTGACTCAGACCTGAGCCGGAGCGATCCCTACCAGTCGGCCTTCTGCAGCTACTACCCCAACGGAGACACCTTCGGGGCGCCCTCCGGCTCCGAGCTGCCCGCCGCGGTCCACGGCAGCACCTGCGACCACCACGGCTACGTGGAGACCCAGGACAAGAAGATGCCCCCCTGCGTCTGGGTGCCCGAGGCCGACAACCTCTCCGGCGGGACCGGGCTGTGCGCCGGCGACCGCAGCATCTGCAACGGCCTCGACGAGGCGGCCTGCGCCCAGGTCGACCGCTCCTCCCCCGAGGCCGGCGGTTGGTCCCTCTACTCGCTGCCCATCAGCGCCTACGGCCCGGTCATCGTCACCGAGTTCGGTACCTTCGACTGCTCGAGCCCATACATCCGCGAGCTGCTCTCCTACTTCGGCGAGCACGGCATCTCGTACACGGTCTGGGCGCTCTGGAACCAGAACAGCGGCGGCCCGGGCAACGGCGCCTGCGGCTACCCATCCATCGTCACGCCGCAGCAGGACAAGGGCACCATGTTCTCGCCCTGCCTCGAGCTCGAGCGGTGCAAGTCAATCCTGGAGCCTCTTGGATGGGCAGGCTCCATGCTCTTCGACGACATGCGGGGCGTAGGTAGCCCGTAGTCTGCGAGAGCTTCCCGCGTGAGCGGGGACTGCCGGGTGCCTACTGCTGCTACCACACCAAGAGTCCCACCGGCAGCCCCGCCCCGCGGGCTTTCCCTGAGGTAGTTCCTTCGCTGCTCCACTCAAGAACGCCACACGCCAGCCGATTCTCCACCCGACGGCCCATGCGGGTGAACAGGGTCGGTGCGAGACGCGCCACCCCTCCGTCGTCGATCGAAGGAAACGGATGTCATCGCAGAAGAAGGCGGCAAGCGTGATTGAGAGGACGGCGCTCCTCCTCGCCGTCGTGGCTGTCGCGGCCGGCGCCGCGTCCTGCAAGAGCAACGATATCGACGGCGGCGGCCCGAGCAAGCCGGTCACTCCGGACGCCGAGTCCACCAGCTACGACTCCGGCATCCGCTTCGTGGACACCGGCGCCGAGACCCGGAGGCACTACTACGACCCGACCCACGACGCGGGGGCGCCCGGGCTCGAGCTCGACGCAGCGGGCGGGAGCGACATCGGCGGCGAAGCTCCGGACTCCGGGCTCGCGGCGACCGACGGCGCGGCCTACACCGATCCCTGCGCCGGCCCCTCGCTGCCCATCGGCTGTAACTGCGAGGACGACCTGCAGTGCGAGAGCGGGGTCTGCTACCCCGTCCCGGGCGCGAGGGTCTGCGTCGACGTCTGCCTCGACGGCTGCGCGGACGGCTTCCTGTGCGTGCCCGCGGGCCCCGGCCCCGACCAGACCCACATCTGCGTGCCCGAGCACAACCGCCTCTGCCAGCCCTGCCGCGTCACCTCGGACTGCGAGGTCTACAGCGGCGACGGCTCCGAGTGCGTGCCCTACGGCGACGAGGGTCGATTCTGCGGCACCTCCTGCCAGGTCCCGGGGGACTGCCCCGACGGCTACAGCTGCCAGGAGGTCCTGAGCGACGCTCGCCACCTCGCCAAGCAGTGCGTGCTCGACGAAGGCGTCTGCGAGTGCACCGACGTCGGCCTGAGGATGGCGGTGGAGACCCCCTGCGCGATCCACAGCGGCCACGGGCAGTGCGCCGGCACGCGCAGCTGCGGCCCGGACGGCCTCGGCGACTGCGCCGCGGTGCCTGCCGAGCCGGAGTCCTGCGACGGCCTCGACAACGACTGCGACGGAGAGACCGACGAGATCCCGGACGGCTTCGCCTGCGTGCGCACCAACACCTGGGGCTCCTGCGAGGGCGCGGGTGTCTGCGTCGAGGGCTGGGTCATCTGCGACGCGCACGAGCCGGGGGCGGAGATCTGCGACGGCCTCGACCAGGACTGCGACGGAGAGGTCGACGAGGGCTTCACCGACACGGACGGCGACGGCGAGGCCGACTGCACCGACGAGGACGACGACGGCGACGGCATCGGCGATCTCGACGACAACTGCGCGCTGGTGCCGAACCCCGACCAGGCGGACCTCGACGGCAACGGTGAAGGAGACGTCTGTGACGACGACACGGACGGCGACGGGTACGGGGCGGACGAGGACTGCGAGCCGGAGAACCGGGCCGTCAACCCTGGGGCCGCGGAGATCTGCAACGGCGTGGACGACGACTGCTCGGGCGTCGTCGACGACAACATCGTCGCCTGCCGTGACGGGGTGGCCTGCACCGAGGACCGCTGCGACTTCAGCACCGGAGACTGCCTGAACGTGCCCGTGGACGCGGCGTGCGGGGACGGCGACCCCTGCACCGCCGACACCTGCGATCCGGAGACCGGCTGTCACTACGCGTGGGCCGACGGGGTGGTGTGTAACGACGGCGACCTGTGCACCGAGGACGACCTCTGCGAGTCCGGCGTGTGCGCCGGCCGGCCGCGCGAGGTCTGCTGCACCGCGGACGCGGAGTGCGACGACGGCGATCCCTGCACCGCGGACCTCTGCGAGCCCGGCTCGGCCCAGTGCCGCTACCAGCCATCACCTCGCGGCACCCCTTGCGACGCGGACGGCGACCCCTGCACGACGGGGGACACGTGCCGGGGCGTCGACTGCCTGCCCGGACCGGCGGTCAGCTGCCCCGATGACGGAGGCCCCTGCCTCGAGTCCGTGTGCGTGGCCGACAGCGCGACCGACTACCACTGCGAGAAGCGCGTCGCCGCCGGCAACCCGCCCTGCGAGGACGGAAGCGCCTGCACCGCGGACGAGCGCTGCCTCGCCGGCCGCTGCGTGGGCACGCCGATGGACTGCGACGACGGCGACCCCTGCACCGCCGACAGCTGCCAGGCCGGGGCCTGCGTCCACGACCTCCTGTACCCGACCTGCGGTCAACCGGACGCCTGCAGCGGTGCCCCCGGCGAGTGCGAGGACGCCAACCCCTGCACCGCCGATGCCTGCGTCGCCGGCTTCTGCGAGCACACGCCGCTGGTGGGAAGCTGCGACGACGGCAACCTCTGCACCTCGGGCGACGTCTGCGTCGCGGGCGCCTGTCGCGGCACCCCCATGAGCTGCGACGACGGCAACCCCTGTACGCGCGACGCGTGCTCCGGTGGGCAGTGCAACAGCCAGCCCCACGACGGGCTCGCCTGCGATGACGGAGACGGCTGCACGTCGGGCGACCAGTGCACCGGCGGCTCCTGCAGCGGCGTGCCGCGGAGCTGCAGCGACGGCAACCCCTGCACCCTCGACTCCTGCCAGGGCGGGCAGTGCGTCTTCCAGCCGCTCAGCGGCTCGGCCTGCAACGACAGCGACGTCTGTACCGTCGGCGACCAGTGCACCTCGGGTGTCTGCCGCGGGATCGGGACGCCCCGCGCCTGCGAGGGTGGCATCTGCTACTGCCCCGACCGGACCCCCGAGCACTGCCGCCCGGGCAGCGACTGGGACGGCGACGGATACCCCGCCTCCATGGACTGCGCGCCCAGGGACGGCAGCCGCTACCCGAACGCCCCGGAGCAGTGCAACGGCATCGACGACGACTGCGACGGCCAGATCGACGAAGGGGCTCCCTGCGCGGGCGGCTGCGAGACCCGGGCCTGGGGCGGGAACGTCTACCTCTTCTGCGCGACCCACATGACCTGGTGGGACGCCAACGACTACTGCAACCGCCGCGGCTACACCCTGGCGTCGATCAACTCGGCCGCAGAGGGTGAGTTCATCAACGCGGCCCGCAACGGCATCCTCGGCTACTTCACGCCGTGGATCGGCGGCCGAATGAACTCGGACGGCTCCTGGATGTGGATGGACGGCAGCCCCTGGCTCTACGAGAATTGGGCCGCGGGAGCCCCGGGCACGAGCGGCGCGCTGTGTGCCTACATGTCGCAGCGCACGTCGACCTGGGAGTCGCCGCTCTGCCACGACGCCTACTCCTTCGTGTGCAAGTCGGGAGGGGGCTCTGGCAACGACCCCGATGACAGCTGTCCCGGCTGGTTGAACTGAGGCGTCTGCTTTCTCCCTCGGCGTGAGGCGCAGCGCAGGGCCGGAAGAGAGTCTCGCGCACAGGCGCAGAGGGCGCAGAGGGAAGAAGCTGTCTCGAGGGCCGCGAATCGTCTGAAACGCAGGCCGCCCGCTGGGCACCATCTACTAGGTAGCCGGTCGGCGGAGCGTTTCGCCCAAAGACCTCCACAAGGCGCGGGCCTCGGCTCGCGTCCTGCGTGGTGGCGTAGGTAGCCAGAGGCGAACCTCGATCCGGCTCCTCGTTCCTTCAGCTCGAGAAGGAGGAGATCCCGTGGAGAGCTCAGCCTCGCGTAGCCGGTACCGCGTCATCCCCACCTGCGGGCCTCGCTCGCCGTTGACCGCGGCGGCGCTGTTGGCCCTCGCCTGCGGGCTCGTCTCCTTGTCGGGCTGCAAGGAGCGCTACTCCCTCGAGGTGGAGGCCACGTCCGAGGAAGAGCGGAAGAAGCCGACCTTCATCTCGAGCCATCGCCCCGACGTGACCAGCTCGGGCCCGATCCCCGAGCCTGACGTGGCCGAAGCCGCTCCGCCGTCCCCCGCTCCTCCTACCCCCGACCACGGTCCGCCTCTGCGAGACGCGGGCCGCGATGACCCTGGAGTGACCGATCCCGGGCACACAGATGCCAACGAGCCACCCGACGAGGACCCCGCGCCTCCGCCGCCACCCCCTCCTCCTCCACCACCGCCTCCCACCGTGGGATGCCCGGATGGGACCTTCAAGCTGCGGGTCAGGGACATGTGGTCCAAGCAGGCATCTCCCTCCCTGGAGCAGTTCAACCGCCCGCCGGCCACCATCGCCGTCCTCGACGACGCCTGGAACACCTACGGCGCCAAGCTCGATGAGGAGGGCTGCGGCTGGTACGAGACCTGCCTGCCCGCGTCCATCGGCACGGTCCACCTCCAGGCCATGGACCCGGATTCCCAGTGCACCGTGCAGGGCACCTCCGCCGGCTTCGACCTCAGCGCGGGCGCGTCGGCTGCCGAGGTCTACGTGCACTACCGGGGAAGCCAGCTCGAGGTCGACTACCAGCACTGGCCGCTGGTGCCCGTGGGGCCGCAGGCCTTCGCCTTCGTCGCCGACCCGGGGCCGGCGGAAGCCCTGCCGGGGTGCATCGGCCGCGCCGCGCCCGAGATCCCCGAGAACATGTACCGCCTGCACATCCGCTGGCTGTGGGGAGACCACGAGATCACCGGCTTCCCCGGCACCGGCTGCGAGGACGAGCAGGCGGGCCTCGTCACGCCCCCATATCCCTCGAGCCTCAGGGTCGAGCGCGCCGGCTGCAACGACGCGGTCGCCCTGCTCGAGCGTGAGGACGCGACCTGTCCCTGGTACACCGTCCTCATCCCGGAGAGCGAGTGGCAGGGGCGCGTCACCATCCGCTACGCCGACAACGCCGTCCGCCTCTTCACACCGGCCATCGAGCTGCCGCCGGCAGGGGACAGGCGCGAGTACTGGCTGGCGTACACGGGCCCTTCGGACGACTCGCGCAACAACAGCAACTGCATCGACCGCTCGCAGCGGGCCAACTCCTACAAGCTCTTCGACGAGAACCCGGGTCCGGGCTACGAGGGCTGCGGAGGCGGCGCGGCTCGACCTCCCGACCCCTGCGATCCCGTGCTGCCGGCCGACCACTCGCTCGTGCACTTCCGCTACATCTGGGCGGGCCAGACGACCTTCTCCTACTTCCCGAGGCCCGAGCTGATGCCCATGTGGATCGTGCTCGAGGTCAACGGCGGTGGCGGCGACAAGGACATCATCTGCTGGCGAGAGGGCGACAGCCCCTGGTTCGCCTGTCCCGTCCCGAACCACGAGTTCTTCGAGGGCGCCGCCTGGCGCGCGGTGGACAAGACCCGCAACCCCGAGTGGAACACGGTGAAGGCTCGGGACGACTTCCCGTCGCAGCCCGGCGAGTACTGGTGCCGGTGGCACTACGGGAAGCCCGACATCCCGGCGACGAGCTACTTCATCTTCACCGACTACTACCCTGACAACGTGAGCGGGGACTTCGGCGTCACCCGTGACTGGGGAGAGGGAATCTGCCCCTACGACGCCGCCGCCCGGCCGCGGCCGACCATCGAGAGCGAGGGCTACTTCCCCTACGATGAGACCGGATACAACTACGCATATGGCGCCTCCCTCGCTCGCTGGTACCCAGATCGCGAGGCAATGCAGGAGCTCCTCGACTACTTCGTCTACGAGCGCTACCAGATGTGGAAGGACAGATACGTTCGCTACGGTGACGACGCCTGCGGCCCTGGCACGGCGCGGGTTGAGACAGAGCCGGGGCCTACGGTCAGCGAAGGCCAGGGATACGGAATAGCCATGGCCGCCGCTGCCGGCGACAAGCCCCTCTTCGACGCCCTGTGGCGCTTCACACGGCACTACCTCTCCCAGCACGAGAAGAAGTACTGCGGCGGGCTGATGGGCTGGATGTGGAACGGCCGCTGCCAGCCCCTCGACCGCCCCTGCGATCCCGACACCGACGGCTGCGGAGGCAACGGCGACAGCGCCTTCGACGGTGACGTGGACATCGCCATCGGCCTCGTCTTCGCAGCACGGCAGTGGCCCGAGTACGTGCCCCACGCGGTCGACTGGCTGCTCAAGATGGAGTGCGAGGTCAACGACGAGTACGACGGCACCTGGCACTACCCCACGCCCGGCGACACCTGGGACAAGTTCTGCAACCGTTACCCCAACGAGCCCTGCTACTACGTCCCTGGATACAACGCCAACGTGAACATGGGCTACTACCCGCCGGGCTACTTCCGCGTCTTCGGCGAGTTCCTCGAGGAGCACATGGACGAGCGTGTCCACGACGCCCGCGAGCGGCGCTCTCATCGTGACTTCTGGTATCGCACGGCGGAGACCGTCTACGAGATGGTCGAGCGCTGTTACAACCAGTCCAGCGTGCACCCGGCCCTCCTCACCGACTGGGGCCACTACGACTCCCCCTGCGACAGCCACGCGGAGAACTACAACTGGTCCCGCGGGCTGTGGCGCCTCGGAATCGACGGAGCCTGGTACGGCGACGACGCCTCCCTGCCCGAGAACCACCCCGGCTCCTCGGTCCGCTTCGCCCCCAAGGCCCGCATCCAGGCCAAGATCGAGGCCATCCAGGGCTTCTACGCGCACGAGTTCCCACAGAGGAACCCACCGGCCCACGGCGCAAACCGCTTCTCGCGGATCTGCCAGGCCCTCCAGCCCGACGGGGCCATCGAAGACTGCGACCCCGCCATCGGCCACAACTCCTACTTCGTCAACACGGCCATGTGCGCCTTCGTCAGCGACTTCGACGACGGCGGCCGCACCACCCCCGAGATCCGCCGCGAGGCCCTCGAAGAGGCCATGTCGACCTCGATCATGAACGACCGCTACTACCAGGAGTCCATCGGGGTCTACACGCTCTTCTTCCTGACGGGGAACTTCCCGAACCCGATGCGGTTGCAGCCGGTGCGTTAGGCCGGCGGAAGGCTCTCCGAACAACGCGAAGGGAGCACTCTCGCTCATGAAACTGGAGGCCGCGGGGCGTCAGCGGCGGGACTGTGTCGAAGGGCCGGGGAGGTGGCCTGCCGTTGTTAGAGTAGTGTGCATCCTGAAACTCGCGTTTCAGGATGCAGCGATTAGCGGTTAGCGATTAGCGGTTAGCCGGAATGCAGTGATCTCAGGTGCCTGGCTAACGGCTAACAGCTAACGGCTAACAGCCCCCGTCCTGAAACGGGAGTTTCAGGACGGGAACTAGAGTAGGTGCTTGAGCCGGTCCCAGGTGCGGAACCCCCAAGCCGATGCGACCCGCAGCCTTGATGTGCGCACTCAGCGACCTTGACTCGGCCCGCCGGCGATCCGTCCCCGTGCTCGTCACGCTCGCCGTGGTCGGATGCGGTTCCAGCATCGGGGAAGCGGCGCCGGACCTGGGCGCCGTAGCGCCGGACGCGTGCGCGCTCGAGGTCGCCGAGACGAGGGGGGGAGGGCTCTACGATGCCGTCGACGTGACGGACCAGCAGACAGCACCCGACCCCGGCGAGAAGGATGCAGCGGACGGGTCGGGTGGCACCGGCGGAAAGGGGCGCGGTGATGTCGGGGACGCAACCGAGATGCCCGGCCCAGGGGACGTCTTCGCCGCCCGCGACATCCCCGACGCGCCCGACATCGCCGAAACCTCCGATGTGCCCGAGGCCCCCGACGTGCTCGCCACCGCCGACGCAGACAAGGCCAGCGATGCCTCGGATGCTGGAATCCCCCACCCGGACACCCAGGATGAGGCCTCCGGTGATGCCGGCGGGGATTCGGGATGTCTGTGCACTCCGGCCCCGCCGCCGGGGTGCAGCTGTGCGGCCTGCGATTCTTCCCTGGAGCCCGTGCCCTGCAACGCCGAAGGCGATTCTGCGCTTGACGGCGATGGCGACGGGGTTGCCGACGGTTGCGACAACTGCCGCTTCGACGCGAATCCGGATCAGCGCGACGGCGACGCTGACGGGGCGGGCGACGTATGTGACGATGACCACGACAACGATGGCTTCCTCAACGAGAAGGACAACTGCCCCTGCACCTTTGACCGCGGGCGGCGCGACACCGACGGCGATGGAGCGGGCGACGCCTGCGACGAAGACTTGGACGGCGACTGCATTGCGAATCAAGCCGACAATTGCCCGACCGTGTTCAACGCCGACCAATCCGACCACGACGATGGGGGGCGAGGGGACGCCTGCCCACGCTAGTGACCACATCCAAGAACCGCAGTGCACCCCCGCGGGCACCCGGGCGCTCGAAGATGGTGTAGCCGCTACCAGGATCATGAACCGCCTCCGCCGCTGCCTGCTCCTCCTCCCCAACTCCCCGAAGCGCTGGGACTTCTTGCACTGCTCCGGGTGGGCCGGCATCACGCTGGTCTTCGGGCCCTGCGTCGCCGCGTGTCCAGTCAGCGATCCCAGTACCGCGCCCTGACGCGATCGGCGTGGTCGACCAGCGCGGCGTGGTGCGCGATGCGCTCCTTCACGGCCGACGACACGGGGAAGCTCCGGAAGCTCTCGATGAACGCATAGACGATGGCGTCGAGGGAGCTCGGCGCGCCGAAGAAGTGCTCGCGGTCGCCGAGGGCGCCGGCGAGGGCGTCGACGTCGGCCACGCCGTGGGCGTTCGCTTCCGCTTCGGTGCCGCGGCCGATTCCCTGCCCGTGAAGCGTCCGGAGCACCTGGCGCCGCGCAAGCGCGGGCACGAACAGTCGTGCCACCGACGGCAGCGTCCCGAAGTAGGGGCCCTGGATGGCTTGCCAGCCCGCGTCGGTGCCCCAGCGCAGGTAGACCAGGACGAAGTAGAGGCTCTCCTCGACCATGCGGCGGAGCGCGTGAGCCTGTGCTCGCTGCTCGGCGTCGAGGTGAGCGTCGAGCTCCACTCCGTGCTTCCGTGTGAGGTGCTCGATGATGCGTCCGCTGTCGGCGAGGATCTCGCCCTCTTCCTCGATGAACGGGAGCTTGCCCTTGGGCCCCTTGCGCGGATCGGAGAGCTTCTCGGTCCGGTGCTCGACTCCGGCCATCCGCAGCCAGGTCGTGAGCTTCAGACAGAAGGGGCTGACCGTTGGGACGCCCCACGCGCCGGGGAACTCGTAGACAGTGAGCATGACGTCCTCCGTGGAGAGCTCACTCTACCCTGTTGAAGGGGCAGGCGCAGGACGACTCCGGATCGCTGAGGAAGGGGGGCGGCTCAGCGAATGAAGCAGTCGTGGCGCTCGAGGTCCCTTCGGATGCAGACGCGGTGGAAGTCGTCCACGCAATGTCGGATGGAGAGCCAGCCCTCGCCGTCGCAGGTGAAGAGGTGCTTGCCCGCGCAGTGACCGCCGGCGGGGACGTCGCAGCAGGGAGTGTGCGGCCACACGTTGTGGCAGGTCGGCCTTCCGTCGCAGGGGTCGGTGGAGCAGACCTGGCCGCGCGAGAGGCAGGGCTCGAAGGTCAGCTCATTCGCTTCACAGCTGACGAGCGTGTGCGCCAGGCAGGTGCCGGCCTCGTCGATCGGGCCGCATCCCTCGGCGGGGACACACAGCTCGTGCTCCGGGTGGCAGGTCTCTCCGTCCGGGCAGGTGCCGCACGAGCCACCGCAGCCGTCGTCTCCGCAGGTGCGACCGAAGCAGGACGGCAGGCAGGGGACCTCGGCGCATCGAGCGGCGCCGGCTGCCGGATCGAGCGCGCACGCCCCATAGGCGCAGTGCTCGCGCTCCGGCACGCCGTCGGCGCAGCTCCACGCCGTGCCGCTCACACACTCGCCGGTCGCCGGGATGCCGCCGCAGCCGCCGTCTTCGCTCTCACAGGCGCCGGTGGGGCCGCACGACCAGCCCGTGGGGCAGAAGCCGCATTGACCGCCGCAGCCGTCCGGACCGCACCTCCTCCCGACACAGTTCGGCATGCAGAGGTGCATCCACTGCCCATGGGAGCACACCATGTATGGCCGCGGGACGCTGCACAAGCCCCCACAACCGTCCGGTCCGCAGTCGACGTCGCTGCAGTCAGGCTCGCACGGCGGACAGGAGTAGCCCGGCCAGTCCTCCGCTTCGCAGGCGGTCCAGGCTGCCTTCGCGGGTGTCTCGGCGCCGGTGTCGGCCGGGGACTCCGGGGCGTGCGAGCCGGTGTCGACCGAGGACTCC
>CAZQPP010000073.1:0-1399 GCA_964594295.1 uncultured Myxococcales bacterium | reverse complement strand
GCCGGTGTCGGCCGGGGACTCCGGGGCGTGCGAGCCGGTGTCGACCGAGGACTCCGGGGGGGGCGAGCCGGTGTCGAACGCTGCCCTCGACGCGAGGGTCTCGGGCTGCTGTGCCTCGGCGATCGGTGCCTGCTCTCCCTTGTCGGTGGCGCAGCCCGGCGACGCCAGCAGGAGAGCGCCCAGGGTCAACGTTGGACGGGCGTGCATTGGCCTCATGCTCCTCTGAGATGGTCGTCCGCGATCCCCGCGTCATACAGGTTGATGAGAAGTGCGGGTCAGTCCTCTACCGAGGGCATCTCGTTGTGCACGGTCCAGTACAGGCCGAGGGTGCGGACCATCTCAATCAACGACTCGAAGGTGACGGGCTTCACGAGATAGGAGTTGGCGCCCAGATCGTATGCTCGGGCTATGTCCGGGTCCTGGGACGAGGAGGTGAAGACGACCACCGGGATGCGCCTCAGCCCCGGCTGCTCCCTTATCCACGCGAGCACGTCGAAGCCGTTCTTCTTCGGCATCTTCAGGTCGAGGATGATGACAGCCGGCACTCGGTCGTCGCCCTGCCTCGCGTCCTTGAGCTCGTCGAGGAAGGCGATGGCGTCCTCGCCGTCCTCGACCGCGCGGATGGGGTTGGCGAGCAGAGACTTCTTGGCTGCCCTCCTGAACAGCAAGAGATCGTTGGGCTCATCGTCGACCACGAGGACCGGGTTGAGTGGGGCAGGTTCCATCGTCACGTCCGCCAATGAAGGCCGGCTGGATATCATGAGGCCGCTGGCAGTTCCACCCAAAAACGACTTCCGGCGCCCTGGCGCGACTCCACGCCGGCCGATCCCTGGAGTCGAACCGCGGCCCTCTTCACGATAGCCAGCCCGATGCCGGTGCCGGGGTAATCCCTGCGAGAGTGCAGGCGCTCGAATACCCTGAAGATCCTGGCCTGCTGGTCGGGAGCGATGCCGATGCCGTTGTCTTCTACGAAGACTCGCACGCGGCCCTCGTTTTGCTCCGAGCAGATACGTACACGGGGCTGCTCGCCGTCGGGCACGAACTTGATTGCGTTGCTGACGAGGTTCGACATCACCTGCATCAGGGTGCTCCGGTGCCCCATGACGCTGCCGAGATCCCGGTCCACCTCGAGCTTGCCATCCCTGGCGCAAATGGTCTCACCGAGGTAGCGGCAGGCGTCGTCCACCACCTCCGACAGGTCGACCGGGCTGATCTCCAGACTATCGAGGCTCAAGCGGCTGTAGTCCAGCAGGTCTCCGATGAGCGTGTCCATGCGCTCGCTCGCGGTGATGATGCGCCGCAGGAAGTCGTGGCCGTCCCGGTCGAGGCTCTCGCCGTAGTCTTCTGCGAGGGCTGTGCTGAAGCCCTGCATGGCGCGGAGTGGCGCACGCAGGTCGTG
>CAZQPP010000072.1:21736-22017 GCA_964594295.1 uncultured Myxococcales bacterium | reverse complement strand
GAGCGGGTTGTCGAGGTCACGCAGGAAGCGCTGCTCGGCGGGGCTGTACTCGAGCAGGCGGTGCAGGGTCCTGGCCTCGGTGCCGGCGGTCTCGGTGAGCCTCCGGGCGGCGCGGCCCGTGGGCGCGCCCAGCGCCACCGTCATGCCGCGGCGCTGCAACAGGGCAAGGGCGCCGCGCAGCAGGGTGGTCTTGCCCGTGCCCGGCCCGCCGGTGATCACGGCTACGGAGTGCTGGACGGCGATCGCGACCGCGCTCCGCAGCACGCGATCGAGGGGGTGGT
>CAZQPP010000072.1:0-21704 GCA_964594295.1 uncultured Myxococcales bacterium | reverse complement strand
GGCGAGGGCCCTCTCGGCGAAGGCCAGCTCCGCCTCGCTCGGCGGTGGGGAGGCCGGGCGTCCGGCGAGGGCGAGCAGGCGCGCCGCGATGTCCTGCTCGCAGATCACGTGCTCGACGGGGCCGAGCCAGTCCTCTCCACCCGGTGCGGCGCAGATGGCGTGCTCCTCGACGAGCTCCGCGGCGGCGTGCTCCACGTGGGGAGGCGAAACCTCGAGCACCCGCGAGGCCTCTTCTACGAGCGCCTCGCGCGGGAGGTAGAGGTGCCCCTCGTCGGTGGCCCTGCGGACCACGTGCACGACCCCGGCCCGCAAGCGCCCCGGGTGGAGCGGCTCCACGCCGAGCGATCGCGCGATGCGATCGGCCGTGAGGAAGCCGATGCCGCCTACCTCCTCGGCGAGGCGGAAAGGATCGCTGCGGACACACTCGACAGCGTCGTCGCCATAGCGCTGCAGGATGCGCTGCGCCGTGCCCAGCCCGATGCCGTGGCTCTGCAAGAAGATGAGCGCCTCCCGCTGCGCGACGTCGGCCTCGAGGGCCTTCATCAAGGCGGCGGCGCGCTTCCTCCCAATGCCCGGGACCTCGCGCACACGCTCCGGATCCGCCGCGATGATCTCCAGCGCCTCCGGGCCCAGGTGCCTCACGAGCTTCTTCGCCGTGACCGGCCCCACGTTCTCGACCCGCGCCAGGTAGGCCTCCACCCCTCGGGCCGTCTGCGGCAACACCTTCTGGAAGCTCTCCACCTTGAACTGGTGCCCGTAGCGGGGGTGGCGGTGCCACGAGCCGACCATGCGCAAGGTGTCGTCGAGGGCCACGACCCCGAGGTTGCCGACGACCGTGGTCTTGCCCCCGCCCTCGATGTCCTCGACCGCGAGGACCGCGAAGCCGTCAGAGCCCCCGCTGTAGATCGTGTGGGTGACCTTCGCCACCAGCACGACCCTGTCGGCGCCCATGTCCTCCTGCGCTGCCATCGTAGGGCTCGCCCCTACTCTCCGGCGAGCTCGGTGATGTAGAACTCGACGCGCGGGTTGCGCCAGCTCGCCTCGGCGTCTTCGTGGGGGACCGAGGGCAGCTCGGAGCCGTGGCCCTCGACCTCGAGGCGTCCACCCTTGACGCCGCGCACGATCAGGTAGCGGCGCACGGTGTTGGCCCTGCGGATGCTGAGCTCCTGGTCTGCCGACGCGTCCTCGCCGCGGGCGACGTGGCAGCCGACGGTGAGGGTCTCGATCTCCGGGTGCCTGGTCATGATCTCGGCCACCTGGTCCAGCACGCCGAGTGACTGCGGCCCGACGGTGTAGGTGCCTCTCCGGAACTCGATGGGCGCGTCTATCACGATGCGGCGGGCGCCGAGGTCGAGGCGCGCGCGCACCGCGTCCGGGCAGCCGTCCGAGTCCAGCACGTTGTTCTTGGTCTCCGCCTTGACCGGGCAGCGGTCCTGACCGTCGGGGATGCCGTCGCCGTCGTTGTCCGGGTCCGCGCAGCCGTCGTTGTCCTTGAAGCCGTCGACGTCCTCCTTCTCGTCGGGGCAGAGGTCCATGGAGTCCGGGATGCCGTCACCGTCCTGGTCGCTCTCGGGGCAGCCGTCCTCGTCCTCCTTGCCGTTGAAGTCCTCCCGGAGATCGGGGCACTTGTCGGGGCCGTCGGCGATGCCGTCGCCGTCGTTGTCGGGGTCGGGGCAGCCGTCGTCGTCCGAGTAGCCGTCGATGTCCTCGGCGTCACCCGGGCAGAGGTCGTGGGCGTCGATCACCCCGTCGTCGTCGAGATCCCCTTCGCCCGGCCGCTCCGCGCCCGAGAGGTAGCTGACACCCGCGAACCAGCGAAAGGTCGCCACGTCGAAGCCCGAGGTCAGACCGTGGGCGAGGCCGACCTCGAAGCGCAGGCCCATGGGCGTGGTCATGCCCCCCGAGGCCAGCAGCTCGAAGCTGCGCTGCGCCGGCACCAGCGGCCAGTCCCTGAGCGGCAGCCTCCACTTCAGGTCCAGCGCGGCCGTGTACATGCTCTCCAGGGGCTGCCACCGCACCCCCGCTCCGGCCAGGGCCTGGTCGGTGATCTTGAGGGTGAAGACCTCCTTGTCCGGCACGAAGAGCGTCCCCATGTTCCCCGCCACGAGCCAGTCCTGCATTCGATAGGACACGGCGACCAGGTAAGCGCCGCTCAGCCCGCCCATGCCCAGGTAGCTCGCCTCGTCGCCCGTGGGCAGCCCTATCATGATGACGCCCGCCGCGTGCAGGCCCTCTCCCCTGCGCGGCATGATGCGCGCCTTGGCGCTCAGCTGGATGTCACCGAGCCCGCCGGCCCCGATCTCTCCCCCTTTCAGCCCGATCGTGTTCCCCTGCTGCAGGACCGCCACCGGCACGTCCAGGCGGATCTCGCCCAGCTCGTAGAGGCCCACGGCCCCACGCAGGTTGAGCTGGATTCGGCGCTCGACGACGTCGCGCAGGTGGTCGCCGTCCCGGACCACCGCGAGCACCCCCTCCGAGCCCATGGACATCACACCTCCGGCCATGTGCAGGTGGTGCAGGATCTCGCCGCCCTCGGTCGTGATGATGCCGAGGCCGTCGCTCGGGTGCCGTATCAGGATGGGATCGAAGCCGCCGTCGACGGCCAGGGCGGGGGCGGGCGCCGCGATCGCGCCGGCGACGAGCAAGACCAGCAAGGCTGTTTGGGCGCGGCGGCCGCGCAACAGCGCCAGCAGGGCGAGGGAGGAGAGCAGCACAGCCCACCCACCCCACGGACGCCCTTCGCGGCGGGGCTTCGAGCCCGCTGAGCAGGCCACGCCGCCCTGGACGCTGGCTCCCGGCTCTATGGTCCCGGCGAAGTCATCGTCCGGGTCCTTCGGGTCGGACTTCAAGACCAGGACCTCGATGCCGTCGTCAGCCCCGCCGCCGTCAGTGTCCGCGGCCTGGAAGTCGGTCTTCGTGGCCAGGGCCTCCTCGACGTCCAAGAGCCCGTCGCCGTCCGAGTCGAGGTCGCGGAAGTCGGGCACACCGTCCTCGTCGGTGTCCACGGGATCCGTCTCGATGTCCTCGTCACCGGCCTCCACGGAGTCCGGAATGGTATCCCCGTCGGAGTCGGGGTCGAGGGCGTCGATGGTCCCGTCGCCGTCGGTGTCCGCGGCCTCGGAGAGGTCGCTGACCTCGAACATGTCGGAGATGAAGTCACCGTCGGTGTCGGCGTTGAACACGCCGGTCCCGAGCCCCAACTCCGTGTCGTTGTCGAGGCCGTCGCCGTCGAGGTCGTCCTCGGGGACCACGTCGTCCGCTCCCACGGCGGGATCGGTCTCTCCGCCGTCGACCATGCCGTTGCGGTTGAGGTCCTCGAGCCCGTCGAGAGTCCCACCGCCGTCGCTGTCCTCGCGCAGCACGAGGGTGCGCGAGCTGGGATCCGTGTCGGCGTGGAAGCGGTTCCGGCTCACGTCGGTGTGGGGGCTCGGGAGGACCACGCCCATCTCCATGCCGTCGGAGAGGCCGTCGTTGTCGCTGTCCGGGTCCACGATGTTCGCGATCCCGTCGCGGTCGGTGTCGAGGGTGGGGTTCGGCTCGAGGCCGTCGAGCACGCCGTCGTCGTCGCTGTCCCCGTCCGCGGGGTTGCTCTCCTTCCCGACATTCACTGCGCCGTCCCGGTTCGCGTCCTCGGCGGCGTCGCTGATGCCGTCACCGTCGGCGTCGCCGAGGTAGAGGCCGTCGTCGGCGGGGTTGTTGGGGTCGCCTTCCCCGTCGTCGACCCGGCCGTTGCGGTTTAGGTCCTCGTTGCGGTCGGGGGCCCCGCCCCCGTCGCTGTCGCGAGCCAGGGGTGAGGTCGTAGTGCTCGGGTCGGCGTCGGCCACGAAGTGCGGCGAGTCTGCCGGGGCACCTCCTCCGACCTCGGAGACACCCATCTCCGTGCCGTCGAGCAGCCCGTCGTTGTCGCTGTCCGGGTCGCGCCCGTCGATGTAGCCGTCACCGTCGCTGTCGAAACGCGCGTTGGGCTCCTTCCCGTCCCAGACACCGTCGTCGTCGCTGTCCGCCCAGTTGCTCTCGAGGCCGAAGGCAGCCTCGGCCAGGTCCGGGAGCCCATCATTGTCGCTGTCCACCAGCGCGGTGCCGGTGGGCTGGCTCTCCGGGTCCAGGGGATCACCCTCGTCCGGGTCCACCACCCCGTCGGCGTTCACGTCCTCGTCCCCGTCTTTGAACCCGTCCCCGTCCGTGTCCGCCACCAACGGCATGGTCTTCCGGTTGGGGTCCGCCGCGGCGCGCCAGTTGCCCACGAGCAGGGAGGTGTGCGGCAGCGGCGCCTCCGCGAGCTCCATGCCGTCGGGCAGGCCGTCGTTGTCGCTGTCCGGGTCGAGGGCGCCCGGCGCCCCGTCGCCGTCCGTGTCGATGGCCCAGTTGGGCTCTCCGCCGTCCGCGATGCCGTCGTCGTCGGTGTCCGCGTCCCGCGGGTTCGAGCCCAGCCAGGCTTCCTGCGGGTCCGTGAGCCCGTCGCTGTCGCTGTCGGTCGAGAGGGCTTCGTTCCCGGGCTCCTCCCCCGCGTCGACGCGCCCGTTCAGGTTCGGGTCGTTCCACCCGTCGGCCAGCCCGTTGTCACCGCTGACGACCTTGCGGTGGTTCGTGGTCGTGCCGGGGTCCTGGTCCGCCAGGAAACGACCGGCCATGGCGTCGGTGTCCGCGCCCGGCGAGGTCACCCCGAGCTCCACGCCGTCGAGCAGGCCGTCGTTGTCGGCGTCGGCGTCGAGGGCGCTGGGGAGCCCGTCCCCGTCCGGGTCGTCGAGCAGGTCGGCCGCCGAGAGGGAGCCGTCCTCGCTGGCGCAGGGCAAGGGGAAGGTCGCGCCGTCGGCCACCGCCGCGGCCTTCTTCGCGGGGTCGTAGAGAGTGTCGGTGCCGTCAACGACCCCGTCGTCGTCGCTGTCCGCGTCGCCCGGGTCGGTGAGGTGGCGCAGCTCATCTCCCTGCAAGCACTGCTCCTCACCGTCGCTAAGACCGTCCTCGTCGGTGTCCTCGTTGGCCGGGTCCGTCTCGCCCTCGTCGATCTCGCCATCGAGGTCGGGGTCCTCCACGTTGTTGGCGATGCCGTCACCGTCGGCGTCACCGAGAGGGCCGTCCTCGTCGTCCGTGTCCACGAAGTTGGCGACCCCGTCCCCGTCGTCGTCCGAGTCCGCCCCTTCCTCGGCGTCGGGCCTCCCATCTCCGTCGCTGTCCGTCTCGCGACGGTTCGGCATCCCGTCGGAGTCGGCGTCGGGGTTGGGCGTGCCGTCGCCGTCGGGGTCCTCCTCCACGCTGTCCGGGATGCCGTCGTCGTCGCTGTCGAGGTCGCGGAAGTCGGGAGTCCCGTCGTCGTGCTCCTCCGTCAGGTCCGTGTTGACCGGGACGCGCTCCCCGGCGATGGCGCTCCCAGCCTCGTCCCGGTCGAGGACGCCGTCGCCGTCGCTGTCGGGGTCACGCGCGTCGATGATGCCGTCACCGTCCGTGTCCGCCGGCCTCCCGTGCTCGGGCCGGCTCGGGTTGAACTCGTCGAAGTCTTCGATGCCGTCGCCGTCGGTGTCCTTGTTGCCCGGGTCCGTCTCGCCGTCGTCGAGCACGCCGTCGAGGTTGAAGTCCTCCTCCGCGTTCGTCAGCCCGTCGCCGTCGTTGTCTGCGCCGCTGTCGTCGAGGCCGTAACGGGGATCGGTCCGGTCCTCCATCCGCTCCTTCCCGTCCTCCACCGTCCCTCCGTCGGTGTCGGCGAGCAGCGGGTCGGTCTCGCTCTTGCGCGGGTCCGCGGCCTTCGGGTCCACATTCCCGTCCAGGTCCGCGTCCTCGACGCCGTCGGCGAGACGGTCGTCGTCGGTGTCGACGTCCCGGGGGTCGGTCTCCTCGCCGTCGTCCACGGTGCCGTCGTGGTCTTTGTCCTCCTCCCCGTCGAGCAGGCCGTCCTCGTCCGTGTCCCTCAGCAGCGGGTCGGTCTCCGTCTGGTCGAAGCCGCCATCCCGGTTCGTGTCCTCGACGTTGTCGGGGAGGCCGTCGCCGTCGGTGTCCGCCTCCCGGGGATCGGTGCGCCGCGGGTGCGTCACACCTTCCTTCGAGGTCACCTCCACGCCGTCGAGGATCTCGTCGCCGTCGTGGTCGGACTCCCACGGGGAGGTGCCGTGCAGCTTGACCTCATCCCCGTCGTCGAGCCCGTCCCGGTCCGTGTCGGCCTTGGTCGGGTCGCTCTCTTCGGCCTCGAGGACGCCGTTCTTGTTCGCGTCCTCGTAGCCGTCCGGCAGCCCGTCCGCGTCCGAGTCATCGTGCAGCGGGTTGGTCTCCTGCTCCTCGTCCCACTTGCCGTCCTTGCCCTTGTCCTCCTGCGCGTCGGTGAGGCCGTCCCCGTCGGTGTCGGCGACCGTCGGGTCCGAGCCAACGAGCCCCACGTAGCCCGAGTCGATCTCCACCTTGTCCGTGAGGCCGTCCCCGTCCGTGTCCGAGCTGCGAGGGTTGGTGCGGGCGTCTCTGGCCTTGTCTCCGACTCCCCACCGGTTGTTGTACTCGTCGATGTTGCTGACTCCGTCCCCGTCGGCGTCGCCGTCATGGTCCTTGGCGGTCGGGTCAAGGGGGGCGCCCTCACCCTCTCCGGCGACCGAGTAGGCCCGCTCCCACCCGTCGTCCATGCCGTCGCCGTCGGTGTCGGCCTTCCTGGGATCGGTCTCCCCGTCGCCCACGACGCCGTCGTGGTCGGCGTCCTCGTCACCGTCGAGGATGCCGTCGCCGTCGCTGTCCGGGTTCTTCGGGTCGGTCTCGGTGGCGCCGACCACACCGTCCACGTTCGCGTCTTCGAGCAGATCCTCGAGCCCGTCGCCGTCGGTGTCCTTGGAGGTCGGGTCCGTGCCCATCTGCAGCTCGAGCCCGTCGTTGATGCCGTCCTCGTCGGTGTCGGCGATCGTCGGGTCGGTGATCACGCCGTCCTTTAGCGGCAGGATCTCCTCGGCGTCCTCGAGGCCGTCCTCGTCGGTGTCGCGCTTGGAGGGATCGGCGCCGGCTCCGCCGCCCGGCTCCAGGCTGTCGGGGATGCCGTCCCCGTCGAGGTCGAGAGCCGCGTCGTCGTTCTTCGAGTTGGGATCCGCGCCGACCCCGGGGTGCGCCTCGAAGCTGTCGTACACCCCGCCGTCGTCGGTGTCGGCCTTCGCGGGGTCGGTGTTGTGGGTGTGCGCCTCGGCGCCGTCCTCGAGCCCGTCGCCGTCGCTGTCCTTCTTCGCCGGATCGGTCCCGGCGTCGAACTCGTCCTTGTCCTCGAGCAGGTCCTCGTCGGTGTCCTTGAGCTTGGGATCGCTCCCGAAGTCGACCTCCTGCCCGTCGCTCAGGCCGTCTTCGTCGGTGTCCGCGACGTCACCCCTCGTGAGCCAGACCACCTTCTCGTCGTAGTCGCTGAGGCCGTCGCCGTCGGTGTCGGGCTTCGTGGGAGAGGTCCCGTCGACCTCCTCCACGGCGTCCGGGATGCCGTCCTCGTCGGTGTCCTGCGGGTCGTCGAGCGCGTCGTTGGGATCGCTGCCGTGGAGCACGACCTCGTCGCCGTCCTCGGTCCCTCCGCCGTCGGTGTCCGCCTTCGTGGGGTCGGTCTCCCCTTCGTCGATCGCGCCGTCCCTGTTGAGGTCCTCGACCCCGTCCGCGAGCCCGTCGCCGTCGCTGTCGGCCATGGTCGGGTCGGTCACGGGCCACACGCGGCCGTCGTCGCTCTCGCCGTCGCCGTCGGCGTCGCCGTCGAAGATCTCGATCCCGTCGTTGATGCCGTCCCCGTCGGTGTCGCGGACGAGGGGATCGGTCTTGGGGCCGCCGATGCCCTGCTCCTCCTCACCGTCGCTGCGCCCGTCCCCGTCGGTGTCGGCCAGGTTCGGGTTCGTGCCCAGCGTGCGCTCCTCGCCGTCGAGCAGGCGATCTCCGTCCGTGTCCCTGTTCTTCGGATCGCTGGCGACGCCGACGGGAGTGAGGATCGGTGGGTCGCCGACCAGGGGCGCATCCTCGCGGCGGATGCCGAAGAACTCCTCGCCGTCTTCGAGCTTGTCGCCGTCGGTGTCCGCGCGGAGCGGCTCGAGCAGGTAGTCGACCTCGGCGCCGTCGCTGAGCAGGTCTCCGTCGGTGTCGGCGTTGTTCGGCAGGGTGCCCTCGTCCTGCTCGTTCAGGTTGCTGAGGCCGTCGTTGTCGAAGTCGCCGTCGGCTCCCTGGTCGAGGTTGCCGAAGGAGGTGTTCTCCCAGATGTCGTCGAGCTTATCGCCGTCGCTGTCCGCGGCGAGGGCGCCCGCCGGCGAGGCCAGCAACAGGGCGACGAGCCACGCCGCCCAAGGTGGGATGTGAGCAGCCCGTCTCGAGATCAACCGCTCCTCCGGGCTCACAGTCCGCTGCCGGCCTGGGCGCTGCACAAGGCAAGCTCGGCCGCCTCCAAGGGGTTCCAAAGACGAGGCCCTCCCCCGAGAGCGACCGAGCCGGGCAGCGAGGACACGAGCGCCGAGCTCAGCAGGTAGGTGCCGTCTACGCGCCTTGCCATCCTCAACCCGACCGCGGCCCCGACCTTCCGGGTGCGCTCGACCACGACCCTGAGGCCCTCGAGCCGGAAGACCGTCAGGTCGTCGCGCAGGCACTGATCGGCGGCGGACGCCGAGCAGCCGGAGAAGCCCGGCACCGCGCTGAGGCCTGTGATTCCTCCGGCGACCACGTAGAGCGGGCGGCCGTCGCCGTCGACGCCGAAGTGCTGCAGCGTGGCGAAGGCGCGCCTCCCAAGGCCCGGCGCGTCGCTCAGGCTGGCCTTGACCACGTCGACCTGGGGCGCGCCGGCGGCCGTGGTGGTCACGCGGACGAGCAGGGCGATGTCCTCGTCGATGGTCGACGGGTAGAGACCTTCGCGGGTCGGGTCGCAAGGCGCCGTGCACTCCTGGGCGGGGATGCCGCCGAGCACGAGGAAGGTCCTCGCGGTGTCGAGCTCGCCGACCTGCAGGGCGGACGCGAAGGTCGGGACCGGGAGCGTGGTGCCGCCCGAGCCGTCAGCGGTCACCTCCACCTCGGCGGGGCCGCCGTCGAGGCCGTCCGCCGAGATCCACTCGCCGATGTTGTCCTGGGTGCCGTCGGTGTTGCCGCCGAAGATCACGACCGAGCCGTCGACCGCGGGGAGCAGGACCGCCCCCACACGAGGCGCGCCGAGCGCCCGGGCCGCGGCGACCGGGCCGTCAGTGGAGACGGCGGAGATGCGGACCGCGGACAGGCCCGGCGCGGTCCCCGCCCCGGTGGTGTCGTAGCCCCCGACCACGAAGAGGGTGTCGCGGGGCTCGTCATAGTGCGTGGCCGACATCAGCGGCATCGTGATCGGCCCGCTGCCGCCGGCGCTCGAGACGGGCACGGCGGTGCTGGTCCCGGTGCTGGGATCGACCCGCTCGAGGAAGGCCCCGGCGGCCAGGGGGATCGCGGCGTCCCCGGGGTGGAAGAAGGGGTTGGAGGGCGGCGTGCCCACGGCCAGCCCGGTCGTGCCGCCGAAGACGAGCACGCGCCCGTCGGCGAGCATCCTGGTCTCGGCGAGGGCCCGCGGCGTCGACAGGGCGCCGCCCTGCGGCAGGAAGGTGCCCGTCGGGCCGTGCATGAGGTCGATCCTCGAGGAGGCCACGAGGCGACCGTCCCGCACGGCGGCGCCGCCTATGAGGAGGCTGTGACCGTCCTGGACCACCGCCAGCCCCGAAAAGGCGGTCGGCTCCGAGGGGTTGGCCGTACCCACCCTTCGATCCCCGACGACGACGTCCTGGGTCGGGCAGGCGAGTGGGGCCGCGCCCGCCTGGTCGTCCTCGGGGGTGAGGAGCACGAGCACCCCGCTCTTCGCGTGCCTCGCGACCGTGAGGCCCTTCACGCCCCCGGACCACGCCGGCCGGTCATCCCCAGGCCTGCAGGCGAGCACGCGCAGGTCGAAGGAGGCGCCCGGAGGCACGAGGCTCGGCGGCGGGATGACGAGGAGCGCGCCCTGCCCCACGAGCTCGGTGGTCGACGCGGCGAAGGTGCCCACCACCGGGTTGTCCCCCACGTCCCCGCCCTCCATGCGCACGACCAGCCGGTCGCTGCCGGGCGGGAAGACACCCTGCCCGAAGGCCGTGTTCTGGCAAGCGCCACCCTCCTCGAGCGCGGCCCACAGCAGAGACACGCCGCTCTCGCCGGCGGCTGGTTCCGGGGCATCGGCACAGCCCGCCAGGCAGGCGACGAAGAATGCGCCGAGGACGAGTCGGACCAACATGATGCTCCTCCCCGGGAGGCAGAAGACTGATGAGACACGTGAACCACTGCCCCGTACGCAGGCGGCGGCCCGGTGAGAGCGCATTCTAACCCGCGCGGGGGCGCGGTCAATCAGACCGCCCCGTCAACGACCGTCATGACCGACCCAAACCTCGGGCAAGGGCAGGGGCAAGGGCAGGGACACGGGAGCAGCGCTGGGGCGCTGCTGTTAGAACCCGCCATCGAGATCCTGGACGGGGAGGCTGGCCGCACCCCAATCGTCGTCCGCAGATCCCTCACCGATGTCGAACTGAACGACATTGCGAAGCTGGCTGGACACGATGGCCAGCGACTTGAGGGGCGATCCACCATCCCGGTAGTCGCATCTCTGGTCTCCCTGCGCGATCGCAACCCACCAGGGCCGGTCGACGTCTGGCACCAAGCACAGCTTGCTGCTGCAATTGGAGTCCGCAGTGTCGCCGGGCTCCCAGCCGAAAGACAGGTACTGGAAGTATGACCTGGCGTCTCCTATGAGCTCCACGCCGAGGGTGCAGAAGCCTACGGTCTGCGCGTTTGCACCCGGGGCCGCAGCAGTTGAGCAGTCGATGCTCCACTGGGTCACGTCGTCACAGGCGCTGTTCTCCCAAATCGGGTACGGATAGAAGCTGGGTGTGGTTGAGTCGTCCCCTGTGTCGACGTACTGCGAGTAGCTCTGGAAGTAGAGCTCCTGGCGGATTCGGATCGCCCCGAGGAAGGCGATCGCTTCCTGCATCCGCGCCTGCCTGATGTACCCGCTGTAGCTGGCCACCGCGATGGTGGACAGCACGGTGAGGATAACGACGACGAAGATCAGCTCGATCAGGGTGAAGCCGCGCTGCGAGCGGAGCCGCCGTAGTCCGGGGAGCGGTTCGCGCATTTCCGAGCTCGCCGTGGGGGGAGAGTTGACGACCTGTTACATCGACAGATCGCCACTCGAAGTTTACCCCTGAAGCATAGCGCACGCGAAGGTGCCACGCCAGACGTTCTACGCTATATGGCCCCGCCATAGAGCGGAGGTCACGCATGGTCTTCCAGGACGCCGGCCGGGAGCGACTCTTCAGAGACGCGATGCAGGCGCTGCGAAAACGCCACGACGACGTGGACGAGATCGCCGTGACGTTGCTGCAGACACTCAGCAGAAGCCTGAGCGAGGCCAAGGTCGACCGGATCCCCCCCAAGGTCTTCGCCCTGCTCGCGGCCACCGGGCTCGAGATCCTGCGCGAGCGCCAGCCCGACGAGATCAAGGTGCACCTGAGCGAGGCCGAGATCCGCCGTGAAGGCAAGCGCACCCCGATCACCCTCGTCCAGACGGTGATCCGGGACCAGGCCTTCCTCTACGACACCCTCCTGATGGCGGTCGACGAGACCGGGCTCGAGCCTCTCTACTCGGTCAACTACGTGCTCTCGGTGGCACGCAACGCCTCTGGCATCTCCACGGCCTTCGGAGCGCCGACCTCCGACCGCAGCGACCGCGAGAGCTTCATCCAGTTCGTGCTGCCGCGCCTCGACGAGGACCGCAGGGAGTCCCTGCCCGACACCTTCCGCCACCGCCTCGCCCTCGCCCGCGCGTCGGTCGGCGACTTCCCGGCGATGCGCGCGGAGGTAGCCTTCGCCCAGCAGGCGCTGCGCGCCATGTCGGACGGGCTCTCCAAGGCGGACGAGCACGAGGCCTTCAAGGAGGCCTCGGACTTCCTCGGCTGGCTGCTCGACGAGCACTTCGTGATGATGGGCCTCCACGTGGAGCACGCGGCCAGGGAGCCCGAAGCCCCGGGAGGGTGGCGCCGAGTGCGGGAGAGGGAGCGCGGGACCGAGAAGCTCGACCCCCTCGAGCTCACCGACACGGACCAGGTCCTCCCCCTCCTCGAGGCCGCCGCCGGCAACGGGACCGTGCCCGTGCTGGTCAGGAAGGTGCCGCGGGCGTCGATGGTGCACCGCCCGGGCACGATCGACGAGATCGTCGTGGTCGTCCCGGAGGGACCGGGTGAGTGCCGGGTCGTCGTCCTGCGTGGTCTGCTCGCGTTCCGGGCCATCCGCCAGCCCGGGGGCGAGATCCCCTTGCTGCGCTTGAAGCTCGACCAGCTCGTCACCGAGAAGAACCTCATCCGCGACACCTTCGCGTACAGGACCTGCGTCGACGCCTTCAACTCCCTGCCGGCGGAGTACCTCTTCGAAGCCGACACGCCGTCGATAGCCGCCTCCATCGAGGCCATCCAGGCGGCCGAGGAGCAGGACGAGGTCAGGATCCACATCCGCCTCGGGCCGGAGGGCAGGAGCCTCTACGCTTTCGCGGTCGTGCCCAAGCACGTCTTCAACGAGGACCTGCGCCAGCGCCTCCAGGACGCGCTGCGCCGCCACACGCGCGCCATCTACGACTCCCACCGCGTGGTGCCTTCCCGGCTCGACACCATGGTGATCCACTTCTACGTGTCGGCCGGCACGGCGGTGAGTGACGATGACGCGCGCGCGCTCGAGGAGATGATGCTCCGCGTGTCGAGCCCGTGGGCTCAGAGGCTGCGCGAGCGCCTGCACTCCCGCTTCCCGCGCTACGAGGCCGAGGGGCTGTACAAGCGCTACGCGCGCGCCTTCTCGCCACGCTACCGCGAGGAGACCTCCCCGGACCGGGCCATGGTGGACGTGGCCCACCTCGAGGAGACCCGCATCACCCACCGCCTCAGCTTCGACGTCGACCGCGCGCCGGCCGGCGACGGAGAGGAGGGCACCGTGCTCCTGCGCATCTACCAGGAGCGGCGCCTGGTGCTCTCGGAGGTGCTCCCCGTGCTCGACCGCTTTGGTCTGCTCGTGCTCGGGGAGGAGTGCGAGCAGGTCGACCTGCGCGACGGGCCGCCCATGCTCCTCGACACCTACCGCGTGCGTCCGAGGCCGGGCCAGGAGGGCCTCTTCGAGCACCGCCACATCTTCATCGACGCCCTGCGCGCGGCCTTCGAGGGGCAGACCGCCATCGACATCCTCTGCGCGCTCTGCATCACCGCCAAGGTCTCGTGGAGAGAGCTCGACCTGGTGCGCACGGCCGTGCACTACCTCAGGGTCGCCGGCGCCATCCCCTCCGCCAGCGTCGCCCGGCACGTGCTGCTCCAGCACCCCGCGGCAGTGAGCGACGTCGTCGAGCTCTTCCGCGCCCGCTTCGACCCGCGCTCGGGGAGCGAATCCAAGCGCCGGCGAGAGGTGGCGCGCGTCGAGAAGAAGATCCGTGCCTACCGCGAGGGTCTCTCGACCTACGAGGAGGAGCGCATCATCGCCGCGGTGGCGAAGCTGGTGGGCCGGGGCATCACCCGCACGAACCTCTTCCTGCCGCACCGGCGCATGCACCACCTGGTCTCGATCAAGATCGACACGGAGCGGGCCGGCGGCCTGATCCCGGAGCCGCGGCCGCGCTTCGAGATCTTCGTGCAGCACGCGCGCTTCGAGGCCGTGCACATGAGGGCGGGGCCCGTCGCGCGCGGGGGAATCCGCCACAGCGATCGCGGGGAGGACTTCCGCACCGAGATCCTGGGCCTGATGCTCACCCAGCAGACCAAGAACTCCGTCATCGTCCCCATGGGAGCGAAGGGAGGCTTCATCCTCAAGGAGGCCCCGTGGGAGCTCGTCGACGTGAAGCCCCACAACAAGAAGGACGAGCCGGCTCCTGATCCGGCGGAGTGGGCCTACGACCACTTCATGGAAGGTCTCCTCGACGTGACCGACAACCAGACCAGCGAGGGCGTCAAGCGCCCCACGGAGCTGGTGGTCTACGACGACGACGACCCCTACCTGGTCGTGGCGGCCGACAAGGGCACGGCCCAGTACTCCGACCGGGCCAACAGGGTGGCCGCCCGGTACGGTTACTGGCTCGGAGACGCCTTCGCCTCCGGCGGCTCGGTCGGCTACGACCACAAGGAGATGGGCATCACCGCCAAGGGCGCCTGGATCGCGTCGAGGCGACACTTCCTCGAGATGGGCGTCGTCCCGGAGACCGACCCGATCCGGGTCGTCGGCATCGGCGATGTGAAGACGGATATCGCCGTCGTAGGCATCCACGACATGAGCGGCGACGTCTTCGGGAACGGGATGCTGCTCTCGGGCTCGATGCGCCTCGTGGCGGCCTTCAACCACAAGCACATCTTCTTAGACCCCGACCCGGACCCGGCGATCTCCCTCACGGAGCGCCAGCGCCTCTTCGACCTGCCGCGCTCGCAGTGGACCGACTACGACCGGGAGAAGATGGGACCGGGTGGCGGCGTCTACCGCCGCGACGCCCCCGAGCTGCCCATCAGCCCCGAGGCGCGGGCGATGTTGAAGCTCCCCGACGGGCCGGCTTCAGGCCGAGACGTCGTCACCGCGATGCTGCGGATGGACGCAGACCTGCTCTGGGCGGGAGGCATCGGCACCTACGTCAAGTCCTCCGCCGAGCGCGACGCCGACGTGCGCGACCGCCCGAACGACGCGGTCAGGGTCGACGCCTCCGAGCTCGGGGTGAAGGTCATCGGCGAGGGCGCCAACCTCGCCGTCACCCAGGAGGGGCGCGTCCAGTTCGCCCTCAAGGGCGGGAAGGTCAACACCGACGCCCTCGACAACGCCTGCGGCGTGGCCTGCTCCGACCACGAGGTGAACCTGAAGATCCTCCTCGGCAAGGCCATGGAGGCCGGCAGCATCGACGAGGAGGAGCGGCAGCGACTGCTCCGGCTCATGGAGGAGGACGTGGGCAAGCAGGTCTTGAGCCTGAACGCCCGCCAGGCCCTGATGCTCTCCATCGACGAGCGGCGGGTCGCGCGCTCCCCCATGCCGCACCTCAGGACCCAGGGCTTCTTGGAGAGGTCGGGGGTGCTCGACCCGCGCCTGCAGCGCCTGCCGAAGCGCCGTGAGATCCTCCGCCGCGTCGGCGCCGGCCACTCCGGCTACACGCGGCCCGAGCTCGCCGTGCTCTGCGGGCACGCGAAGATCCACCTCCAGCGGGCCCTCTCCCTCTCTTCTCGCCCGAGCCCTTTCGCCGATCGCCTCGTGAGGAGCTACTTCCCGACCTCGTTGCCCGGCGAGCTGCGCAACCTCGCCCCCGACCACCCCCTGTTCCGTCGCATCGCCGCCCTCATGCAGGCGCAGCGGATCGTGGACGAGGGCGGCGCCACCGCGGCCTCCTACCTCGTCCGCGCCGCCGACCGCTCCCCCGTGGTGGCCGCCGACGCGTGGTTCCTGATGGACGAGATCCTCGGCGGCGAGAAGATCCGGCACGGGCTCAGCGTCATGGAGGAGCCCGAGCCAGGTCGCATCGCCGTGCCGCCGGCGGCCCTCTACACCACCCGCGGCATGGTGGCCGACGGCGTGACCGAGGCCGCCCTGTGGCTCCTGCGCGTCTTCGCGGGCGCGCGCTTCACCCACCTGTTGCGGCGCAGCGAGCGCTTCATCAAGCTCTGCGAGGGCTTCCTCGACGGCATCCTCGACCACCTGAGCGACCCGCTCCTCACCCAGGCGTGGGAGCTCCAGAGCTCGCTGGTGAACCTGGGATCTCCGAGAGACATCGCCTCCCGAGCCGCCGTCGCCCGCTTCCTGCCCTGCGTCATCTCCCTGGCCGAGCTCAGCAGGCGCGAAGGCAAGCGGGCGGCTCCTTCCTACCTGGTCGCGCTCTACCTCGAGGTCGCCCGCCAGACCCGCCTCCTCGACATCTACTTCGCCCTCTCCAACGACGTGAGGGACGACGAGTGGGAGGACCGCGCCGTCCGGACGGTGAAAACCCACTTCCTGGGCTTCCTCGACCGCCTCACCCACGCCATGCCGGCTCTCCTCGGCGACCGCGGCGCCAAGTCACCAGACCCCCAGGCCGTGGCGGAGGTCCTCAACGACCGGCTCAAGATGGCCCCCCTCCTCGAGGAGGTGGACCAGGCCCTGGGCTCCGGCGCCGGCCTCGGGCAGATCATCGTCTTCTCCGAGGCTTACCGCCGCCGCGTGCACCAGGCCGACGCCCTGCTCGAGACCTCGCGACGCACGAGCGGAGCCAAGGGAGAAGGGGCGGCGAAGAGGAAGAAACGGAAGTAGCTACGCGGCCGGGGCGGCGTCCCCGACCAGCCCGCCGTTCTTGGGCATCGTGATGGGAAGAGCCTCGCGCGAAGGCGCGAAGACGCGAAGGGGCCAGCACCCTGGGAGGGTGCTGGCCAAGAGAGGGTTTGCGCTGTCCGGCGCGTCTCTTCGGGCGAACAAAGCGAGCCTTCTTGGCGTCTTGGCGTCTTTGCGCGAGACTCAAAGGTCGTGGATTCGGGGCGTAGGGGGCTGTTGACACGGCATGGAGCACGCACCTACCATGCCGCGCCGCATCATCGCGGGCCTAACTTCCGGGCGCCGCGACACTTTTCGAGGAGCAACGATGCTCACAGCTCGCCTCTCGCGATGGGCCCTGGTCGTGGTGCTGGCCTGCCTGACCTCGCAGGCCGCCGTTGCGGCGGACCCGCCCTCGGTGGTCTTCGTCGCGCAGCCCGTGCGCACAGCCGTCGGCGAGGCCACGCTGCTGGTACCCAAGCCGGTCCAGCTCGTGGGCAACGCGCTGCGTGACAGGGCCCGCCAGATCTTCGAGGCCATCAGGTCCTCCGCGCCCAAGCGCTACCAGGACATCGAGCTCGTCGTGCCGGACGGCTTCGACCTCTCGAGGCGGCTGGACCTGCGCTGCAAGGACCGGGATCCGGCGGTCTGCGAGCTGGCCCTGAGCGAGGTGAGCCTCAGCCTCATGTTGATAGGCGTGGAGCGCGTCACCCTCGAGCCCGCCGGCACGGTGGGTGGCTCCGACACGCTCGCCGCGGGGGCCTTCCTCCCCGTCCTCCCGTTCTGGGCGGCGCTCCCGCCGGTCCGGGTAGACGTCGGCCTGGTGAGGGTCGGCTCGAGCTACGTCTCGCCGCAGCTCTTCAACGAAATGGTCAAGGGGCGCAAGAGCGCGCTCCTCCAGGCGGCCCGGCAGACCATGCGCTCCGGGCCCGCGACCGCGCGCATAGCGGTCGCGAAGGCCGCCTCGAAGCTTGGAGTGGCCGACGTCCGCTCCCTGCTGCCCCTCCTCAACCACCCGAGCCCCGCCGTCCGCCTTACCGGGCTCGACGTGCTCTCCGACGAGAAGAACCCGGCATTCCTCGACCGCTGCGAGAAGCTCGTCGACGACGACCCCGAGCCCGACGTGAAGATCGCCGCCGCGAAGATCCTCGTCGCGGGGGGGCGAGCCCGCTTCAAGTCCTACCTCCTGCTGCGCGACCTGCGGCTGCCTGACGAGAACAGGGTCATAGACGCCCTCGGGAAGCTCTTGGAGACCGGCGATCGCCGCATCGCCACCGCCCTGCTCCCGCTGCTCGCCCACGCGTCGGCTCAGGTGCGACAGCGCGCCGCCGAGGGCCTCGTGAGGCTACGGGCGCACGACACGATCGTCGGAGCCATCTCCCGGAGCGACCTCGATCCGGGGCTGCGCGACACCCTCGCCAAAGCGCTCGTGAACGAGGCGAGCGGAGGCAAGCGCGACGCCGGGCTCAAGGCGCTGATGGACTCCGAGCAGGAGGAGTCCCGCGTCTTCGCCTTCGCCGCCGTCGCCAAGCACCGCCTGAGCGGCCACGACAAGGCCGTGCTGGCCGCCATCGAGAGCGGATCCCCGGAGATCGCGAAGGCCGGCGCCCGGGCCGCCGAGGCGCTCCGGCTCGAGGCGGCCATCGTGCCCCTCGCGGTGCGCGCGAGCGCCCGCGTGGAGACGGCCGAGGTCGCCTCCGAGGCCGTCGAGCAGATCCTCGTCAGCCTCGGCCTGAACCGCATCGAGACCTTCGCCGGCCACTCCCAGACCCCGGTCCGCGCCGCCGCCCTCCGGGCCCTCGGCCGCCTCGGCCCGGCCGCCGGCAAGCGGGGGCGCGAGATCCTGATGGCGCGCCTGAAGGACCCCGACGCCTCCCTCCAGAAGGCCGCGGTGGGCGCCCTCGCCCGCACCCCGGACAGGGCCGTCGTCGAGAAGCTCGTGCCGCTCGCGGCCTCCACGGACCCCGAGATCAGGGCCGTCGTGATCAAGGCGGCGGCACAGATCAAGCACCCGCGGGCAGCCGAGCTGGCAAAGAAGGGCCTCTCCGACGGCTCGGACGAGGTCAAGCTCGCGGCCGTGTCCGCCGTGAGAGAGCTGAAGGTCCGGGAGGCCGTCTCCGACCTCTGGATGCGCCTGAAGTACGGCAAGCTCGAGGTCCGGCGGGCCGTGCTCCGGACGCTGGTCGCCCTGTCGACACCCGAGGAGCGCAAGCCCCGCCTCGAGAAGCTCGCCGAGCTGCTCTACGACCCCGACCCGGAGATCCGCAGCATGGCCATCGACGCGGTCCGGGGCTTCCGCGATCTCCTGGTCTACGCGAACCTCGGCGCAGTGGTCGGCAGCGCCAAAGAGACCGATCTCCGCATCAAGGCGCTCGAGGCCCTCGGCGAGACCAAGGACCCACGGGCTGTGGAGCACATCATCTCCGGAGGCTTGCTCGCCGAGGAGCGCAAGGTCCAGCTCGCCGCCCTCGACTCCCTCCAGGCCATCAACAGCCTGAAGGCCGAGAAGGCGCTGCAGGAGTTTATCTCGATGCAGCAGGACGATGAGCTCAGGAGCCGCGCCACCGAGGTCCTCGACGGGCTGTCGGAGCCTTGAGCCGTCAGAGCCGGGGCCCTCGCAGAACCCCGCAGAGCCGGACCCCTTGAAGAGAAACCAGGTGTTTGCCGTGCCCGATCTGCCGCTGACAGAGCTGGACGAGCTGCGCGCGCGCGCCCTCTCGGAGGTCAACGAGACCGCCGACGAGGGTGCCCTCGACGAGGTCGCGCGCGTCTACCTAGGACGCAAGGGGCGCATCCGCGCCCTCATGAAGACCCTCGGCACCCTGGACAAGGAGCAGCGCCCCCGCTTCGGTCAGGCCGTCAACGCCCTCTCCGGAGAGGTGGAGGCGGCCCTCGAGGCGCGCAAGGCGGAGCTGGCCGCCCTCAGGCGCGCGCGGCGACTCGAGGACCCCTTCTTCGACCCGACCCTCCCCGGCGAGGTCCTCGAGTCCTCGAGCGGCACCCTGCACCCCCTGAGCCTCGTCGACTGGCGCCTCGACGAGATCTTCAAGCAGATGGGCTTCTACGTCCTCGACTACCCCGAGGTCGAGACCGAGTTCGCCAACTTCGAGGCCCTGAACATCCCGGCGGACCACCCGGCCAGGGACATGCAGGACACCTTCTGGCTCGAGGACGGCCGCCTCCTGCGCACCCACACGAGCACGGGGCAGGTGCGCACCATGCGCGCCCTGAAGCCGCCCTTCCGCGCCATCTTCCCCGGCAGGGTCTTCCGCTACGAGGCCACCGACGCATCCCACGAGCACACCTTCCACCAGGTGGAGGGGCTCTACGTCGACCGCGACGTCACGGTCGCCAACCTCATCGCCTCGATGAAGACCCTGCTCACCGGCATCTTCGGCCGCCCCGTTCACGTGCGCCTGCGCCCGGGCTACTTCCCCTTCGTCGAGCCCGGCTTCGAGCTCGACATCTCCTGCCTGGTCTGCGGCACGGGCGAGCTCAACGAGGACGGCGAGCCCGTCGAGCCGCCGGGCTGCTCGGTGTGCAAGCACTCGGGCTGGGTGGAGCTGCTCCCCTGCGGCCTGGTCCACCCGAACGTGCTCCGCGCGGGGGGTCTCGATCCGGAGGAATGGCAGGGCTGGGCCTTCGGCCTCGGTCTCTCTCGCCTGGTCATGATGCGCTATCAGCTTGACGACATCCGGCTCCTCCTGTCGGGCGACGTCCGCTTCCTGCGCCAGTTCAAGGGTACGGGGCTGGAATGAGGTACTCACTTTCCTGGCTCGGGCGCTACGTCGACCTCTCGGGGGTCGACCTCGACTGGCTCGCCGACCGCTTCATCCTCTCCGTGGCCGAGATTGACGCCGTCGAGCGCCTCGGCGCCGGGCTCACCCCGGTGCAGGTCGCGCGCGTACGTACCGTCGCGCCCCACCCGGGCGCGGACCGGCTCAAGCTCTGCACCATCGAGGCCGGCGGCACCCACGAGGTGGTCTGCGGGGCCCCGAACGTGCGCGAGGGTATGCTCACGGCATTCGCCCCGCCGGGCACGCGCCTCGGTGAGCTCGAGGTGAAGGCCGCAGAGATCCGCGGCGTGCAGAGCGCGGGCATGCTCTGCTCGGAGAAGGAGCTCGGCCTGACCGACGAGCACTCGGGGATCCTCGATCTCGAGGGAGACTTCGAGCCCGGCACGGCCTTCTCGGAGGTCGCCGACCTCCGCGACGTCGTCTGGGAGGTGGACAACAAGTCCATCACGCACCGCCCGGACCTGTGGAGCCACGTCGGCGTGGCCAGGGAGGTCGCCAGCCTCCTGGGCCGACCCCTGAGCCTCCCGCCGGCGGAGGTGCAGCTCTCCGACGAGCCCGCGCCCGACATCGAGGTGCACGCGCCGGTCGAATGCCCGCGCTACCTGGCGGTCGGCCTGACCGGCATCCGGATCGCCCCGGCGCCCCTCTGGATGCGCGTCCTGGTGAACCGCTGCGGCATGCGCCCGATCAGCAACGTCGTCGACGCCACGAACTTCGCGATGCTCGAGATGGGCAACCCGCTGCACGCCTTCGACGCGCGCGAGGTGCTCGGCCGCAAGATCGTCGTGCGAATGGCCCGAGACGGCGAGCGCGTGGTCACCCTCGACGAGAAGGAGCGCAGCCTCACCGAGGCGGACCTCCTCATCTGCGACTCGCAGCGGCCGGTGGCCATCGCGGGCGTCATGGGCCTCGAGAACAGCGAGGTCAAGGAGGACACGGCCGACGTCATCTTGGAGTCCGCCAACTTCCGCGCCGAGACGGTCAGGCGGACGGCCCTGCGCCTCGGCCTGCGGACCGAGGCCAGCTCCCGCTTCGAGAAGTCTCTGGATCCCAACCTCCCGCCGGCGGCGGCGCGCCGCTTCGCCCACCTGCTCTGCGAGGTCTGCCCGGGAGCGAAGGTCTCCTCGGCGCTCGGAGACTTCGCGGCTGGTCCCTTCGAGCCCAAGCTCGTCCGGACCTCGGTGAGCTACGTCAACCGCCGCCTGGGCACCGACCTCCCCAAGGAGACCGTGCACTCCCACCTGAACGGCCTCGAGCTCGAGGTCACCGACCTCGACGGTGACGAGATGGAGGTCACCGTGCCGACCTTCAGGGCGATGCGCGACATCGGCATCCCCGAGGACCTCGTCGAGGAGGTGGGCCGCCTGCACGGCTACGACCACATAACCCCGGTTCAACCCAAGGCGACCATCCCCGCGCCCTACCGGCAGGAGGACCGCACGCTGCACCGCCGGCTGAGGCTCGGCCTGAGCCTCCAGGCAGGCTTCACCGAGGTCCAGCGGTACTCCTTCGACTTCGAGCCCTTCCTCGAGCGCGTCGGGCGGGGCCCCTGGCCGCGCATCGTGGTCAAGAACCCCATCAGCGTCGAGCTGACCCACCTGCGCCCGCGTCTGCTCCCCGGCCTGCTCCAGGCCCTCGAGACAGGACTCGGGTCCGCGCGCACGCTCCGCCTCTACG
>CAZQPP010000071.1:0-22029 GCA_964594295.1 uncultured Myxococcales bacterium | reverse complement strand
TGACGTTGCACCGGTCGCGATCGGAGGACGGGATCGCCCGACTCGTGAACGAGCTTCCCGAGTAGCCTTCCTCTGCGCCTCCGCACTTGCGGACGCACCCGGGAATGCACGCGCCTTCCCACCTCTTCTCGGGCGCGATAGACTGAATGGCCATTCAGCAACCGAGCGCCCAACATGCAAGAGACGCCCTGGCAGGGGACAGCCGACTACATCGCCTCTGAGGACCTGCGGCGCATGGTCAATGTCGCGCTCGAGCTCGAGCGGCCGCTGCTGGTCAAGGGGGAACCCGGGACGGGCAAGACCCTGCTCGCCGAGTCGGTGGCGCGGGGGCTGCAGATGCCGCTGATCAAGTGGCACATCAAGTCCTCGACGCGGGCCAAGGACGGGCTCTACGTCTACGACACGGTCCAGCGCCTCTACGACAGCCGCTTCCACGACAAGGACGTCTCGGACATCCGCCAGTACATCGAGCTCGGGCCGCTCGGGCAGGCCTTCGCGTCGAAGGAGAGGGTCGTCCTGCTCATCGACGAGATCGACAAGGCGGACGTCGAGTTCCCCAACGACCTCCTGCACGAGCTCGACGACATGGAGCTCACCGTCAGCGAGACCGGCGACCACGTCGTCGCCACGCACCGGCCGGCGGTGATCATCACCTCGAACAGCGAGAAGGAGCTCCCCGACGCCTTCTTGAGGCGGGTCATCTTCCACTACATCGCCTTCCCCGAGGCCGAGCTGATGGCCGACATCGTCCGCGTGCACTTCCCGCGGGTCGGCGAGGCCCTGCTCGAGCAGGCCCTCGAAGCCTTCTTCCGCATTCGTCGGATCGACGGCCTCAGGAAGCCGCCGAGCACCAGCGAGCTCATCGACTGGGTGGCCGCGCTGATAGCCCACGGCATCGAACCGGGCAGCCTCGAAGGGCGGGCGCCCTTCCCGGGAGTGCTGCTCAAGAGAGAGCAGGACCTCCAGCGGGTCCTCGGGACCGGCCGCAGGGCGTGAGCACCGCCGCGCAACCGAGAGCGCTCCTCTTCGGAGAGCTCTTCTACGGCCTGCGCCAGGCCGGCATCGAAGCCAGCCTGTCCGAGTGGATGGCGCTGATGGAGGCTCTCTCCAAGGGCGTGGTCCGCCCCAACCTCGACGACTTCTACAGGGTCTCGAGGGCGATCCTGGTCAAGGACGAGGGCCGCTACGACACCTGGGACCAGGTCTTCGAGGCCGTCTTCGGGAGCGGCGACCTGCCGACCGCTCTGGCCGAGGAGCTGCTGAGCTGGCTCGAGGACCCCATCGCCCCGCCGCAGATCTCACCCGAAGAGCTCGCCGCCCTCGAGAAGCTGCCCCTCGAGAAGCTGCGGGAGCTCTTCGAGCAGCGGCTGCGGGAGCAGCAGGAGCGTCACGACGGGGGCAGCCACTGGATCGGCACGGGCGGCACTTCGCCTTTCGGCCACGGTGGGCGAAACCCCGCCGGGGTGCGAGTCGGCGGGCGCGGCGGCGGTCGCTCGGCGGTACAGATCGCGCACCTGCGACGTTTCCGCGACTACCGCTCCGATCGTGTCCTCGACACCCGCGCCATAGGCGTGGCCCTGCGCAAGCTGCGCCGCCTCTCCCGCGCCGAAGGCCGGCCCGAGCTCGACCTCCCCGAGACCATCGACGCCACCTGCCGGGACGCCGGCGAGCTGAACCTCGTCTTCAGGCCTCCGCGCCGCAACCAGGCGAAGGTGCTGCTCCTCCTCGATGTCGGCGGCTCGATGGACCCCTACGCCCGCCTCGTCGAGAGCCTGTTCAGCGCCGCGAGCCAGCTCAACCACTGGAAGAAGTTCAAGCACTTCAGCTTCCACAACTGCGTCTACGAGCGCCTCTGGACCAGCATGTACGGCAACGACTTCGAGCTGACCGCGGACGTGCTCAGAGACACCCCCAAGGACACGTTCTGCATCCTCGTCGGGGACGCGTCCATGGGCCCGAGCGAGCTCACAGCCAGGTACGGGGCCATCGAGTACTCTCACCACAATGAAACCCCCGGCCTGGTCTGGCTCCACCGCCTGCGCTCCCACTTCACGCGTTCGGTGTGGCTCAACCCCATGCCCAAACGCTGGTGGGCGGGCTTCAGCGTGAACCTCATCTCCCGCCTGTACCCGATGTTCCCGCTCACCATCGAGGGGATCGGCGAGGCCGTCGACTGCCTGCTCAAGCACCGCCCCGAGCCGGTCCCGGAGCTGAACCCCAGGCTCGTCAGATGAGCGAGAGGGCGCAGAAGAGCACGTTGGGGCGCCTGCGGGCCCTCTTCCCTTTCCTGGTGAGCGGCGCCCTGCTCGCCTTCATCGCGTATCGCTTCGAAGGCTACGACCTGCTCGCCTCGGCCCGTCTCGACGTGCTCCTGATCGCGGTAGTCGCGGCCGTGGCCCTGGTCTCGACCGCGGGTGCGGCGAAGTGGTGGGCCGTCGCCCGCCTGAGCGACATCGACATCAGCTTCAAGGCGATCTGGCGCATCTGGACCGCCATGCTGACGGTCACCTTCTTTGCGCCCTTCCAGTCCGGCCAGGTCGTCTACGTGGTGGCGCTCAAGAGGGCCACCGGCATCTCCCTGGTGCGCTCGGTCGAGTGCGTCGTCTACGACAAGTACCTGAGCATCGTCGGCACGGGCATGCTGGTTGTCATCGGCCAGCTCCTCCTGCCCGCCGATCACGTCCTCTCCCGCTGGTGGATAATGGCCGCCGGCCTCACGATGGTGCTGATCTTCCTGGTCGACACGCAGCTGCTCGCCCTGCTCGGTCGCTGGAGCTGGCTCCGGGAGCGCTCGAGCCTCGTGCACGCGCGGCCGCCCCGCTCGGGCAAGCTGGGCCTGCTCTCGATAGCGGTCCTCTACCAGGCCTCGGACACCCTCAGCATGGCCCTCGCTTGTTGGGCCCTCGGCATCGATCTCGACCTCCTCCTGGTCTTCGGCGCATTCCCGGTGGTGGTGTTCGTCGCCTACATGCCGGTGACCTTCGCCGGCTTCGGGCTGCGCGAGAACATGACGGAGCTGGTCTACCGAGGCACGCTGACCGCAGATCAGTCCTACTCCGCCGGCTTGCTCGTGAGCTTCTTGGAGTACGTGGCGCCGGCTCTCTTCGGCCTGGTCGCCATGCGCTACCTGATCGGCGTGCTCGGCGGCTCGATCAAGGCCGCGGCGCGGGAGGTCGCGGAGGAGGAGCCCGAGGGGCAGGGGCACGGGCAGGGGCGGCCAACGAGCGTGTAGGCGGGGCCTACACGCTCTTGCCGATCAGAACATAGGACGGTCCGGGAGCACCTCGAGCGTGCGCATGGTGTCCAGGCCGTAGCGCCCCGTGCCCAGCGCGGTGCACGTGTAGGAGCGTGTCTCGAGCACCGCCTTCCCGTCCTGCTCCTTCAGCACCAACCAGCGGGCCTCGCTGGCCTGGCACTCGGGCTTGACGGTGCGAGGATCCCGGGGGAGGGTCGGCGGGCAGGAGTGCCTCGCCGCGGCGCTCGGGTCGAGGCACCACAGGAGCGGCCTTCCCGCAGTCGAGGCCTCGTCGGGGTAGTTGAGCTCGGCGAGGGGGAAGACCGGGTGGCGCGCGTCGAGGACCCAGACCCTGGAGCGGAGCAGCGGGCGGTGTCCGTCGGTGTCGGGGGTGGGTTGGCTCAGGCGGTGCTCGACGATGATGAAGCGCTTCTCGCCCAGCTGCGCCGTGGTGCCGCGCACCTCGGAGCGCCCGTACATGCCCTGACCGCGGCGCTGGCTGAGGAGCCAGATGCCGCCCTTTCCTCCCGGTCCGTTCAGGCGTGTCCTGATGCCGCGGTCCAGCCTGGCGCTGCGCTTGGGGCCCAGGATGTGGTTGACCACGGTCATGCCCGTTCTCCCCAGGGCGCCGGGCTGCGGGTACGGAGTGGGAGGGCCCCAGGAGGCGCTGCTGGCGGGGGCCGTGCTGGTCCCCGCCTCTCCCATGTCCGCGTCGGGCCAGGGCTGGGGTGGGTTGCCGACGGAGAAGGGGAAGGCCGAGCGCACGAGCTGTCCGAGGGGGACCGGCGGGGTGGGCACGCAGCGGTCGGCGACGGCAATCAGCGCGAGGCTGGGGCCGGAGCCGTCACCGTTCGAGCTCACCCCGTCTCTCCCAATCCGGCGCAGCAGGCCGGGATCTTCGGGGACATCACCCTTGTTGGCGGTGGCGATGTAGCGCTGCACCCTCAGGTCTTCACGGCACACCCGCCCGCGTTTCCCCTTGCGGGCTTCGGCCGGCCCGGCGCCGCCGAGGGCGAGCGCGAGGGCGAGGAGAGTGGTCAGCGCCAGTCCTGATCGAGTCGGGAAGATCATCGCGGGAAGAATAACACCTGTCCGGAGCTGCGCATATTGCGGCGCCCCGCCTTCGAATCCGTCCTGACTCGAGAAACCCCGGCCTCCTGCCGCTATTCCTGCTCGGTGCTCTAGCCTCGTGTGCATCCTGAAACTCACGTTTCAGGACGGGAACTAGCCTCGTTGTCCGGCCAGGGCGTCGAGCTTCTTCGCGACGGGGCCGGCCGCCAACACTCCCTTGAACACGTGGATCGCCGCGGGCAGGTGGGCGCCGAGCACCTTCGAGCTCACCCTGAGCTTCTGCGGCACGGCGAAGAGGATGGGGTGCTCGAGGCCGGCCTCCACCAGGTCTACGCGCGCGAAGACCGCGTCCCGGCTCCAGTAGCCCAGCACCTCGAGGTAGACCTTCTTGCCGTCTCTTCGAGAGAAGACGAGGTCGGGCACGCAGACCCCCGCGCCCGGGAGGTCCAGCAGCTCGGAGCAGGGCTCTGCCCGCCAGCCCTTGACAGGCTTGGCGAAGCGGCCGAGGAGGTCTCTGACCTCGTCTCGGAGGGTGGCCTCAGCGTGTGCGGCTCGCTCCTTCGTGCGGCCTTCGAGGTGGAAGCTCAGCCGCTCGCGCCTCTTGCCCCAGCGCAGCTCCGCTTCCAGCTCCCAGCGTGCGCAGGAGTCGAGGGCGGGCAGGAGGAGGGCGAGCTGGAGGCCGTAGCGGGTCGTGGCACGGTCGAAGAGCGCGGCCGGCCCGTCGACGCGCACGCGGTAGCCCCCCTCGCCGTCCGCCTCGAGGGAGTACAACAGGCGACAGAACTTCAGCTTGTGGAAGAAGGCGCGGTAGCCGGCCGGGCTGCTCCCGCGGAGGTGGATCTCGACCGAGCTCGCCCGCAGCAAGACGGCCTGCCGCTGCGCGAGGACGTAGTCCTCCACGAGGTGCTCCGCGCTGGGCTCTTCGAATTCGCGCAGGACCTGGGCCTCCTTGAGGTCGCAGTAGAGGAGCTGCTCGATCGCGTCGGGAGCAAGCCCCTGCTCCGCGGCGGCGGCGCTCAACACGGCGGAGCGGTCGAAGATGTCTGCGTGCTCCGAGAGCCTGCGCGCGGCGGCGGCGCCCGCGAACACGCTGCGGCGGAGGGCGGCGGCGTCGACCTCGTCGCCGAAGCCGAGCCGCGAGCGATCGAAGAGCAGCTTCTGCAGGCCGCGCACGAGCTTGCGCTCCTTGGCCTGGTGAGCGACCCCGGCCACGGCCTCGTCGAGCTCCGCCCGGGTGCTCCCCACGTGTCGGCGGAAGACCTCGACGTAGCGCGCGGCGAGCTCCTCGGTGCGTGCGCGGAGCTTCTCGTCCATGCGCCGGAGCTTCAGCTCGCGACCGCTGCGCCGGGCGAGCACGAGGTCAGCGGTAAGCACTGTGATCCCTCCGCCGCCTGCTGGTGTTCGCTTCCCCCGTGTCGGCGGTGATCAGCTCGTAGAGCACCGCGTGCTTGCCCTCCTTCTTGCGCAGGATGCGGCCGAGGCGCTGCACGTGCTCGCGAACCGAGCCGCTGCCCGAGATCACGACGGCCACGTTCGCGTCGGGCACGTCTACGCCTTCGTTCAGGACCCTGGAGGTCACGACGGCGGCGTAGGTCCCGTCGCTGAGGCCGCGGAGGATCTCGCTCCTCTCCTTCACCTTCGTCTGGTGGGTGATGGCGGGAATCAAGAACCTCCTCGAGAGGGCGTAGGCGGTCCGGTTGTCTCCGGTGAACAAGATGGCGCGGTCGTGGCGGTGGCGGTGGAGCAGGCGGCCGACGAGGTCGAGCTTCGCCGAGGCCGCGAAGGCGAGCTCTCGCTGGCGGCGGTAGGCCTTCATCGCCGTCCGCCCGGCCTCCGAGCGAGACGACATCATCACGAAGCGAGACCAGCCCTCGCGCGCCCCCATGCGGATTCGGCTGCGCCTCAAGAAGGCGATGTACGCAGCGCGCGCGGCGTCGTGCTCGGCTCGCTCCTCGGGGCTCAGCTCCACCCACAGGCGCTCGGTCCGGTAGTCCGCGAGGTAGGTGCCCTCGAGCTCCACGATCTCCCGCTCGTAGACGACGGGCCCGATGAGCCCCTCGAGCTCGGACTCGCGCCCGTCCTGGCGCTCGGGGGTGGCTGTCAGGCCCAGCCGAAACGGCGCGATGCACATCTCGGCGGCTTGCGCGTAGGTGCTCCCCGGGAGGTGATGGCACTCGTCGAAGACTACGAGCCCGAAGCGGCCGCCGAGGTGCTCCATGTGGCGCCAGGCCGAGTCATAGGTGGTCACCGTCAGCGGCAGGACCTCGTGCTCGCCGCCGCCCACGACCCCGACCGGTCGCCCGAAGGCGATGCGGAGCTGGTCGTACCACTGCCGGACCAGGTCCAACGTAGGCGCCACGACCAGGGCGTCGCGGTTCTTGCTCTCGATGGCCGTCATCGCGACGTAGCTCTTCCCGGCGCCGGTGGGCAGCACGACGAGCCCTCTCGCGCGGGCCTGCAGCCAGGCTCTGAGGGCCTCGCTCTGGTAGGAGCGCGGCTCGTGCCTCACGCGCAGGCTGCAGTCGAGGTCGCCGTAGGCCCGGGCCTCGTCCTCGTACGGCTCATTGCGCCGGACGAGCTCGCGCACGACATCCGCGTAGGCCGAGGCGGGCGCTCGGTAGCAGGCGCTTCGAGAGTCCCAGCGACACTCTGCCGAGGGAGGGGGCGTCGCACGGTCTGCCCCTCTCAGCTCGATGGTGCCGGCATGAAAACGAAGCTCCATGCCTGATGGATAGCACTCGCCGGCGCGCTCAGCGAGATGGCTGCGGCTGAGCTCCCCCGGGAGCCTCAGCCGGCTGCCGGAACCGCCAGGATCGGCAAGCGGGTCTCCCTCAGCAGGCGCTCTGTGGTGCTCCCCCGTAGGGCGTTAAGGAAGCCCACTCGCCCGCGCGTGGCCACCACGATCAAGCGGGACTTCTGCTTGGCCGCCTCTTGCAGGATGGCGTCCACCGGGTTTCCGGAGCGGGTCGCTTCGGCCCAGGTCCAGCCCGTCCGCTCGGCCGTCTCGACGGGGGGAATGCAATCATCCTCCCCCGCGTGGAACAAGGTAATCTCCAGCTCCTCGCTGCCGAGGGTCTCGGCGAAGGAGACGGTCGTGTCCACCGTGAGCTGTGGGTCGGGCCTGCGATCGACGGCGACGAGGACGCGGCTCAGGTCCATCGTGCCGTCGGCCAGGGAGACGAAGCCGCGCGGGTTCTCGGGCACGAAGAGGGTCAGGGCGCGGCTCCGCTGGGCGAGGACGCCGGCCACCTCCTTGCGCGCCCAGCGGGTGAATCCTCCGCCGGGTCCGCAGGGGACCACGATGAGATCGACCGGCCTTCGCCGGAGCTGGCGCATGATGGATCGTATCGGGTCCTTGCTCCGCGAGCTCTTCTTCCGTATCCGGACGCCCAGCGTGGATACCGCCTCCCTCGTGCTGCCCTCGGGCAGCATGCCCCAGCGTGACAAGAAGGTGCGCACCCCGGCAAACTGGGTCCACTCTCGTGACGAGCTGCTCTGGTGGACGAGCAGGATGGTCAGCCGCGAGCGCGCGGCTATGCCGAGCCGGAGAGCGTGCGCGAAGGCGAAGTCGCTCCCCAACGAGAAGTCTGTGGGGTGAAGGATGGTCTTGAGCACTGGCTTCTGAGCGTCACCCCGGGAATCGCCCTCCCCAGCGCACGCCCCCAATAGCGGTAGAAGACGCCCTCTCGCATGGGAGCAGGTCTCCGTCAAGCCTCCCCCACCAGACCCGAGAACAGCATTGCGCCGCGGGTGCTTCACCGCTCCCAGCCGTTCGCGGGAGCTTTACCTCACCCCCGATCTGGGCAATGCTGCCGCAGCGATGAAGAGCGCGGAAGAGAGCTGGGACCAGCGGGCGGCGTCCTGGGGCAGCGCCGGGTTGCTGGCCGGGTGGCTCCACGGCGCGGGAGACTACCTCGGCGTGGCCGGAGAGCTGCCCGGGACCATCTACGGAGCCGCAGATCAGCTCGTCTTGTTCGTGACCCTGGTGTCCGTGCTCACCTTCGCGGCCGGCGCCGGCGCTGCCGTCGCGGCCCTGGTCTTTGGAGCGACCCGCCGCCTCGCTGGTCCCAGGGTCGCCGCGCTGGCGTTGGCTCTGGTGTGGTGCCTTCCGGTCTGGCTCCTGAACCACGATCTGGCCCCGAGGGTGCCCCTGCTCTTCTGGACGGCGATGCCTTTGGGGACGGCGGCCGTGCTCGCGGCCGGGGGGCTGCTCGCGAGCAGGCCTCCGAGAAGCGGCGCTTGGCTGTGGATCAAGTGCGGCGCGGCAGCCGTGGTGGCGGTGGGGGCCTGGGTGCTGAACGCCAGCTGGTTGCCGGGCCTGTATCTCTCGCAGCACGCGACCCTGGCCTATGTCTCGCTGTCTGCCACGGTCGTCTTGCCGGCCCTTTGTTTGGCGGGGCAGGCGTTTCGTGAGCGAAACGCCACTACCGCGGGGCGTTTCGCAAGCGAAACGGCCTTGCACCCGAGATACCGCGGGTTGAGGCGACTCCGCGTGCCGCTGACCCTGAGCACCGCCTTCGTGTGGGCGCTGGCACTCGGCCTCGTCCCGGGCGAGCTGCGACAGGGGCCGCGGGCACAGGTGTTCGCGGGCTCGGTCCAGAGCGCGCGTGTGATCGACCTCCTGAGCCCCTTCCTGGACCCGGACATGGACGGAGCCGCGGCGGGCACGGACTGCGGGTGGCTGGACCCCACCACGCACCCGGGAGCGCGGGACCTCCCCGACGACGGCGCGGATCAGGACTGCCTCGGAGGCCCTGCAGCCTCCGCGGACATCGCAGAGCTCCTCCGCTGGCGGTCGTCGTGGGCGCCACGGCCGGCGCCGGGGTCGACCCCCGGGGCACGCTCGCTCGTCTTCATCACCGTTGACGCCCTGCGCGCGGACCACGCGGAGCGCATGCAGATCTACCGAGACCTGTCGGCCCGGGGGGTGCGCTTCGAGAGGGCCTACGCCCCCTACCCCTCGACGATCCTCAGCTTCTACTCGATCCTGACGGGTCGGGCTCCCTCGGCGATTCGCACCGAGCGATGGGTCAAGTGGGACGTCCCCGTACCGGATCCCAGCGAGACCCTGCCCGGGCGCCTCGCCTCTACCGGGTGGCAAACGGCCGGCTTGTTCTTCCACCACATCTTCCACCCCGAGCGAGGGATAACGAGGGGCTTCGAGCAGGTCTGGACGGCGAGCCCCGATCCCTCGGTCGTGGTGTGGGGGCGCTCCTCCGAGGAGACGGCAGACCGCGCGCTGCGCTTCCTCGAGGAGGCGGCACGAGCGCCGCGGCGCCCCTTCTTCTTGTGGGTGCACTTCTACGACCCGCACGAGCCCTACGTGCGGCACCCCGAGGTGCCCGTGGATGACCCGGAGGACCTGGCGCAGCTCTACGAAGGGGAGATCCGTTTTGCCGACCGCCACGCCATGCGGCTCCTCGATCACATGCGGGAGACGGGGCTGCTGGAGCGGGTCCTCCTGGTGTTTGCTGCAGACCACGGGGAGGCGCTGGGGGAGCACGGGCAGAGCTTTCACGCGTCGACCCTGTACGAGGAGCAGGTCCGCGTGCCGCTGGTGGTCTCGGGCCCGGGAGTGCCGGCGGGCGTCAGGAGGCGCGAGCCGGTCAGCCTGATGGACCTGGCGGACACGGTCTGCGAGGAGCTCGCCCTGCCTCGCCTCGCGCACTCTCAGGGGGCCTCCTTCGCGGGATTGCTTCACGGCGCGCCGGCCGCCGGCCGGCAGGCCGCCCCCGTCTTCGTGGAGGTCCTGGCGGATGAAGCCACGCGCCGGGGCGTGGTGCTCTGGCCCTGGAAGCTGGTGCACAACACTGACGACGCCTTCTTCGAGCTCTACCACCTCGAGAAGGACCCGGGAGAGCTCGTGAACGCGTACGACGCGGTCCCGGCGGTCGCGAAGCGGCTCGAGAAGCTCCTCGGGACCTGGATGGCCCACGTCACTGCGGAGTGAGCGCTCGTCACTCCACGGAGAGCGAGCCTCCTTCGAGGACGGCCGCCTCGCCGACCGAGAGCGTGCGGCGCCGGCCCTCGATCTCGAGCTGATAGGGTCCGAGGGCCGTGACGGCGCCGTTGGAGACCGGGCCACCGCCGCCGGCGGCATAGGGAGCTCGCAGCCTCGCGACGCCGCTGTCGTCGGCCAGCGCGGCGTCCCCCCACTCGAAGACGCGGCCGTTGTTGGTCCTCAGGCGGAGGCCGAGGAGGACGACGCCTCCCGGGGAGGTCCGCACGCGCACGCGGGCCCCCGCGACGCGCTCGAAGACCTTGCAGTAGGCCGCCTTGCGGCCGAGCACCTCGGTGGGCGCGCGGCACTCGAAGACCATGCGCCAGCGCCTCAGGGGCCCCTCGCGGCTCCCGGAGACCGCGAAGCCGGTGCCGTCGAAGTGGAGGAGGCGGCTGTTCATGGTTCGCAGGAATGCCGCCTCCACGACCGGCGCGCCGTCGTCGCCCGTCCGCAGGTACCTTCCGGGTGAGCGCCCGGCATGGGCGGCGATCTCTCGAACCTCCTCGATCACGGGTGTGGCCAGGGTGTAACGGATGCCGAGCTCGTCAGCGAGCCTGCCGGCGGCCTTCGCATCCTCGGCGAGGAAGAAGGAGGTGCTGCGGCGCACCCCGCGCAGGTTCTGGGCGGTCTGGCCGAGGGGGTTGGCGATGTTCGCCTGGCCGCTGACGTAGTTGAGCCAGTGCCCCCACTGCCAGCGGGCCGCCACGGCGAAGCTGGCCTTGCTCCCGAGCTCTTCGGCCTCCCCCGGGCGGGCGGCCCCGCGCCCCAGCCACTCGAGGGCGTCGTAGCTCTTCAGGAAGGGCCGCGCTCCGGAGACCGCCAGCGGCCTGTGGAGGGAGAGCAGGGGCACGAGCACGGCCGCGAGGGCGACGGCCAGCGCGGCGCGCACCGCCCTCGGGCGCCCGGTCGCAGCCCCGAGTCGCTCTGCGAAATCCCCCAGCATGGCCGGCAGGGCGAGGCAGGCCAGGGGAGCGAACATCAACCCGAGGCGGAGCTGCATCGCCGCGAGGAAGCCGGTCCCGGCCAGCCAGAATACGAAGGCGGTCCAGAGCGCGCGCTCCTCGTCCTTGCCCAGCCATGCCCGCCACGCCGCGTGGAGCGGCATCGGGGGGACCAGCACCAGGAGCCAGGTGTACTGCTGGACGAAGCGGGCGCCGGCCTGCCAGACCGGGCGGGACTCGTGCACGGTTGCTATCTGCGCCTCGCTGCGGCTCAGGTAGCCGAGGGTGACAGAGGCCGCCTCTCGAGCCGCGGGCACCAGGGCCAGCACCAGGGCTGCGGCGAGCACCGGCAGGAGGGTCAGGGCAGCCAGGCGCCGGGCGCGCCCGCCTCGAGTCGCACCTATCAGGCCCGCGGCCGCCGCGCCGAAGGCACAGGGCTGCAGCCAGGCCGGGGCGTAGTGGGCGAAGCTGCCGAGCTCCATCCAGGGGTGCACGGCGCCCACGGCGAGGGAGCCCGCGGCGGCCCACGCGAAGGCTTGAGCACCCGCTCGGGCTGCCCCCTCGTGTCCCAGGAGCGCGGCCGCGGCGAGCCCGGCGAAGGCCACGCCGCCCAGGGCCAGCGCGCCCGGCCAGATCGCGACCGAGGCGGCCAGGGCGAGGCCCAGCGCGGCCGCCGAGGCGTGGGTCGGGCGCTTGAGCAGACCCGCCGAGAGCCCCCACGCCGCCAGGGCCAGCAGGGGCTCGGTGGTGTGGTGGTCGATCCTCCCCACCATGGAGTAGTTGGTCAGCAGGGGGAGGACCGCGAAGCCGAAAGCCGCACCAAGGGCGCGGCCGCGGCTCATCATGCCCCGCGCCACCACGTAGCAGAGCGCCACCCCTGCCACTCCCAGGGCGGGCGGCACCAGGGCCATGGCGACCTCCGCCCCCCGGACGCCGCCGAGCGTGTCGCCGAGACCCGCGACGAGGGCCAGCAGCATGTCGTAGCCGAAAGGCCAGTCGATGAGCGCGCCCTCCGGGTGGTTCACCCAGGCGTCGTAGGAGGGGGGCCAGTAGCTGTCGCCGGCGGCGAGGCGCGCCCTCCTCGCGTGGTAGTAGCTGTCGAGCCCGCCGAAGAACACTCTCTCGGGCCTGAGCACACCGGCCCAGTTGGTCAGGCGCGTCCAGGCGCCGAGGGCGCACGCCGCCAGCAGCGCCAGGCTGCCCGTCCATCTCGCGGGCGCCCTCACGGCATCACCTCGAGCGCGACGCCGCATGGCGCGGCGCGAGTGAGAGGTGCCTCGCCGCCGCTCGGGGAGAGGAGGCGCACCCTCTTGCCTGCCGTCGCGAGCTCGAGGACCACTTCTTCGTGCACCGAGAGGGGGGCGTCGCTGCAGCTCGTGGGGTTGCAGCCGGGCAGCACCCAGGAGCCGGCCGGCGCCATCGCCTCTTCTCGGAGCCTGGCGATCGCCCGCCAGGGGCGATCCGGGTCGAAGAGGGAGAGACGCTCGGGGTCGTCGACGTACAGGTGGGCGTCGCCGGGCACGATCTCGAGCCACTGTGTCACCGTACGCGACTGGCTCCACGCGGCGTTCCGGTCGAGGGTGTCTTCGAGCTCTGAGAGGCTCCACGCGGTCGAGCCGGCGAGCACGCCGAGGCCCGCCACCGCGACGGCCCATGCGCGCCGGCCTCCGGCTCGCTGCGCCAGCCAGCCGAATGCGCCGCCGCCCAGGACCGCCAGCAGCACGAGGGGCAGCACGAGCTGGTGGCGGTGGGACTCGATGTCCCCGCGGTGTGTCCCGAAGTAGAGGAAGGGCAGGCCGACGACGAGGCACGCGGCGAGGAGCGCCTGGAGCCGCCCGCGCAGGCGCCACACCAGCGCGATGCCGACCAGCCCGAGCGCGGAGATCAGCGGCATCAGCTCGGGGTCTGTGAAGATCGCCGCGAAGGCTGGGAAGGTCTGATCGCGGACGTAGCCGGCGACCTGCGATGCGGCCGCGTCGCCGCCCTCGCTGGCGAAGTCGACGGCGGTCTCCAGGCTCCCGTCCTTCCTCCCCGAGATGAGGAGCCCGTGCACCACCGGCGCGACCATCAGGCCGAAGGAGAGGGCGACGGTTGCCACCACGTCCCAGTCCTTGGCCCGCTCGCGCCAGGTGACGAAGAGCATCCAGCACAGGAGGGGCACCACGAGGGCGACGAGCTCGACGCCGAAGCACACGCACAAGGCTCCGGCGGCCGCGGCTACGATCAACGAGGCGCGGCCGGGGTGGCGCGGGTAGCCGGCTGCGAGCACGACCACGGCCAGGAAGAGGGTGTTCGCCCAGACGTGGTACTCCGAGCTCTGGCCGTGCACGAACACCAGCGGGTGCAGGGTGACGCAGGCGGCAGCCGCGAGAGCCGCCGCGCCCGTGCCGAACCAGCGCCACCCGAGGAGGAAGGCCAGCACCGGGAGGGCGACAGCGGCCGCGCCGTTGGCCAGGTAGGCCAGGTCGAGGCTGATGGTGGCGAAGCTACCGAGGAAGGCCAGGAGCATGGGAAGGCCGGGCGCGCGGCTCGTCGACGCGTACTCGTAGCCCCTCGCCGCGGCGGCAAGGAACTCTCCGTCGTCACAGCGCAGCGGGGCGTTGGGCACGAGCACGCGTGCGGTGGCGACGACGGCGACGAGCAGGGCCAGAGCCCACAGCCACCGGCGGTCCATCCCCTCGAGGTTCTTGCGCTCGGCGCGCAAGCACCAGGGCCCCGCCACGAGGAGCACCATCAGGGCAAGCGCCATCGACACCGCCACACGCATCACTGATCGACGTTGTCGCCCTCGTAGATGTGGAAGTAGATGGCCATGTAGCGCCAGTCCAGGCCCGCCCACAGCCCCCGGGAGTAGTACTTCGTGAGCGGCCCCAGGTAGCCCAGGAGCCCCCGCCGCCGGAGGATGCGCAGCCAGCGGCGGCCGAAGGTCAGCCCGTAGGCCGCGACCTGGTAGGCCTCGACCGAGCGTGGTCCCCAGCCCTTGCCCGAGGTCGCGCCTCCCCAGGTGATGTTGTCGGCGGCGGCGTAGCGGGCCTCGTCTATGGAGCCGCCGGCCTCCTCGAACTGCTCTCGCCCTTGCTGCGTGAAGGGCTTGTAGAGGAAGAAGGCGGAGCGGGCGGCGTCCAGCTCCCAGGCGAGGCGGATGGTCTCCCTGAAGGTGGAGTGCGTCTCGCCGGGGCCGCCGAGGATGTAGAAGGCCGTGAAGTCCAGGCCGTTGGCCTTGGCGGCCTTGAAGATGCGCCGAATGGTCTCGGTGTCGATGCGCTTCTTGTAGACCTCTTTGCGGATGTGGTCGCTCCCGGTCTCGATGCCGACACGCAGGAGGGCGCAGCCGGAGCTGGCGAGGAGCTTCACCTTCTCCTCGGAGAGGTGGTCGACGCGCGAGAAGGTCGAGTAGCGGATCTTCTTGTGCAGGCCGCGCCTTCGGTAGGCCGCGCAGAAGGCCTCGACCCAGTCGTCGTCCATGGTGAAGACCGGGTCGAAGACCTGGAAGAGGCGGGCCCCCCGGTGGCGGTAGAGGCGCTCGTAGCGCTCGAGCTCGTCGACGAAGCCCTCGGGGTCGCGCAGGCGGAAGTACTTGCCGGTGCCCCGCAGGGCGTCGGCGTAGCCCTGGGCGTCGCAGAAGGTGCAGCGGTAGGGGCACCCGCGGCTGCCCTGCACGTAGAGCATGCCGAGGAAGTAGAGGTAGCGGTCGAGGTCGTCCCAGAGGTCCCACTCGAGGTAGGGGAGCTGGTCGATGTCTGCGAGGAAGCCTCCACCCGGGTTGCGGAGGATGCTGCCGTCGGGGCGGCGGGTCCACAGGCCCTCGACGCCCTCGAAGTCCGCGTCGCGGCCGCCGCCCTCTGCGAAGCGCTCGAGGAAGCCCGTCAGCGGCAGCTCGCCGTCGCCGATGATCACGGCGTCCGTGCCGGGGATGGCCAGGACCCCCTCCGGGTCGATGGTGGCGTGGTGTCCGCCGAGCAGGATGGGCTGGTCGTGCTCGCGCCGGATCTCTCGAATGATCCGCCGGACGAACTTCATGTACATCGTGTTGCAGGACAGCGCGATGACGTCAGGCCGTTTCCTGGCGATCTCCTTGTGCAGGTGGCGCTTCCAGTGCCGGGAGTGGAAGGTCGTGTCGGCGATGGCCGCGCGGTGCCGTGTCTTCTGGTTCACCCAGGAGGCGAGGGTCGTGATCCCGATGTCCAGGGAGCTGTAGTCGCCGGCGAGCAGGCCGTTGACGAAGAGGATGCGGCATCCCTCCGCCGAGTCGCTCTCCCGCGCGCTCGAGCTTCCGCTCCCCGGGCCCAGGCCTGTTGGGCCGCAACTTCGGGAGCCGCAAACGCGGTTTGGAGTGGAGGACATGGTGCTTCGCGAGGCCCTCGAGGGGATGGGGAACTCTAACCCCTTCTTGTCAATGCGCCCAGCACTAGCCTTATGCGGTCCGAGGCCGCATAAGAGGGGCTTGATGAAGCCGACCACGCCGCGATAGGTGTGAGCGCATCGGGAGAGCTTGGTGGCGCGGCGGTTTATCGCGCCCGCCTCTCCCCCCATTCCCGCGGGATTCGCCGATGCCGGTCAGGACAAGCACCGCCCTCGTCGCGGCGGCACCGTTCCTGCTGGCGGTGGCGCTGATCGCCACGACGTCCGCCGTCCCGGGCACCTACTTCACGGTCGACATCGGCGTGAAGATGCTGCAGGTGCGGGCCTGCCTCGAGCACGGCTGCGTCATCCCCTACCCCGATGGGGAGGACGACCCCGAGCAGCGCTTCAGGCCCATCCAGCCGCCCTTCGCCGAGAAGGTCTCCGCCGAGAGCTACGTCGGGGTCTACCGGAACCTGATGATCGTGTCGGCGGTGTGGCTGGTCGGGCTCTTCGGCCAAGGCGCGGAGCACGTCCTGGGGTTGTTGTCGCTGCTGGCCCTCATGGCCGCGGGCGTCGCGCTCGGGCGGCGGCTGGGGATTCCTCCTCCGTGGTCCCTGGCCGCTACGGGAGCGCTCGGTCCGGCCTGGTTCTACGGGGCGGTGTTCTGGGAGCACCTGCCCGCGACCGCCCTGAGCACGTGGGCCGTGGTGCTGCTGATAGGCCTCCCGGAGACCGGCGGGCGTCGCGCCGTGGTTTCCCGCGGCGCCGTCGCGGGGGTGCTCGCGGCTCTCGCCGTCAGCCTGCGCCCCGAGGCCGCGATGGCCATGATCACAATCGGCGGGGCCATGCTGGTCGGCGGGGCAGGCGGGTGGTCGCGCCGCCTGGCCGTGGCAGGCGCCGGCGCGGTCTGCTTGGCTGGGCTGGGTGTGCTGCACGCCGTCGAGCCCTCCCTCCTGCCCTCCTCCCAGGTGCACCACAACGTCACCGGCCACGGCTTCGACCTGAGCTGGTGGCTCATGCAGCGCGTCGAGCACGGCGTCCTGGCCTTCGGCGGCCTCGGCGAGTTCCTCCCACCTTCAGGTTTCGTCGAGTACCGCGACTCGGCCACCTTCTGGCCCTGCCTGGTCCTCGTGCTGACGTGGCTCGTGACGCTGGTCGGCGGAAAGCGTTTGCCCGCGGATCGCCTGCCCGGGCGCGTGCTGCGTTCGTTTGGCCTGCTGCTCGTGACCCTCATCCTCGTCGGGCGTCTGCCCGAGGGCATGCACCAGCCGGCCGGTCTCCTGATGACCTCGCCCCTCCTCTTCATGGCGGCCGGGCGCCCGGTCGATCCGGACGCGCGGGTCCTGTGGCACGGCTCCATGGGCTTCCTGGTCCTCGCCCTGCTCACCATGCCGAACGGCGGCGGCTCCCAGATAGGCCCGCGCTACCTCCTGCCGGTGATCCCGCTGCTCACCCTGCTCGCCGTGCGGGACCTTCGCGCGCTTTGGGCTTCGTGCCCTTCGGGATCCACCCCGGAGCCCGGGACCGGCTCCCGGTGGTGTCGCATCCTGGCCGCCGCCGCCCTCGGGGTCACCGCGCTCGGTCAGGGAGTCGGCTTCGCACACGTGGTCAGCTCCGACGCCGACAAGGACAGGACCCTCGCCCTCCTGAGCAACCTCGACGCCGACGCCTACCTGAGCCCGAACGGCTTCGTGCCCTGTGACTTCACCACGCTCATTCCTGAGCGGCCCTTCTTCTTCCTCCCCGACCCGAGGCGCCCCGGGCCCCTCGCCGAGCACCTGCGCGCACGGGGCGCCAGGAGGATCGTGGTGTTGAGCAACCTCCCGCGCGTCCGCGCCACGGGGCCGGTCTACTTCGGGCCCTACGTGCTCCGTCGCATCATCCCGGTCTCGTACTTCAGCGACCGCCGCCGAGCGGCGTGGGAGTTCGTCCTGCCGCCGTAGGCGCGTCCTCCTACTCCACTCCCTGCTCCTCCACCGGCTGCAGGATGTTGTGTGCGCTGATGTCGAAGTACACGATGCCGTAGGGGCCGGCGGCGAACCAGACGTCATCGCCTTCGACGGCGATGCGTCTCGGCCAGCCCCGGGTGGCGAAGTAGGACTGGGGGTAGGGAGCGCTCGGGTCGGCGTAGTTGTAGACGAGCAGGCCGCCGGGGACGGCGAGCAGGGCGCGCTCGCCCGCGGTCGCGCGTAGGGAGGCCCACGGGGCCATCTCCGGGTCGGAGAGCAGAGGCATGGTCTCGGTCTCGGCGTCGAAGATCGCCAGGTGTTGGGCATGCTCAGGCCCGCGTCCGCCCGGGTACTTGGGGTCGTAGTAGTAGCCCCCGCTCGGATCGTGGCTCACCAGCAGGTGCCCCCGCCGGTCGTAGATGATGGAGCTCAGCTGCTCGCCTTCGAACTCGTGGCGGGCCTGGAGCCAGGCGAGGCCGTCTGAGACCTGCAGGCGGTTGACCGAGGGCACCATCTTGTTGTCGACCCAGGTGTGGTCGCGGGTGAAGAGCACGCCGTCTGCAGCGACGGCGGCGATGGTGCCGGGGATGTTGACGGGGTCGTGCAGGGCCGGCGCGCTCGGGTCGCTGAAGTCGACGCGCGTGAACCAGTGCTGGACCACGGGCAGGTCGAGGCCCTCCACGTGGTAGGGCTAGAGCCAGCTGGCGTAGACGCTGTCGCCCTCAACGAAGACGGAGTCGGCCTCCTGCTCGGCGGGCAGCTCGACGGCACCGGTCAGGGTGGGGGCGTTCGGGTCCGAGAGGTCGAGGAGGTGGAAGGTGAAGCGCCACCAATAGCGGGTGCGCTCGTTGGTGTAGCAGCTCTCGCGGGTCTCGATGGTGTCGGGGTCCACAGGCTGGCAGTCGAACTCGGTCTCGGAGGTGTAGGTGCAGCGTTGGATCTCCCCGGTGCACACGGGCTCGGCCCCGTCGAGGGAGCGGCATGTGATCGAGCCGCTGTACCAGGTGGTGCCCGTCATGTTTCCACCGGGTGTCGGACGGGGGTAGCTGGCTCCCCTGTCCGGGTAGGTGCGGCACACCTCCTCCTGGCCGAGGAGCTTGCGCTCACCGGTGCGCTCCACGAAGACCACGTTGCGCCCGACAGGGTAGGCCTCGACGCTGCCGTAGTTGTCCCACCAGCCGCAGTCGTAGCAGGCGACGTCGTGGTAGCCGTCGTAGCGGTAGTAGTGCCCCTGGCTCAGCTCGTCGGTCTCCAGCGTGCCTGCGGCTTTGGGGCTCGCGGGATCGCTGTAGTCGTAGACCACTACGCTCGTGACGTAGTCCCCGACCTGGTAGCGGCTCGCAACGGCCACCACCATGTCTCCCGCCTTGATCAGGCGTGAGCCCGCCGGCACCTCCACCTCGGCCACGGTCTCGGAGGTGTCCGGATCGCCGTCGCGGATCACGGTCTCGAGCTCCGCCGGCGGGCGGTCCCGCTCCCTCGAGCCCCCCGGGTAGTAGTAGTGGTTGACCGAGTCTTTGAAGCGTACGCCGTAGTCACCGCGGACGAAGAAGTCGCTGTAGCTCGGCGACAGCTCGACACGGCCGAGCTCCTCGGGGGAGTCCGGGTCGGCGCAGTTGAAGAGCGAGAGATCCTGCTCGGAGAGGTTGGCGGGGGTGCTGGGCTTGGCCAGGAAGGAGCGCCGGACAGGGGTTCCGTGCTCCATGTAGCCGCGCTGGGTCAGCGTGCCGGGGGAGAAGGTGAAGATCTGCACGGCCGCGACGTAGCGCTGGCGGTCCCGGTCCCAACCCGAGAAGGGCAGCAGGACCATGCCCGTCTCGACCGTCTCGCCGTCCTCGGCGGTGGCCTCGACGGCGCCTTCGAGCACCGAGAAGGCGCGGTCGTCCCAGAGGGCCTCGGACCAGGTGGAGCCGCTCGCGCGCACGTCGGCCCGGGTGATCATGGGCTCGGGGTTGCCCAGGTCGGTGATGTCGTAGAGGCTGACCGCCATGTTGCGGTTGCCCCTCGCATCGTCGACGCCGATGCCGATGAGCCGCGTCTCCTCGAAGACCGGGCGGAAGAAGTCGTTCCAGCCCGACACGATGAACTCGAAGCGCTCGGTGATGAAGCCCTCGTCGGTGATCTCGAAGGCGTGGAAGGGATCGACGCGCAGGTAGGTGACGAAGAAGGCCTTGTTGCCCAGGAAGAGGGTGGCGTAGAGGTCCTCGCCGTCACCGAAGGTCTTGTGGTCGACGGGGCTGATGTCCGTGAGGTCGGTGGCGTCGAAGGTCTCGACGTGGTTCGTCCTTGCCTGCCAGTCGGTGCCGCCGGACACGACCCTGAGCACGCCCTTGTAGTAGCTCATGTTGTGCTTGGAGGAGACCCGGCCCTTCACCGTCACGTCGTCACCCTCGACCATCGCCCCCGAGGCGCTCGATATGTCGACCACCGAGACGCGGCTCGAGACCTCGCCGTCGTGCCACTCGGTGTGGGCGACCATGAGCACCCGCGGGGTGGCCTGGATGTCGAAGACGTAGCCGCCGAGGTCGAGGCGGGACCGGGCCTCGATGCCGCCCCCGGCCGTGATGGCGTAGCTCTGCACGACGGTCGTCGGCCCCTGGTAGTCGCCAGGGGACGCCCCTCCCGCACCGTAGCCGTAGTCCTGGTACCCGTGGGCGGCGACGTAGACCGCGATGCTCTCGGCGTCGTAGACCATGCGGCTGGTGCGGATGTAGCCGTGTACCCGGGATTGGTCGAGCACGGAAGGCGCCGTGGGATCCGAGATATCGACAAGGAGCATGAGTCCGCCCTGGAAGGTGTCCACCCCGGGCACTCCGACCTCGCCGTAGTAGCCGCGCCAGTTGTTGAGCAGCACGACGGCCCGATCGCCGACCACGTACATCTCCACCGGCGTCCCGGTGACCTTGAGGCGACCGATGATCGTGGGATTGGAGGTGTCCGCCACGTCGAGGACCTGAAGGCCGCGGTAGCTGTTGAGGTTCAGGATTCGGTCGTCCGCGAGGACGCGGTAGATGTCTCCTTCCTCGACGGTCGCGCCGTCGCTGCGCGTTGCGCTGGCGTCCGACGCCGGTGCCCCGGCGTCCATTGAAGCCCCGGCGTCGACTGAACCACCGTAGTAAGCACCTGCGCCGGCCCTGGCGGCGCTGTAGAAGCGAGGCTGGTCGTCCTGGCCGTCGTGGCCGTCGTGGCCGTCGTGACCGTCCTGGCCCTCTTGGCCGTCCGGCGTGGCTGTCGTGCCGTGATCATCGGTGAGTGGCGCGCCGGTGTCGGTGGTTTCCGCGTGCGGGTCGTCGGCGTCGCCCGTGCCATCTGCGCACCCGCTCGCCGCGATCCCCAGACAGCCGAGCAGCAAGAGCACCGGCACCACGTTACCCATCTTGTGATTCATCTGCGGCTCCGAGCGAGAGAGCGGCGCCCGTCCCAAGCTGGGCGCACCCACGCGAAAGCGGCGCAAGTCCCGTGCCAGACCGGGATGAGCCGCGGGAAGGTGGCCCAGGTGCGACCGCACATTTGGAACTAACTGCGCAGACCCACGGGGATTTTCCTCCCTCGCGGGGTCCGCGCGGGCCGGTCTTCGTGTGACGCTGGGCGTCCGTTGCTTGGGAGCCGGCCCGGACGTACATGTCACATTCGGGCGCGCCAATTGACAGCGATGTCAGGTCAGCGTGTGTTCGTGCCGCCGTGGCGCAGGCGATACAGGGCGATGACCACCTCGGAGGGGGCACGATCCCGATCCAGCAGGTCGTGGTGGGGGACGAAGGGGCGGCTCTCCTTGAACACGGGCTCGAGGTACAGGCCGCTGCCGGGCTCGAGGGCGACCCCGTGGCGGCGCATGCGCTCGGCGAAGACCTCGTCGGGGCTCTCGTCGCCGCCGGCCAGGTAGTAGGCGTAGAGGCCCCTGTAGACGAAGGTGGGCGGCCTCTTCGCGCCGGGTGGCGGCGGCTTGGAGAGCTCCCCCCAGGGGCCGAGCTTCATCTCCAGGTCCCGGTGGACCAGGATGGAGCGCATCGCGTGGGGGAGGAGGTCCTGGTGGATGCGGTGCTCGCGCTCGGGCACGAGCACCCGCGCTCCGAGCTCCCAGCCTGCGCCTCCCTCGAGCACGTTGCGGCGCAGCACGTCGAGCTCGGTCTGGAAGGGGTGCGCGGCCCAACGCACGGCATCCGCGCGGGCGGCGAGTGAAGCCGCGAGGAGCACCGCCAGCCCGAGCGCCGTCGCGGCTTGGAGGCGCGCGCTCTTGAGGAGGCCCGCGAGGAGCACGGCGCCGTGACCCGCCGCCACCACGGCCACGGGCGCCGCGGCCAGGTGGTAGCGCATCTCGCCGAAGCGGGGGACGCTGCTCTCGATGAGGCCGTAGGTCAGCAGCAGGGGAGTCGCCGCCAGCAGCGCTCCGAGGCCCAGCCATCCGCGCCTCAGCAGCGGCACCAGGCCGACGAGAGCCAGGGCGATGACGAGCACCGGGGTGTGCTCGTGGTTCGCGAAGACGTTGAA
>CAZQPP010000070.1:0-22078 GCA_964594295.1 uncultured Myxococcales bacterium | reverse complement strand
CCGTCGGGGCCGCGAGAAGCAAGCTCGCGGCTACCCCCAAAGCGGACAGGTAGATGCGACGGTTTGCACGCACCATCACTCGGGCCCCTTGGTGAAGAAGCTCAGCGCGAGGCTGAACTCAGCCGGGAGCGACACGCCGCCGCCCTCGGCCGGGTAGAAGTAGTGCCGGTACTCGAGACGCAGCGCGACGGTCTCCGAGAGCCATACTCGGAAGCCGGCGCCGGCGTTCCCGCTGATGTCGACCTTGCCCTTCTCCTGCCTCGTGTAGGGGTCGAGCACATTCGTCCCGATAGCTCCAACGCCGAAGATCGCGCTGAAGTCGAAGTGCAGGAGCTTGGACGTAAACAGGCCCACCTTCCCGTGGAACGGGCTCCACAGCCCATTGATGCCCGCGCGCCACATCAATGACTGCGGCAGGTCCACATCGAGCCCGTTGTTCTGGAGGAAGTCCTTGAGATCACTGTTGGTGCTCAGGATGTATGCACCCGACAGCTCCACGCCGACGTCCTCGCTGAAGAAGTGGGCGATGCCGCCTCCGAGGGGGAAGTACATCCAGAAGTCGTCGTTGGGAACGATCCCCGTGAGCAGGCTGATCTCCCAACGAGACTCCTTCAGGAAGAGGCGCTTCTGGATCACTCGGATGTCGCGCTTCTTCCCCCAGTAGAGGTCGAAGGCCTTGTCGACCGTAGTCGGCTCGGACTGCGCCATAGCGCCTGGAGAGGCGAGCAATGTGGCGAGGCAGGCGATACTGGCCAGCGAAGCTACCAGGCGGTGTCGGATCATGGCTTGGACCTTTCGCATGGGCTGTGGGTCGTGTGGGCGTTCGTTTCTGCGGGGTTCAGGGGCAGGCGGCGCCGGTTTCGCACTTCCCGGCGCAGCAGATTCCCTGACCTCCTCCGCACTGTGCCCCGTCGGGAGCGGGGAAGTCACCGCAGACGGCGGTCTGATCGTTGCAGGCGTCGCTGCACTCTCCGGTGCGGGCGCCGCACTGATCCTCCTCGGCGCAGGGCTTGCGCAGGGGCAGGCGCTCGTCGAGGTTGGCGAGCTTGTTGAGTCCCGAGCTCTTGCTGCCGCCGATGCCGAAGGACTGAGTCTCGCTCACCTTGGTGAAGATGCTCTTGCCGAGGCGGAGGCTGCCCTGGAGAGCGTAGACCTTGCCGACGGGCACGCCGCCGGAGGCAAAGGGAGCGTCGGTGCTGTAGGCGGGCAGGCTCACGTAGCCTTTCCAGACGCCGCTGAGCGCGTACCTGAGCTTCAAGACCGCCTCGCTCAGCGCGGAGCCGAGATCGGCCTTCGCGGTGGGGAGCTGGGCGGAGTTGATGAAGAGGTACTGCCCTTCGCTCATGCAGGCGATCTCCCACTGGCGGGCGTCGTGGTCCCGGTAGCCGGGGGCCTGGAACTGAACGAAGGAGATGCGGATCTTGTGGCGATCCCATTCGTTGTGGACGAGCTGCTTGACGTCGTCGAAGCCGGTGCTCGCGCACACCGGACGTACGGGAATGCTCCTCCGGTAGACCTCACTGGGCGAGCAGGTGTCAGGGCCGTCGCTGACGACGACGATGTGCTTCGCCATGCTCGGCGCCTCGTCCTTCAGGAAGTCCCAGGCCTCGTTGACCGCCTGCCAGAGGTTCGTGCGGCCCTTGGCGAAGCCGCCGATGGTGTCGAGCTTGTCGGTGAAGATGTCCCGGCGCGTCCCGAAGCAGAGCTCGGCTCGCTGGCGCTCGTCCTCGGCCTGGAGCGTGCAGGCCACGTCCACGCCTTCTTTGCCGTTGAAGGTGTAGACGACGAGCTTGTCGTCGGCGTTGAGGGTGCGGATGAAACGCACCGCCTGGGCGATGCGCTCGGACGAGCTGTCCGAGCTGAAGGGCTCACGGTTCGGGGCGGGCGTGATCAGGTCGAGCTCGTCTTCCTGCTTGTCGTCCTGGTCGACGAGGCCGTTCATGGAGCCCGACTGGTCTATGAGCAGGGCCACCGCGACCGCCTCGCCGCGCTTGGCGGTGATGGCCTCGTACATCAGGGTGAGGACGTCGGAAGGCGGGGACTTGATGCCCTGGCACTGCTGCCCCGTGAGCAGGTCCTCGTCCGGGTAGGGCTCGATACAGTCGATGCTGAGGTCCAAGAGCTCCTTGGACACGCTGGCGTTCGCGTCACCGACGGTCACCTCGTTGCGGTCGACCCGGTCCCCCGGGCGGATCGAGCGGTCGAGGTCCGGCGCCGTCTCCGTGCCGCTGGTCTCGCGCGCGGTCGAGATGAAGCTCAGGTTGATCTCTATGGCGTCCGCCGGACCGGAGCACACCCGCCGATACCCGTCCCCGCTCCTCTCGGCAGGGAACGAGCTCAACATCTGAATCCGGTCGAACTTGATGGTCTTGATGTGGAACTTCGCCGTGCTGTCACAGCCTGCGGAGGCCGCGACGAAGGCCCAGAGCACCAGGATCACAGGGAAGCAGAGGCTCAAGCGGGACACGAGCGCCGTGTAGCGACGGGCTGAGATCATTCGTGGCTCTGTGAGTGGTTGGGCCGGTGCGCAGGGCACACGGAGGGGGGGGAGGGGGCAAAATTTGAGCGCGCCATAATCAAGGAAAAGCCCTCCCGCTGTCAACAAGGCGTTATGCGGCCGCGACGGCCGCATAACGCCGCCTCCATGAAGCCGACATTTCGGCCCCAGATGTCACCCACAGAGCCGACCACCGGCAGGGCCGAAATGCGGCTTATCTCGGCGCGATGGCGCAGGACTACGGCGTCCCCGAGCAGCGGGCGGTCAGGGCGGCCGCATAACGCCGCCTCCATGAAGCCGACATTTCGGCCCCAGATGTCACCCACAGAGCCGACCACCGGCAGGGCCTCGAGCTACGGCCCCATCTCCAGGTCCGGCGGCGCGGCGGGCACCCCCGGCCTTGGCTGCGCTCCCGGCCTTCCCGGGGCCCCCGTCCCGGGCGCGGCCGCGCCCGGAGCCCCCGCATCTGGCGCAGGCGCGGCGTCCGGCGACTCCGCCGGCGGCCCCGTGAGCTCCGCGGCCGTCGGCGGACGCAGCTTCATCCATGGGCCGAAGCCTCGCTCGGGGCGGCCCATGAGGGTCGCGCGCATGAAGTCCTGCCAGATCGGGGCCGCGTACCTGCCGCCGGTGCCCCTGCGGATCGGCGCCCGGTCGTCGTGGCCGACGTAGACAACCGCCACGAGGTCGGGGTCGAAGCCGGCGAACCAGAGGCTCCTTCCCCTGTTGGTGGTGCCGGTCTTGCCCACCACCTCTCGACCGAGGCGGCGGAGCTTCCGCGCGGTTCCGCGAAGCACTACCTCGCGCATCAGGCGCGTGACCGTGCGTGCGGTGCCGGGCTGAAGGGCTGCCCCCGGCGGGGCGCACGGAGGATCGGCCCCGTCACAGCGCCGCTGCTGGAAGGCGGCCTCCACGTCCACCACCTCGCCGTCGGGGCGCACCACCTTGTGGATCAGGCGGGGCTCCGCGTAGAGGCCGCCCGAGGCGAAGGTGGCGAAGGCGTTGGCGAGCTCTAGGGGGGTCACCTCGGCCGAGCCGAGGGCCAGGGTGTAGTTCGGGGCGAGGTGGCCGCGGAGACCGAGGCGCCGGGCCGTCTCGACCACCGGGGTAACACCCGCGCGCGCGAGGACCTGGACGGCCGCGACGTTCACCGAGCCCGCGAGGGCGTCGGCAAGCGAGAGGGGCCGGCCGTCGGCCTTGCCGTCGAAGTTGCGGGGTGACCAGGTCTTGCCCCCGGGCAGGCGGTAGGTCTCGGGCGCGTTGACGAAGATGTCCGTCTCGGAGACGGCGCCCTTCTCGATGGCAGCCGCGTAGACCACCGGCTTGAAGGAGGAGCCGGCCTGGCGGCGGGCCTGGACGGCGCGGTTGAAGGGATGGCGGCGCATGTCGTCTCCCCCGACGAGGGCCACGACCTCGCGGGTCGCGGGGTCGAGGGCCACGAGCGCCGCCTGGGGGCCGGGCTCCGGTTGCAGGAGCGGCCGACCTTCGTCGTCGCGTCCGGCGCTAAGGGCGACGCGGACGAGGTCTCCCACCCTGTACGAGAGGCTCTCCGGCGGGAGTGACTTCTTCTTGCGCTTCTTCTTCTTCTTCTTCGAGGCCGCCGCAGCCTCTTTCTCCAGGTCGGCCCGGACGACCTCGAGGCGTGCGTCGAAGAGCCCCGCCTGGAGGACGCCCTCTCCACCAGGCGTCAGGACAAGGTACCGGCCTCCCTCCTCCTGCCGAAGCACCAGACCAGGCACCACACGACCCTGTCGGAGCTCCGTTGTGTGCTTTCGACCCCAGCGCTTCAGGTGACGGCGGCCGGCGGCGAGGTCGTCGAAGTGACGCTGCGGCCTCCACACACGCAAGGCCGCGTCGACGCGCGCCAGACCCGCTCGAACCGCCTCCTCGGCGGCCTCCTGCGCCCTCGGCCGAAGCGCGGTGTGGATCTTCAGCCCCCCTCGGTAGAGCGCCTCCTTGCCGAGCGCCCCGACCACGCGCCTGCGGACGGCGTCGACGTAGTACGGAGCTTCGCGAGCTCGGGAGGGCGGCTCCGGCAGGACACCGAGAGGCGCCTCGAGGGTGGCCCGGCCCCGCTCCTGGTCCACGAAGCCCTTGGCGATCATCTGGCGGAGCACGTAGGCCCGCCGCCTCTCGGCCCGCTCGGCGTGGCGGTAGGGGGTCAGGCGCTCGGGCGAGTTGATCACGCCGGCGAGCAGGGCGGCCTCGGCCAGGCCGAGCTCCCTCACCGGCCGGCCGAAGTAAAAGCGGCTCGCCTCCTCGGCTCCGTAGCGACCGTGGCCGAAGTAGATCTGGTTCAGGTAGAGGGCGATGATCTCGTCCTTGTCGAGCTTCCGCTCGAGCTCGAGGGCCAGGACCGCCTCCTTGAGCTTGCGCTCGAGCTTCTTCTCCTGGCTCAGGAAGAAGGTCCGCGCCACCTGCTGTGTGATGGTGCTGGCGCCCTGCTTGAAGCGACGCGCGCGGATGTTTTTCCACATCGCCCGGGCGATGCCGACGTAGTCGATCCCCTCGTGGGCGAAGAAGTCAGCGTCCTCGGCGGCGACGGTGGCCAGGACCAGCACCCGGGGCATGTCCTCCTTCGGCACGACGGTCCGGCGCTCGACCGAGAAGACCTTGAGGACCGAGCCGTCGGCGCCCAGCACGTAGGAGCTCTGCGTGGCCGAGCCCAGGTAGTCTTCGTAGCGGAAGACGGGAGGCAGCCCGCGGGTCAGGTGCTTGACGTAGAGCACGAAGGCGCCCGCAGCCACCCCTGCCAGGATCAAGCCGAGGACGAAGAGCACGCCCAGCCACCGCAACCACCGCCGCTTGCGACCGCTCCCCTCCCGGGGGCGCCCTTCTCGTGAGCGCCGTTTGGGGGATCGGGCCAAGGATCAGGAGGAGCTTTCCTGCACCTTCGGCGCCGACTCGGCCTCTGAAGGCGCGGCGGCGGCGTCAACCACCTCGGCGGCGCCCGCGGCGCCCGCCTCGATGGCCTCGGGCTTCTTCACCTCGACCTGCACGACGGCCCGAGGCGCGCCCTGCGCGGGGCTCTCCTCCTCCTCGGCGTCCTCCTCCTTCCCCTTCCGCATCTCCTTCTTGAAGTTACGGATGCTCTCTCCCACGCCCTTTCCGAGCTTGGGCAGCTTGGAGGCCCCGAACACGACGAGCACGATCAACAGCACGATGAACAGCTCCTGGGAGCCGAGGCCGAAGAAGGCGAGGATGGGAAGGGGTAGATCGGTCATGACAACCTCGGTGGGTCACAGCCCTTCGTTCATAGCCCCAGCTTGCCGCCAACCCTCTCGACCTTGTCGATGGTGCGCTTCGTGCGGTCCACGGCGCTCTTGGCCTTGCGCTCGGCGCGGTCGGGGGTGTCTATGACACGTTCGGCGGTGGTGGCGGCCTTCTCGGGCTTGCGCAGCGCCTGGTTCTGCTTCGTCTCGAGGTCCCGCATCTTCTTGTCGGCCGCGTCCGGGTCGAAAGAGCGCGGGTTCTTCTTGGGGCGCACGTCCCCGTACTCGTCCTTCTCGAGCTTCACGCCCCAGGAGACGATGATGTCGAACTCCGAGTCCCAGGTGATGCGACGCAGCCGGGTGTCCGGGTCGTCGACTACCTCCTGCGCGAGCAGGGCCTGGACCTTGGCGTGGGACTTGTACCAGACGTGGGGGCGCTTTCGCTGGTGCTTGTCGTGGCCCTTCTCGGCGATCTCGTGGCGCAGCTTCTCGAAGAGGTGCTCGATGCGCTCCACCTCGTCCTCGCCGTACTCGCCGCAGCCGTTCAGGAGCTTGAGCTTCATGTAGCCGGTGAGGCGGCGGAAGTCGGGCTGGCCCCGCAGGGTGACGAAGGACCTGTCGACGCGAGCCTGGTTGAGACGGTCGATCGCCGCGTTGCTGCCGATGTCGCCGAGGCGCTGGAGGTACTCGACTGCGTCGGCCACCTCGTTCTGCATCGCCTTGGCGCCTGCCATCCCGTAGTTGGATCGGACGTGGCCCTCACAGGCCGCCAGGGCGCGCTGGTAGAGGCCTTCGGCCGCCCGCGACTTGCCCTTCCTGCGCTGCTTGTCGCCTTTGCCGGCCCAACGCTTGGCCGTCCTCGTCGCCTTCTTCCCGCAGGGCGGCGGCTCGTACTTCGGGCGGTCCGGCGCCAGGATGCTCGGCTGCCCCGCCCTGATCGCGCGCCCGCCGCGGCGGCGCTTGCTGCCCTCCCTCTTCTTCAGCTCGTCGGGGATGGGTGTGTTCAAGCTCTGGAGGACCAGCTCGGCCTCCTGCCGCGACTGCGCGCTGCCGTCCCGGTAGATGCGCAGGAAGGCAGGCACCGCGATCTTGCGGTCGGCCTCGGGGATGGTCGCCGGCCGGCGGAACATCGCCCACACCTTCATACAGTAGATCAGCTGACCGAGCTCCGACTTCTCGGGGCTCTGGAAGGCCCGCATGCAGACCTCGGCGTCCCCCTCCCAGGAGGTCACAGCCCCCGCCATAGCAGGGGCGAAGGCCATTGCGGCGGTCAGGGTGATGATGGCTAGGCGAATACGCAAGTCGCAGCGGATCTAACAGATTAGCGGGCGGCCGGCCACGTTCTGCCAACAGGGCGTTTCGCAAGCGAAACGCCTTGTTTGCGCTCCCCAGGAAGTGCATGGTACTCCTGCGTTTCCGGGGCGCGGTGGTTTCGCTCGTCGTCGTGCCATGCGTCACCTGGCCGCGGACTGAGCTGGTCTTGCCCGATGGCCGAGCCTGAAACTACGAACTTCGTGTGCGTGCAATGCTGGAAAGCATTCACGTACCCGCGCGCGGCTTTGACCCCGGCGCAGGAGTCCGTCGTCTGCCCGCACTGCGGTGAGGACGTGCCCATCCCGCCCGAGGACGACTTCGCCGACGACCACGACGACATCGGACCGGACTTCGTCATGGCGGGCGGGATCGGGGACGGGCGGCGCGAGCCGCCGCCGACCCTGCGCCTCGAGCCGGGCATCACGTCCCCTGACGCGGAAGCGCTCGAAGGCGAGGGGGACGACGACGGCAAGCCGCTGGATCCGGAGAACGTCGTCTGGAAGCTGCTCATCCCGGGCGGGCTCACCTACAACTTCCACGGCATCGGCGCCCTGATCCGCTGGTCGACCGGCAAGCGCAACCTCAACGAGGTGGCGGTGAGCCTCGACGGGGTCAGCTGGCGCAACTTCGGGCGTTTCGCCGCGCTCATCGAGGAGGGGGCGGAGGCGCGGCATGCCCTCGAAGACGCCGGGGAGGTCGGAGAGTCCGAGGGCTCGGGGGAGCTCGACGACGTCAGCCCGGAAGGCCGCAGGACGACCACCCTGATGGACATCCCGCTGCCGGCCCGGGACGGCGAGGAGGACGAGATCGCCCTCACGGAGTCGAAGCGCGACGCGGTCTCCGCCATCCTCACCAGGCCCGAGCCGGCCGTCACGCGGAAGGACACCACCGTGCAGGATGCGGAGGCCCTCGACGAGGACACCGTGCCCCCGACAGACCAGGCCGGGCCGCGGCACACGCCTCCGGTCACGGGCCAGTTCACCTTCAACCTGGCCGGACCGAGCAAGCCGGGGTGGGTGGAGCGCCTGACCTTCATCCTGATAGGGACCGCAGCGGGGCTGGGCCTCGCCGCGCTCCTCTACGCGCTCAAGTACTGGAAGAACATCTTCCCTTGACGCGCTGCAACTTCACGCCGCAACCAAGCCCGCCAAGGAGCCGCCCCAAACACCATGAGCGAGCAGAACGTCGAGGTTAGCTGTCCCCGCTGCACCTCCTCTCTGGAGCTGGAGGCCATGCAGCTCGTCCAGGGGCCGGTCACTCGCACCTGCCCCTCGTGCGGCCTCGTCTTCAGGGTAGGCGCGGCCCTCAACCAGCAGCACCCGGCCGATCCCGTCTACGAGACCGAGGCTGGCTGGTACGCGAGGAAGGCCGACGGGGCGGTGCTCTACTTCCCCAACCTGGCGGTGCTCGTGAAGTGGGCCTCGGACGGCATGGTCGCGCTGACCGACGAGATCAGCAAGAAGGGCCACGAGTGGAGACCCATCAGGGAGATGCCGGAGTTCACGGCTCTCACCCTCCGAGCCGACTCCCAGCCCGCCATCGCCCCCGTCGTCGGCGCCGCCGCCGCGGCGCAGGCGCCCCTGCTCATGACCGACGACGGCGAGCTTCTGGACCTCGAGGACGAGCCTCGACGTCGCTCGGGCGCCTGGCTCTGGATCGTCCTGGCGGCCTTCATCTGCGGGTCCCTCCTCACCTGGCTCATCACCAGCCTCACCCGGCCGAGCTCCCACCTGTACCTGCACTCGGTCTCGGTACCCGAGCGCGCGCAGACACAGACCGCCGCGGGGCCTGCGTCGACCTCTCCGAGGCTGGCGGTGGGTCCCGCATCGAGCCCAGGCGCGGCCGGAAGCTCGGCTGCCGGAGCCGCGGGGCAGACCGGGGCAGCCGCGCCTGCTGCGGCACAGTCTGACGCGGCCACATCCCCGGACTCCGCCACGACCTCGGCAGCAGCAGCGAGAGCGGCCGGCGCCACGCCTCCGGGAGGGGGCGGGGCATCAGCTGCCGGGGCGGCGACGCAGCCGTCGGGATCGGCAGGCTCGACAGGTGGGGCGGCAGGGAGCGCGGCCGGAGCAGGTGCCGAGGGCGCCGGCGCGGCCTCACCGGCGGGCGCGGCCGCGGGAGGCACCTCCCCCGAGACGGCGGGCTCGGACAAGGGCGCAGCGAAGGAGAAGGCCGAGGAGGAGGAGCCCAGCAAGAAGAGCCGCCCCAAGAAGAAGAAGCGCGACCGGGCGAGCTCGAGCCGCCGCTCCTCCCCCACGATGTCCTACGACCGCCTCATGGACCTCGGGGCGGAGCAGCTGCGCAGCGATCCCCGCAAGGCCGTGGCCACCTTCATGAAGGCTCTGCAGACCCCCTCGGCCACCAGCGAGGCGCGCGCGAAGCTCGGCCGGGCCTACCTCCGCCTCGGCGACCACGGCGCGGCCATCTCACAGCTCGAGCGCGCCCGGCGCGCGAACCCGCACTACCGGCCGGCCATGTGGGACCTCGCCGAGGCCTACCGCCGGGTTGGCGACAAGGACAAAGCCCGCGCCATCTACAAGGAGATGCTCCGCAACGTAGGTCCCTCGAGCAAGTCCGCCGCCCGAGCGAGGAAGGCCCTCGACAGCCTGTAGGGGCCGAGAGAGAGACGCGAGCGCGCTCTACTCCTCTTTCGTGATCGTGGTGATGAACTGCCGCAGGAGCGACAGGTCCTCGGGGGAGATCTCGGTAAAGCGGATCCCCATCCCGGTGAGCTCGGAGTCCTCGCGGGTCCAGACCACCTCGCCGGTGAGGCGGACGGGAGTCTCCCTCGGCGGCAGCGGGATCTCGAGCTGCACCAGCTCGGCCACAGGGAGCGGGTAGGGAGTGGTGACGAAGGCCCCGCCCAGAGACAGGTTCGCCATCATCACCGCCGTGTAGCGGGGGTCCAGGTTGGAGCGAAGGTTGCCGGTGATAGAAACCGGCACCCGGTCGTTCTTGCGTCGGTTCCGATCCGTCATGGCGGCACAACCTCGCTCTGGCGGCGGCGATCCCCGCACCCGTCATATACTGGGATAACACAATGGTGGATTCGGGGAAATGGGCGCCACGCCGGCACCATATCGGCTACCTGATCCCCGCCAGCGAGCGGGCAGCCAGGCTCAGCACGGAGCGAGGCGGCGGGGTGACGCGGAGCTGATGCCGGTAGGCGTGGTGCGCAGAGGCGAAGCCCACGAGGCCCCGCCGCGCGAGCTCCTCGCGAAGCCGCTCGCCGCTCCTGCCGGGCCGCGCGACCCAGAGGAAGCCGGCGCGCTCCCGAGCCTCCAGCGCCGCGGAGCGCGCGGCCGCGGCCAGCGTGCTCAGGGCGCGGGCCTGGTTGCCTGCGCGCAGGTGGGCCCGGCGCCCGAAGCCCAGGCCCAGGGCCGGCGCGTCGGCCGGCGCGCGACACCCTGCCGCAGTGTCGCCGATGAGCCAGTAGCCCAGCGCGCGCCGGAGGCCGTCGCGGGGCCCCGGGGCCATCAAGGCCCGGGTCCCGGGCGGTAGGCGGACAGGAGAATCCGGCACCCACGGGCACCCCCTGGCGTCGATCAGGACCGGCACCCGCGGGGGGCAGGGGAGCCTGTCCCCGGGTTGGAGGAGGACCGCGCCGGCGGCACCGCCCTCGAGGGCGCGGCGGGCCGCGGCCGGGTCGGGCCGCCCGTCGACGAGCCTGCCGCCGTCGACGTAGCGGCGGCCGAGCGCCAACAACGCCTCTCGCAGGTCCGCGCGCGAAGGCTCGAAGGTCAACACCGCGGCCGAGGCCTCGACCCCGGTGAGCGCAACCTCGAGCGCCTCGCGCAGGCTGGGCCACGGCCCCGCCCCCGGCAGCACCTCCTCCGGCACGCCGGCGACCGGCTCGAGGGGCTCGAGGAGGAGGTCGTCGGCGTCGAGGCGAAGCGTGTACATTCGGGGACGTCCTCAAGGGAGCAGACATGCCGAGCTTTGGTGACACAAGCGACAGGGTCAAGCCGGAAGCCGCCCGCTCCGCCCCGGCCACCGCGCTGAGCGCCGCCCAGCGCCACCGCTACGCGCGGCACATCGTCCTCCCGGAGGTCGGCGAGGAGGGGCAGGCGGCCCTGCTCCGATCGAGGGTGCTCCTGGTCGGGGCCGGTGGCCTCGGCTCGCCGGTCGCTCTCTACCTCGGCGCCGCCGGAGTGGGCACGCTGGGCATCGTGGACATGGACGTGGTCGAGGAGTCGAACCTCCAGCGGCAGGTCCTGCACAACGGCGAGCGCCTCGGCCGCCCGAAGGTGGAGTCCGCCGCCGCCGCTCTCGGGGCCTTGAATCCCGAGGTGGAGGTCGTACCCCACCGGCTCGAGCTCACCGCCGAGAACGCGCGAGAGATCATCTCCGGCTACGACCTCGTCGTGGATGGGGTCGACAATTACGCCACCCGCTACCTGGTCAACGACGTCGCCATGAGCCTTGGAAAGGCGGTCGTGCACGGCAGCGTCTACCGCTTCGAGGGTCAGGTCACAGTCTTCAGGCCGGGTGTCGGCCCATGCTACCGCTGCCTCTACCCCCAGCCCCCACCCGAGGGCCTCGCCCCGAACAACGCCGCGGCGGGGCTGCTCGGCGCCCTCCCCGGCATCATCGGCAGCCTCGAGGCCATGGAGGCCGTCAAGCTCTGCCTCGACCGCGGAGAGTCCCTGGCCGGGCGCCTGCTCGTCTACGACGCCCTCCGCGCCCGCTTCCGCGAGCTGAAGGTGAAGCGCGACCCGGAATGCCCGGCGTGCCCGCGAATAGACGAGCCCACGCGTAGCTGTTAGCCTGTGATTTGGTGCAACGGGGAGCCCTTCGGCCCATTGGAGGTTCCCAGTACAGAGATTGGCTTGATTGCTGCCTGCGTGGCGGCATCGGCCTTTTTTTCCGGCTTCGAGACCGCGCTGACCTCGATCTCCGAGATCCGAGCTCGGCAGCTCCTCGAAGCCGGGGCGCCCGGTCGCCGCATCCTCGGCTTGTGGCAGGAGCGCCCCAACCGCGTGCTCACCACCATCCTCATCGGGAACAACCTGGTGAACATGCTGGCCTCGGCGCTGACCACCGACGTCACCTACGCCCTCATCGGCGCCCGCATCGGTGAGGGCTCCCGCCTGGCCATCGCCGTGGCGGTGGGAGTGATCACCTTCCTCGTCCTGGTCTTCGGCGAGATCTTCCCCAAGACCTACGCACGCCACAACGCGGAGAAGTACCTGCGCCTCGGAGGGATCCTCGTCGCCATCTACCTGGCCCTGTACCCGGTCGCCACGGTCTTCGTCAGGCTTTCGCGTGGGATCGCGCGCGTCCTCGGCGCCAAGATCACCAAGGACGGCCCGCTCGTCCGGATCGAGGACATCGAGCACATGGTGCGCGTCGGCGCCGAGGCCGAGGCCCTCGACCAGGACGAGGCCCGCTACCTCAGCGGCGTGCTCGAGCTGAGCGAGCGCGTGGCCAGGGAGATCATGGTGCCGCGCACGGACCTGACCGTCATCGAGGAGGCGGCCGACCTCGACTCGGTGATGGAGATCATCCGCGAGGACCGTTTCAGCCGCTACCCGGTCTTCCGGGACCGCATCGACGAGATCGTAGGCATCCTCTACGTGAAGGACCTCCTCGACCTGCTCGGTCAGGCGGGCCAGCAGGCCTTCGACCTCCGACGGCTCATGCGACCGGCGCACTTCGTCCCGGAAACCCTCAGCGTCCGCGACCTGCTGACCCAGTTCCAGGGCAAGAAGGTCCACCTCGCTGTTGTCGTGGACGAGCACGGCGGGACCTCGGGCATCGTCACCCTGGAAGACGTGCTCGAGGAGATAGTCGGCGAGATCTACGACGAGTACGACGACGCGGCCGAGATCCCCATCCAGGAGATCGAGGACGGCGCCTTCGACCTCGACGGCGGCGCTCCCCTGCACGACGTCGAGGACGCCCTCCACATCGAGTTCCCCGACGACCGCGACTACGACACCATCGCCGGCTTCGTAGTGCACGAGGCCGGCGACCTGCCCGCGGAGGGCTACTCGGTCGACTTCGCCGGCTACACCTTCACCGTGCGCGAGGCCGACGAGCGCCGCGTGGAGCGGGTCGAGGCCAGGCTCTCGAACTCGGATCCGGAGTCCGATTGACAGGTTTCCGTGCGCTCCTCTAGGATTCGCGCCCGCTCTACGGGTGGGCATCAATTAAGGGAGCACAGAGATGCACTACGCACGACGCGTCGCTGGGATCAGCTTGCTGGCAATGCTGCTGCTGGCCGGCTGCAAGAAGGACAAGCCGGCTCCTGCCGGAACAGCCAAGACCCCGGGCAAGGCGCCCGCCAAGGTCGAGGCGCCGATCAAGGCGAGCTTGCAGGCTGACGACTCCCTCGGGGCCTTCCCCGACGACCTCATCGCCGTCGTCGGCGTCGAGAGCCTCGACAGCCTCAAGGGCTTCGTGACCACGCTCTCGAAGGCCGCCTCCGACGAGCCCTTCGACTTCGAGAAGGAGCTCTTGGACGACGTGCTCGGCAGCTCGGGCGTGAAGAACATCGACTGGATGGATCGCTCCAAGCCGCTCTTCATCGCGGCCTTCAACCCCAAGGCCGAGGGCGAGGGCGTGGCCCTCGTGCCGGTCAAGGACAAGGCGGCCTTCGACGCCGCCCTCGGAGACAAGAAGGCCGCGAAGACCGAAGGCACCGGCTTCACCATCAAGGGCGCCATGGAAGAGGTCCACGGCGACTTCGTCGGCGACTACGTGGCGCTGGCGGAGAAGGCCGGCGACCTCAGCAAGGGCAAGGACTTCCTCCCGAAGGTCACCAAGACCTTCAAGCCCAAGGCCCCCGTCCACGTGCTGGTGTCCCTCGCCAACGTGAACCGCATCTTCGGGCCCGAGCTCGAGCAGGCCAAGGCCGAGCTGATCAAGGAGGTCGCCGGGCAGTTCGCCGGAATGCCCGCTCCGGTCGACCCGGCGATGATCCAGAAGATGTACGGCACCTACGTCGATCAGGCGCTGTCGGCCCTGAAGTCCACCACCCTCGGGGACATGCGCTTCTACCTGAAAGACGGCGCCTTCCAGTTCGACGGCGTGGCCGCCGTGGCGAAGGACAGCCCGCTCGCCAAGCACCTCGCCAAGCCCCGCGGCAAGGCCCTGGACCTCACCTCGCGCCTCCCGGCCACCACCTACCTCGTCTTCGCCGGACACATCCCGCCGGAGCTCGTCAGCTCCTGGCAGGGCCAGTCGGTGGACATGCTCGCGGGCCTGCTCCAGTTCACCCCCGAGGAGAAGGCCGAGCTCACCAAGATCCTCGACGACTACATGAAGACCAACACGGGTGACAGCGCCATGTCCCTCCACCTCGGCGGCGGGACCTTCCCCCTGTCCACGGTGGCGATCGTGGGCGTCAAGGACGGCGCCAAGGCCAAGGCCTCCATGGCGGCCTACGCCAACTTCATGCTGAAGAAGATCGGCGCCCTCGCCAAGCCGATGATGGGCCAGCAGGGCGCGCCGCAGATCGACTTCTCGTCTTGGAAGTCCCTGTTCGCCGGGGCCAACGCCATGACGCAGCCGATGGGCATCTCCTTCGAGCTCGTCGAGACCGGCGACGTCACGGGCCTGAAGCTCAAGGTGAACTACGAGGCCGCGCCGATGCTGCCGCCGCCGGCCAAGGAGGCGCTCAAGAAGATCGTCGGGGACAGCCTGGAGATCGCCTTCGCGTTCGGCAAGGACGTGGCCGTCACCGCCTTCGGGAACGTCGCCTTCGCCGACGCCAAGGCCGCCCTCGAGGGCAAGAAGAGCTTCGAGGACGCGGGCTTCAAGAAGAGCATCGCCGCCGGCGCCGCGAACCCCATGGTGGTGACCTGGCTGGACCTCGGCCGCGTGCTCACCAAGGTCGGCCCCATCGTCGAGACCGTCGGCGCTCAGCTGGGCGGCGACCCGGCCATGACCAAGGCCATCGCCACCAAGCTCAACGCCTACCCGGCCGGCTTGCCCTTCACGCTGACCCTCGGTGGCGACGCCGCCTCCCTGCACGGGAACGCCAACTTCTCGCTCAAGGCGATCAACGCGCTCAAGGCTCTGGGCGAGTAGAGGCTGTCCGCCTCCTCCGGGCCCACAGCACGAGCAGCGCGCCGAGCACCACGACCACGCTGACGGCCTGACTGGTCGTCAGCAGGGTCGGGGTGTGCTCGGGCAGGCCGAGCATCCGGTTCAGAGGAGCGACGGGGATCTCTGTCAGGAAGCCCCGGATGTGGTCGCCACGGAGCACCTCGAGCACGCTTCGCGCCACCGGGTAGGCGAGCAGGTAGACGAGGGTCAGGTCGCCGTGGCGCCGCTTGCGCGGCCGCAGCCAGACGAGGAGCCCGAACAGGAGGGCCTCGAAGCCGGCCTCCATCAGCGGCACCGGGAAACGCCCACCCCCGCCCGGGAGGTAGGCCTCGCTCTCCGGCGGGTAGGCGATGGCCAGGTGGTGGTCCCAGGGCAGGCCGAAGCAGCAGCCGGCCATGACGCAACCCACGCGCCCGAATGCGTGCGCAAGGGCCAGTGAGGGCGCCATGATGTCGGTGTACCGGAGGAAGCGGGTCAGGCGCGCGCGCGCACCTCGCTCCTCCTCGGGCAGACCGCCTCGCACCAACAGGAAGCGCCAGGCCAGGTAGACGAGGCTGCCGAGCGGGCCGCCGTAGTAGACGAGCCCCCCTTCCCACACCTTGATGGCGGACAGGCAGTCAGGCTCGGCGCCCCGCCCGGCGACGGTCTCCGGGGCCACGCACATCGCCACGAAGTAGTCCCACTGGGTCCACACGTAGAACGCGCGGGAGACCAGGAAGCCCCAGACGACCGTCCAGAACAGGACCCGCTCGAACTCGTAGGGCGCGAGGAAGAAGGTCCGGTCGTTCTCCCGGCGGGCGAGGTGCATCGCGATGAGCAGCCCGGCGGCGATGGCGAAGCCGTAAGGAGCGATTGGGATCGGTCCGAGGTCGAATGACTCGGGGAGCATCGCCACCCGATACCAGCAGCCCTCGGTCACCGCCAATCGCGACCGCCCCGCCTTGCCCGCAAGACCCGTCTAACCTACGGTGTGGCCATGCCGGATCCAGTCACCCCACGCCCCGCCGCCACCGTAATCGTCGCCGCACCCGTAGCCGGCGGGCCTCCGCCGCCGCGGAGCGATTACCGCGTGCTGATGCTCGAGCGCTCGTCGCGGAGCGGCTTCATGGCGGGAGCCCACGTCTTCCCGGGAGGCACCCTCGACGAGGCGGACCTCGCGGCAGCGGGCCGGGCTCCGAGCGACGGCGAGCAGCTCATGGGCGACAGCGCTGCCATGCGCCGCGCCGGCATCCGCGAGGTCTTCGAGGAGTGCGGGGCCCTGCTCGTGCGGCCGCCGCAGGAGATCGACGAGGAGCGCGAGGCGACCTGGCGCTCCGAGGTCCACGGCGACGCGACACGCTTCGAGGCCCTCTGCGAAGAGCTCGCCTGCGAGCCCGACCTCGACTCCCTGTTGCCCTGGGCGCGCTGGATCACGCCGACCTTCGAGCCCCGCCGCTTCGACGCCACGTTCTACCTGGCCGCGCTCCGCACCACCCCGCGAGCGGCCCACGACCGCCACGAGACCGTCTCCTCGGTGTGGATGTCGCCGGAGGAGGCCCTCGACGCCCACGCGGAGCAGGAGCTCTTCCTTCCACCGCCCACCTGGTACGTGCTGCGGGAGATGAGCGCGTTCCCGCGCCTCGAGGAGCTCGTGGCCTTCGCGCGTGCCGGGCGGGAGCTGACACCCACCCAGCCGCACATGCTGCCGGACGCGGGCAAGATGGTGCTCGCGCTCCCAGGCGACGCCGTACACCCCGCCACCCCGAAGGGGAGGGAGAGGGCCCGACACCGCATCGTCCTGGACGGCACCCGCTACGAGCTGGTTCGCCGCGACGCAGAGGGGGCCGACTGAGATGATGCCCGGACGCATCTGGGGCTTCATCTGGCTTGCCATCGGCGTGGCGATCACCGTGCTCGAGATCGGCTTCGGATTCGGCCCCTTCGAGCTCTTCGGCGTGCCCCTGCCCGTGGGCCTGCTCGCGCTGATCTACGGCGGCATCGTGGTGGCCTACCACCGGAAGCGCACCAAGGCCCTCGAGCTGAGCGAGGCAGAGCTGCGCGAGCACGGCGCGACCCTCGAGCGAGTCGCGCCGATGATCGTGGACCTGCTCAAGCGCAAGGTGAAGGTCAAGGAGGTGGCCGAGATCCTCGAGCGCCAGGAGAAGCTGCCGCGCGAGGTGACCTACAAGTACATCATCGCGCTGGGGAAGAAGATGTCCGAGCAGGCCGCGGAGGAGGAGCCGGAAGCCGAGGTGACCCCGGAGGCGTAGGAGGCTCCTACTCGCACTCCCCGTCCTTGCACTCGGTCCCCTCGGGGCACTCCTTGGCGATGTAGGCCGTGCCCTTCTCGTTGCAGACCAGCCGCTTGCCCGCCTGGCAGAGCGGCGGGTCCCCCGGGCGACACACTGGCTCGTTGCAGATGCCGCCGTAGCATCGCTGACCGTTGGGGCAGGCCTCGATGCTGATCTTGGAGCCGTCGGGCGAGCAGATCTGGCGCTCCGTCTCCGAGGCGCAGGTGACCTTGCCCTTCTTGCAGACGTCGGGCTCGCAGGGGCCGGGCGGCGTGCAGTGCTCGGTCGGCCCGCAGCCGCAGAGCTCCACGTAGCCGTCGGACCAGTCGTAGACGGGCAGGTCGGCGCCTTCGTCCGGCAGGTCTGCTGCCACGTCCTGCGCCTCCGTCTCGCTCGAGGAGTCCCCCGCGCCGCAGCCAGCGGCGATCATGGGGGCGACCACGAGGAGGGCGGCCAGCCAGCCTGTCGGATTGCGCGCGCGCCGGCAGCTTGAGTAGGAAGGGCGAATGAAGACACGGCTTGTCATCTCTCTCACTGCTCTCGTCGCGCTCTCCGCGGTCAGTACGCCTCCCGCCCGTGCGGCGGTGCAGGAGATCCGGGTACCACAGGTGGCCGTCACTCGCACCGACGAGGCGAGAGTCCTGGCGTCGGCTACCTACGACGCCGTCTCCCTCGACGGGGATCTGGAGGCGAACGACCTGCTGCGCTTGAGCGTGGACCACGGGACGCTGAGCCTGGCGCAGACCGACGGCCTCTCGTTCGGCGAGGGCGACGGGCTCGAGGACGCGGCCCTGAGCTTCAGCGGCTCGCCGGCGCAGGTAGCGGCGGCCCTCGACGGGCTGCGCTACACGCCTCCACCAGGCTGGGCCGGCGCCGCGACCGTGAGCGTCGAGGTCACCGGCTCCAGCGCGGTCGAGGCAGTCTTCCGCGTCTGCGTGAACGCCCTCGTCGACGCAGAGGCCGCACGAGACACCATCCTCGCGGGGGTCTTCGAGATCCACAGCGGCGTACAGCCGGGGCGCATGGTCGCCTACGGGCCCGAGGCCTACGACGTCGTCTTCTACCCGGGGGAGGTCACCGAGGGCCCCATGGTCGCCGCGGCCTCGTGGGGCGCTGGGCGCGTCATCGCCGTCCCCGATCACCAGATGTTGAACATGGGCAGCTTCGGAGAAGTCTCCGGCGCCTTCTACCTCAACGGCCTCGAGTGGCTGGCGGGCACGCGCGCGAAGGACATCGTCGTGGTCACCCAGGACCAGGGCATCGCCGACTGGCTGACCGGGGAGGGCTTCGGCGACGTGCGGGTCAGCGACCAGACGGGGCTGCCGGCGGCCCTCGTCGGCGCGGACGTGCTCGTGCCCGCGTGGCTCGGCAAGAACGAGCCGGAGGCGAACCGCGAGGCGATCGGCGACTTCGTCCGGGCTGGCGGCGGGCTCTTCCTGGCGGACTACGGGGTCGGCTACCAGTGGTGGTGGGGCAAGCCCTTCGACGAAGCCCCCGGCAACCTCCTGCTGCGCGAGCCCGGCATCGGCTTCGCGAGCGGGCACCGCTGGGACACCGAGGCCATCGACGCCACCGCCCGCGCCGGCGGCCGGGTCAACGCCGAGGCCGTCATCGCAATGCTCGAGGGCGGCGCCGGCTGGAGCCAGGAGGAGCTCGACCGCGGCGGCGCCTCCTTCGGGCGGCTCTTCGACGTGCTCGACGAGGACGATCCCCTCGCGCGGCGCCTCGACGACGAGTTCTGGGGTCGGATCGCGTCGGTCAACCCGACCCCGGCGACTCCGGTCAAGGACACATGGGAGCAGGGGCTGCTGTGGAGGGAGGTGGCCGTCTTGGAGGACACGGCGCCCGAGGACGTGGAGAAGCACCGCACCGCTGACGCCGTCTTCGGCGCGGTCCCCGACGACGCGCCCCGCGTAACGGCGACCATGACCGTCGACCCCTCCGTGACCCGCTGGCACTCGACCGGGCTCTACGCGCCGCCGGGCGAGCTTGTGACGATCCGCGTGCCGGGCACGGCCGTGGGCAGCCTCGAGAGAGTACGCCTGAGCGGACACACCGACGACATCTCGCCGCGGGGGAGCTGGAACCGCCTCCCGCGAGTCGCGCGCTCCTTCGCCGGGGACGACGTGGAGACCCACGCGGCCAGCGCCTTCGGCGGCGCGATCTACCTGGATGTCGGCACGGAGCACCAGGGCGACGATCCATTCGAGGTCACCATCGAGGGAGGTGTGGCGGCGCCCTACTTCGTGCTCGGCGAGCACGACGACGAAGCGTGGGCGGGGCGCATGCGGGACAGACCCGCTCCCTACGCCGAGCTGGTCTCACCGAACATCCAGATCTCGCTGCCCTCCACCTTCGCGCGGCACGTGGACGCAATGGAGGTGGTCGTGCAGCACTGGGACGACGTCGTCGCCTACCAGGACGAGCTCGGCGGCCACGCCCACCTGCGCACCAACGGCGAGCGCATCAACATCGACGTCCAGGTGAGCGTCGGCTACCTGCACGCCGGCTACCCGGTGCAGGGGCCGCTGGTGGCAGGCGACGAGCTGACCAACATCGAGACCCTCAGCACCTCCGGCTCCTGGGGCTGGTACCACGAGCTGGGCCACGAAGCTCAGCGCCGCCCCGACAAGAGCTGGGGCTGGGACAACGCCTACACCTTCGACGGCGCCGTCGAGGCCACGGTGAACCTCTTCACGACCTACGCCTACGATCGCCACGGCCAGCCTTCGCGCGGCGGATGGTCCTGGACCGGGGGGCAGGCATCCACCTTCGAGCGCGCCCTCGAGGGCCTGGCCCAGGGCAACTTCCCCTCCGTAGGCGTCGGCTACAAGCTCGCCATGTTCCTGGAGCTCCGCTACGCCTGGGGCTGGGAGGCATTCCAGGGCGTGCTCGCCGGCTACAACGAGGCAGCGGCTGCGGGAGATCTGCCCGGCAGCCAGCAGGAGGAGAGAGACCAGTGGCTGGTGCGCTTCTCGAAGGAGGTCGGCCACGACCTGAGCCGCTTCCTCGGCGACACCTGGGGCATAACGCTCGGCGAGGCGGCGAAAGCCGAGGTCGCGGGCCTCCCCGACTGGATGCCCGCCGCCGGTGGAATCGAGGGTCTGCTCCAGACGCCCATCGCGACGCCGCTGGAGCTCGACCTCGGCGGGCGCGCCCTCTCCCACGACGGCGTGGCCGACATCGTGGAGGTCGAGGCGGGCTCGCAGCCTCTCGTGGACGTAGGCGGCGGAGTCTGGCGTTTCGAGCCGGAGCCCGACTTCGAGGGCGTCGACACGCTCTCCTATGGCGTGCGTTCGAGCACCGGCCACGTGATGCGCTCGGTGGTCGACATCGAGGTCAGCGCCAGGGGCGCGCTCCTCGAGAGCTGGTACGGCATCGCGGGCGTCGACGTAGACGATCTGCGGGCGAGCCCGGCCTTTCCCGACACACCCGACGAGCGGGGCGTGGTCGCCTCGATGGAGTCGCCGCCGAACCGCGCCGACCGCTACGGAGTGCGCCTGCGGGGCTTCGTCCGGGCGCCTGAGGCAGGGCTCTACACCTTCTGGATCGCCTCTGACGACGGGGGGGAGCTCCGGCTCTCCACCGATCACGACCCCGCACACGCGTCGCTGGTCGCTTGGGTCTCGGGGTGGACGAGCTTCCGCAACTGGTACGTGCAGGCTTCGCAGCGCTCCGAGCCGGTGGCGCTCGACGCGGGAGAGCACCGCTACGTCGAGGCCCTGATGAAGGAGAACCGGGGCGGCGACAACCTCTCGGTCGCGTGGTCGGTGGGAGACGGCGAGCCCGAGGTGATCGGCGGAGACGACGTCCTGGTGTACCGCGACGGCTTCAGGCCGCCGGACGAGGAGCCACCCGGCACGGCGCTGCTGAAGGAGCCTCTCAACGGCGTCTGCCTGAGCACGGAAGAGCTTCACCTGGTCTGGGAGCCCTGCGAGGACGCGGAGAGCTGGGTAGAGCGAGTGGATGTGCTGCTGACCGCGCCCGGGGAGCCCACCGAAGCGTTCGCCGCCGGCGTCGACGCCGGGAGCCTGCGACGCCCCGTGTCCTCCGACGGCACGTACCGCTGGCAGGTGCGCTGCGTGGACGCCGATGGAAACGAGAGCGTGTCGGACGAGCGCGGTTTCGTGCTGGACACCGTGGCGCCCCACCTGGTCTCGGTGAGCCTCGGCGAGAGCGAGGTGCTCGTCCGCGCCGACGACGACCGCTGCGGCGTGGGCGCGGTGGAGGTGCTCGTGGACGATCTCGGCGCCGCGGAGGCGACTCCCGGAGATCCCTGGACGGCAGACCTCCCCGCCCTCGAAGACGGCGAGCACGGCCTGAGCGTGCGGGTCACCGACGTCCCCGGCAACGCCTCGCCCGAGGAGCAGTGGAGCTTCACCGTCGGCCCCTGCCACGACCTCGGCCCCTGCGACGAGAGCACCCGCAGCTGCTCGACGGAGAGGCCGGGCTGCTGCACCGAGGACACGGACTGTGAGGGCAGCGAGGTCTGCGTCGAGCAGAGCTGCACCCTCCCCATCCCGGACGAAGGGCCCACCGACGCCGGCGACGCCGGCGGCTCGGACGAAGACAGCCACGAGGCCCGGGACACCCCGGCAGACTCCATCACCGACCCCGGCATGGATCCCGGCGCCGGAGCAGATCCCGGAACCGACTCGGCCACCGACACCGCCACCGACTCGGCCACCGACACCGCCACCGACCCGGCACCAGATCCCGGCCCCCCGACACCCGAC